>DASRJG010000111.1:0-2705 GCA_035649595.1 Candidatus Polarisedimenticolaceae bacterium
CCTCCCCGATGTTCGCCACGCTCGACGTCAACAAGGACGGCAAGATCTCGCAGGACGAGTGGAAGGGCGATGCCCGGTCTTTCAGCCGCTTCGACCTGAATCGAGATGGCTGGCTGAGTCACACGGAGTACCCGCACTGACTGCGCGCCCGTCACCGGGGACGGCGCCAAGGCAGATCCTTCGAGAGACTGGTACCGGCGCGTGGATTTGAACCACGGACCTAGGGATTATGAGACCCTCGCTCTACCCCTGAGCTACGCCGGCACGGAAGTCCGCGCACTCTAGCAGGAGAGGGTTGGGGGGCTCAATCCCCGCCGCGCGCTATACTTCGCGCTCCGTGTCCGGGAGGTCCGCGTGCCCCCGATCGACAACTGCGTCACCTGCAACAAGACCGACCAGGAGGCCGAGCTGCTCAAGTGTCCGATCTGCTTCAAGCACGTGTGCACCGAGCACGCGTTCCACTACAGCGGCCGGATCTTCTGCGGCAAGCACTGCGCCGACTACTTCTTCTTCGCCGATCCCGAGGACTGAGCGGCCCATGTTCCCGACCACGCGCCCACGCCGGCTGAGGCGCTCCGCGGCGCTGCGGGAGATGGTCCGCGAGACGCGCGTTCATCCCTCCGAGCTGATCTACCCCCTGTTCGTCCGCTCCGGGCGCGGCGTGCGCGCCGAGATCCGCTCCATGCCCGGCCAGTTCCACTTCTCCCCGGACACGATCGTGGACGAGGCGGGGAACGCGTGGGAGGACGGCGTCCGCGCGGTCCTGCTGTTCGGGATCCCCGACCACAAGGACGAGCTGGGGTCGGAAGCGTGGGACGAGGGGGGCGCGGTGCAGAACGCGGTGCGGGAGCTGAAGCGCGCGCACCCGGACCTCTTGGTCCTCACCGACGTCTGCCTCTGCGAGTATACGAGCCACGGCCACTGCGGGGTCGTGCACGAGGGGCGGGTGCAGAACGACCCGACCCTCGAGCTGCTCGCGAAGGCGGCGCTGTCGCACGTCCGCGCGGGTGCGGACCTCGTCGCCCCGTCCGACATGATGGACGGCCGGGTCGGCGCGATCCGGAGCGCCCTCGACGCCGACGGCCGCGACGACGTCGCGATCCTCTCGTACGCCGCGAAGTACGCCTCGGCATTCTACGGCCCGTTCCGCGAGGCGGCCGGGTCGGCGCCGCAGTTCGGCGACCGTCGCTCGTACCAGATGGACCCGGGGAACGGCGACGAGGCGCTGCGGGAGGTGGGACTCGACCTCGAGGAGGGAGCGGACATCGTCATGGTGAAGCCGGCCCTCGCCTACCTCGACGTGATCCGCCGGGTGCGGGACACGTTCGGCGTCCCGGTCGCCGCGTACAACGTCAGCGGCGAGTACGCGATGCTGCTCGCGGCCGCGGAGCGGGGCTGGATCGAGCGCGAGCGGGCGATCCTCGAGACGCTGACCTCGATCCGCCGGGCGGGGGCGTCGATCGTGCTGACCTACCACGCGCGCGAGGCCGCGCGGCTCCTGCGGTAGCCCCGTGCCCGCGCGCGTCGATCCGCGCCAGCGCGCGCTGTTCCCGATCCCCGCTCCGCCGGCGCCCCGGCGCTCCGACGAGGACGGCGACGTCATCGAGAAGCTCCGGAGCATGGCGCGGGCGCTCGCCGACCACTTCGGGCTGCGGTACTCGATGATCGAGGCCGAGGACGAGGGCGTCGTCGCCCACTACGGGATCTGCTACGCCGACGGCCGGATCCGGATCCGCCTGCGCCACGCGACGACGGGACGGCTGCTCAAGGAGTCGAGCCTGGTGGACACGCTCTGCCACGAGCTGGCCCACCTCCGGTACTTCGACCACTCCCTGCGCTTCCGCCGCTTCCACGAGCGGGTGCTCGCCGAGGCGCGGCGGCGCGGCTGGTACCGCCCGGGCCCGGCCGCGAAGGGCCCGCGATGAGCGACGCCATGGACCGGCGCTTCGAGGAGGCGCGGCGGATCATCCCCGGAGGCGTCAACAGCCCGGTGCGCGCGTTCGGCGCCGTCGGCGGGACGCCCGTGTTCCTCGAGAGCGGCCGGGGGGCGATCGTGCGGGACGCCGACGGCCGCGAGTACATCGACTACCTCGGGTCGTGGGGGCCGCTGATCGCGGGGCACGCGCATCCCCGCGTGGTCGCCGCGCTGCGCGAGCAGGCGGGGCGGGGGACGACGTTCGGCGCGCCGACGGAGCTGGAGACCGAGCTCGCCCGGCGCGTGCTCGCGCGCATCCCGGCCTGCGAGAAGATCCGGTTCGTCTCCTCCGGGACCGAGGCGACGATGTCCGCCATCCGTCTCGCGCGGGCGGCCACCGGGCGGTTCGGCCTGATCAAGGTCGAGGGCTGCTACCACGGCCACGCCGACTCGCTCTTGGTGAAGGCGGGATCGGGGGTGATGACGCTCGGGATCCCCGGGAGCCCGGGAGTTCCGCCCGACCTCGCCTCGCTGACCCTGACCGTCCCGTTCAACGACGCGGAGGCGCTCGCGCGCCTGCTCGACGCGCACGGCCCGCGGATCGCGGCGCTCATCGTCGAGCCGGTCGCCGGGAACATGGGGGTCGTGCCTCCTGCCCCCGGCTGGCTCGCGGCGATCCGCGATCTGACCGCGCGGCACGGGGTGATCCTGATCCTCGACGAGGTCATGACCGGCTTCCGCGTGGACCCCGGCGGGGCGCAGACCCTGTACGGCGTGTCGCCGGATCTCT
>DASRJG010000112.1:0-5931 GCA_035649595.1 Candidatus Polarisedimenticolaceae bacterium
CCCCAGGTCGCCAGCGCCGCGAGCCCGCCGCGAGAGATCCGAGGACCCGCGGCGAGCATCGCCGCGGCCACCGGCGCTCCCGCGAGCCACGCCGGAAGGATCGACTTCGCGAAGAGGCGGAACGGGTGCGCCCCACACCGCCGCGCGGCTGCAGGAAGGAATACGACGAACTGCGTGGCGATGGCGGCGACAAGTGACGCTTCCGCCAGGCCCACCGCCCCCAAGCGCCGGGTCAGCGGGATCCCGAGGGCGAGCGTCACCAGGGTGTGGGCGACTCCGGTGAGCGCCAGCAGCCGCACCCGCCCCCACCCCAGGAGCATCGACTCCGCCGGCATCGCACAGGCGACGAAGAGGAACGACACGGCGAAGATCCGCATGACCCCTTCCGCCTCGGGGGCGCGGTTCCCGAGCCAGTTCGTCTGGATGGGGGCGGCGCCGAACGCGAGGATCAGCGCCAGGGGGAGGGCGATCGCCGAGGCGATCTTCGTCGCCTTGAACAGCGTCTCCCGGAGCGCTTCCTCGCGTCCGCCGGCCTCCATCTCGCTGCTGAGCGGGAACAGGACGCCGGCCATCGGGACGATCGCCTCCCCCGGCATCGTGGCGAGCCTTCGGCCGGCATGGAACGCGCCGACCGAGGGCAGGCCGGCGAAGATCGCGAGCACCGGCTCGTACATCCGCGCCATCGTCACCTCGGCGATCTGGCGGACGACGTTCCAGAGGCCGAAGTCGAACAGCCGCGCGAGGACGCCGCGGTGCGCGCGCGGGCGGGGGACGAGGTCGGGGTAGATCCGGATCAGCGTCGCCCATCGCGCCGCGTGGAGCCCGAGGCGCGCGATCAGCTCGGCCGCCGCGACGCCGAAGACGCCGAGCTCGAACTGCAGCGCGAGGACGACGAGGGCGAGGCGGAGCGCCGCGTGCCCCACGCGGATCGCGTTGAGCAGCTCGAAGCGCGAGAGCCCTTCGAGCAGCGAGCCGGCGATCCCCGCGGGGAAGGAGATCGCGGCGGAGACGCCGAGGAGCAGGACCACGGCGCGCATCAGCTCGAGCGACGACGTCCGGTGCACGAGGACCGGGAGGACGAGCCAGCAGAACGCCGCGAGCGCGACGAACACGACGACGCCGACGATCGCGTAGACGAACAGCGCGCTCTCCGCGACCCGCCGCACCTCGCGCGACTCGGCGCGCGCCTGGTGCGCCGCGGTGAACTTCATCACCCCCTCGCGTAGCCCCAGGTCGAACATCTGCGCCCAGTCCACGAACGCGACCGCGAGCGACCACAGGCCGTACTGCGCGAGCCCCAGCTCGCGGACCAGGAAGGGAGTGAGGAGCAGGAAGACGACCCCCTCGGCCGCCATGCCGCCGTACGACGCGGCGACGTTGTGGATGCTCCAGCCGCCGCGACGGAGGCGGGCCTGGGGACGGCTCATCGCGGCCGCTCGGCGGCGACGAGGACGTTCATCGGGAGGCGGGCGTCGAGGAACGCCAGCAGCGCGGCGGCGGGGCCGCGGGCCGCGGCCCGCTCGAGCCCCCGCCCGACCAGGTTCGACGCGAGGTAGAACGCCGCGGCCGGCGCGCGGAGCAGGCGCGCGGGCGCGCCGACGCGCCGCTCGGCCGCCCCGACCGCCTCACGCACCATCACGTTCCACAGCGCGCACGGGAAGCCGAGCATCCCCCCCTGCGGCACGACCTCGAGGACGCGCAGGCCGGAGAAGAGCGCCGCGAGCTGCGGCTCCCCGAAGCGGTGCTCCGTCGAGGCGTCGTACGGCCAGGCGAGCGGCGCCGTCACCCACACGCGGGCGCCCGGGCGCGCGACGCGGGCGATCTCCGCCGCGGCCGCCGCGGGGTCGGCGGCGAGCTGCAGCGCTTGCGTCGAGAGGATCATGTCGAACGAGGCGTCTGCGAACGGGAGCGACTCGGCGGGCGCGATGACGTCGGGAGCGGCGCCGCGGGCGAGGTCGAGCCTGACGTAGTCGCCGACATCGCCGAAGTAGCGGCGGTAGGGGCTCGCCCCGCACCCCAGGTCGAGCACGCGCCGCGGCACGCGCTCGCGCACCGCCGCCCCGATCCGGATCTCCAGGTCGCGCGCGATCGGGCGCAGGTGCAGGTAATCGTGAAACCAGAGGCGGGGGCGAGAGCGGTCCGGCTCCACCCGGCGGAGTATATAGTTCCCCGTCTATGACCGCGCCCGCCGCGACGCGACGCATCGTCCCGACGCTCGCGCTCGCCGTCGCCTTCATGGCCGCGGCCCTCGCCACGCGCCTCCCCGTTCGCGATCGCACGCTCTTCATCTCGGACGCGGGACGGTACGCGCTCGCGATGGAGCGCTACGACATGACGGCGGGCCGCCCGCATCCCCCGGGGAACCCGCTCTACATCGGGATCGCCCGCGCCGTGGACGCGCTCGTCCACGATCCGCCGACGTCGCTCGCGATCGTCAGCGCGATCGCGAGCGGCTTCGCGTTCCTCTTCGCCTATCTCCTGGGGCGGGACGTCGCCGGGGAGACCGCCGGATGGATCGCGGCGGGGATCGTCGCCACGAGCCCGCTGTTCTGGTTCTTCGGCGCGGTCGCGATGCCCTCGACCGGCGAGGCCGCCCTCTCGCTCCTGATGGCCTGGCTCGTCCGCCGCGCGCGCGCACCCGATGCACGCGGGCTGTTCTGGCTCATGACCGTGGCGCTCGCATTGTCGATCGGGTTCCGGTCCACCTTCGCGGTCCTGATCCTGCCCCTGTGGCTCTACGGGGCGTGGCGCCACCCCTGGCGGCGGATCGCGGCCGGGCTCGCCGTGCTCGCGGCCGCAGCCGCCGGCTGGACGCTCGTCGTCGCGAGCCTCTCCGGCGGGCTCGCCGCCTACCGGGAGGTGACCTCGAGCTTCTTCCTCGACGTGGTCCTGCGCGGGAAGATCCTCGGCGGAGGCCTGGGGAAGGTCGTGCCGCAGACCGCCGCGATGGCGGCGAGCGCCCTCCTCGGCCTCGGGCTGTTCCTCGTTCCCTTCCTCGCGGGGGCGTGGGGGTGCCTGACCGGGCGCTGGCCGTTCCCCGGCGCGGCGCCGTTCCTCGCGGCGTGGGCGCTCCCGGCGCTCGTCTTCCACGCCGCGTACGACTGGGCGCCGCGGTTCGGCGTCCTGCTGCTCGCCCCGGCCGCGATCCTCGCGGCGGCGACGGTCGCGCCGCTGGTGCAGCGGGCCGCGCGTCGCCGGACCGGGGCGGAGGGGCTGCCCCGCGCGCTCGCGGCGCTCGGCCTCGCGGTCAACGTCGGGCTGTTCGTGCTCCCGGTGCGGGTGTTCGGCGTGACGCTTCCCGAGGCGTACCCGTCGGCCGCGCGGCTCCTCGCACGGAACGCCGACCTCGCGCGGCGCGACGCGGCGGTGCGGGGCTCGCTCCCCGCGGACGAGACCCTCGTGCTCGCCTACGACGACACCTTCCACGCCGTCTGGTTCCTCCCCGAGTACCCGACGGTCGGCCTGTTCGGCGCGTTCAAGAGCGGGCCGGACACCTGGATCCCCAGCGCGCGGGGGCGCGTGTTCTCGTTCGAGCCCGGCTCCTCCGCGGTTCCGGTCGGCAATCCGATCCGCCTCCCCGACGGGATCCGCCGCGCCGTCCTCTACGATCCGGACTACCGGCGGATCTGGCCGCGCGCGGACCTTCCGCTGACGGAGCTTCCCTACGACGCCGGCCGCGCGCTCGCGGTCGCGACGATCGCGGAGCCCGGCTGCCTGTCGTTCTCGCTCGGCCATCTCGCGTTCGTGCGCGCGGGGGACGGGGACTGCCCGCCGGGAGACGCGGCATCGCGATGAGCGCCTCGCTCCCGCTGGGCCCGGCCCCCCGGCGGGCGCTGGTCACGGGTGGCGCCGGCTACTTCGGCGGCGTGCTCGCGCGCCACCTGGCCGACCGCGGGATCGAGGTCGTCAGCGTCGATCGCCTCGCCGATCCGGACCCCGACGCCCGCGTCGTCTACGAGCGCGCCGATCTCCGCGACCCCGCCGCGGTCGCGCGCGTGCTCGCGTCCCGCGGACCCTTCGACGCGGTGTTCCACTGCGCCGCGCTCATGGGGCACGAGGCGCCGCGGCGCGAGGACCTCTGGTCGTCCAACGTCGACGCGACGCGCGTCCTCGCCGAGGCGTCGATCGCGGCCGGCGTCCGGAAGATCGTCTACACCTCCTCGATCTGCGTGTTCGGCCGGTCGTACGCCGACCCGGTCGGCGAGGACGAGCCGACCTGTCCGGTCGAGGACTACGGCCGGTCGAAGCTCGAGGGGGAGCGCGTCCTTGCCTCGTACGCAGGCCGTATCGACGCCGACGCGCTCCGCTGCCCGACGATCGTCTCGGCCGGCCGCCTGGGGCTCCTCGCGATCCTGTTCGAGTTCGTGCGCGAGGGGCGCAAGGTGTACGTGGTGGGGGACGGCTCGAACCGCTACTCGTTCGTCTACGCGCGCGACCTCGCCGACGCGTGCCTGCTCTCCTCGCGCGCACCGGGAAGCCACGTCTATCACGTCGGGAGCGACGCGGTCCGGCCGCTGCGCGAGGTGTATGCGGCGGTGATCGACGAGGCGGGGTCCGGCTCGCGCCTGGTGTCGCTCCCCGAGAAGCCGGCCGTCGGTCTCCTGTCCGTCCTCCACCGCCTCGGCCTCTCCCCGCTCGGCCCCTATCACTCGCGGCTGATCGCGGGGACGTTCGTCTTCGACGCCTCGCGCATCAAGCGCGACCTGGGCTGGCGCCCGACGCTGACCAACGACGCGATGCTGCGCGAGGCCTACCGCTACTTCGCCTCGAGCGATACCTCGCGGCGCGAGACCCTGTCGGCGCACCGCCAGGGGGCGAAGATGGGGATCCTCAAGGTGGTGAAGTGGCTCTCGTGACCGGCGAGGGGCCGCTCGACCGCGCGCTCGCGGCCGGGTGGTGGGCGCTGCTTGCGGCCGGGCTCGCGCTGTTCCTTTGCGTCGCGATCGGGACGCTCCGCTATCCGCACGAGCTGGTCGTCTCGGAGGCGGCCGTCGGCATCGCCGCCCGCTCGCTGGTCGAGGGGGTCCCGCCATACACGCAGGCGAGGTTCGAGCACCCCCCCTACTCGATCCTTCATTACACGCCCGGTTACTACCTGATGGTCGGGCCGTTGATCGCGCTCACGGGCTCCGCGTTCGCCGCGGGACGGGGGGTCTCAATCCTGTTCACGCTCGCGACGGCGGGGGCGGCGTTCGCGATCGCGCGGCGGCTTTCGGGGTCATGGCGCGCAGGCGCCGCGGCCTCGCTCCTGTGGCTCTCGTTCTACCAGGTCGCGTTCTGGGGGACGGCCCAGCGGGTCGACGCGCCGGGGATCTTCTTCGAGGCGATGGGGCTCCTCGTCGCCGTTCGCGCGCGCGAGGCCGGGCGCACCCCCTGGCTCGCTCTCCCCTGGCTCGTCGCCGCCTGGTCGGTGAAGCAGATCACGGTCGTCGGGCTCGTCGCCGTCGCCGCGGACCTCGCGCTCCGCGACCGCAAGCGCGCTCTCGCCTTCGCCGCTGCGGGTCTGGGGTCGATCGCGGCAATCGCGCTCGCGCTCGACCTCGCGAGCGGGGGCGCGTTCCACAGGGCGACCGTCCTCGGGACCATCAGCAGGGCGGCCGACCCGCCCTGGGTCATCCTCGGGAACGCCGAGCTGTTCTTCGCGTCGCCGTGGAACATGCTGGTGTTCGTCCTCGCCGCGGCGGGGGCCGTCGCCGCGCGCGAGCGGCTCCTCGGCATCGCCCTCGGATTCGGCCTCGTCTTCGCGGTCGCCACCGACGCCAACTTCCCCCGCTTCTACTCGCCGATGCTCGCGATGGCGGTCCTCCTCCCGCTCCTGCTCGCGAAGCTCCGCGAGCGGCGGGCGATGACGCGCGGGCTGCTCGCGGCCCTGCTCCTGTTCGGGGGGTCGCACGTCGTCTACGAGATGCGCCCGCTCGTGCGGGAGCGGAT
>DASRJG010000113.1:0-3703 GCA_035649595.1 Candidatus Polarisedimenticolaceae bacterium
TCCGCCAGACCAGGTAGTCCGCCGCGTCGTTCCAGGAGATGCCCATCACGGGCGTCGTCGGGCCGCCGAGGCTCTCCTTCGGGATCAGCTCGCGGTTGTTCTCGCGCGGCTCGTAGGTGAGTCCGATGGCTGGCTGGATCCGCGCCTGCGTCTCCGGGTCCGCGACGAACTCGGCCCACTCGGCGTTCGTCAGCTCCCGGCGGGCGATGAAGTACCCGGGCAACCGCACGGGCTCCGCGAGGGCGGGATCCTCGGCTTCCGGATCGCCGCGGTAGGTGAAGTCCCCCGCGGGGATCGGGAGGAAGCCCGGCGGAACGGTGCCGGAGGGAGGGAGCTCCACGCGGAGCTCGACGGTTCCCTGCGGTTTCACCGCGATCGGCACCCGTTCCTCCTCGCGGCCCGATCGGCGGACGTGCAGCAGGTACGAGCCCGGATCGATCGGGAGTGCCTGCCCGGCCGTCACGAGGTTCTCCGCGCTGCAGATCAAGGGATACGCGCTGAGCTCGCACTCGATCCCGCTCGCCTCGCCCTCGGCCGCGTGCAGCTCGACCGGCGCGCCTTCATGCAGGCAGGAGAGGTCCAGCGACGCCTCGGGCGATCCCCGCGCGACGAACGCCGCGGCCTCGACGAGCTGGACCGAGCCGCGGGCCAGCGGGATCTCGCCGTCCCGGCCTTCGAAGGCGATGCGGTCGGGTCCACCCTCGACCGGGGGAGCGGAATCCCAGTCCATCCGGGTCCGGATCGCGACGCGATTCAGGGTGCGGACACGCGTCCCCGCAGCGATCCCCGCCTCGAACAGCGGGCCGTCGGTGCCGGTCGACCTCAGGTACAGGCCGTGGCCGACGGGCGCGCCGTTCAGTCGGATCACGAGGTCGCCCGCGCGCAGTCCGGCGTCGTCCGCGGGGGAGTGCGGATCGACCGCGTCGATCCTCAGCGCGAGGTCCCCGGGATGGAAATCGGCGGTCCAGGCGGCCTCGCGGGCGCGGCCGACGCCCTTCGTCGGCACCGGCACGAGGCGCGGGATCGGATCGCCGGCGCGCACGGTCTCGTACGACTCGAAGCGGAAGAGGTGGGCCTCCGCGTCGGGAGGATCGAGGATCAAGGTCAGCGTGCCGCGGCCGAGGAGCTCCGCGGCGTGGGCGCCGGAGGGATCGTGCCGCTCGACGAGCGAGCGGAAGAGCGTCGTGCGCGGGGCATCGCCCGCCTCGACGGCCTCGCGCCAGCGATCGAGGAAGAAGCCCGCGAACGCGGATTCGGTCTCCGCCGAGCGGCCCCAGGGCGCCTCCAGCCGCGCCGAGCGCTCGAGGGCCTCCTGGGACTCCATCAGGAGGCGCTCCGCCTCGAGCCGGCGCTGCTCGAACTCCGCCTGCTCGTGGGCGAACGCGCTGCGGTCCTCGCTCTCGGCGAAGGCGCCGAAGACGCGCCCGTGATCGCGCCGCAGGGACTGCCGGAGCGCCGCCAGGGCGCGGCTCGTCTCGGCGTACTCGCGCTGCTTCTGCGCGGATTCCTCGCGCGCGGCGGCCGCGGCCCGCAGGTCGTCCTGCTTCCGCGCCTCCTTCTCCGCGGCGTCGCGCTCGCTCTCGATGCGCGCCTTGAGCACGAGCGCGCGCGTGGAGTCGGGATACCGCTCGCGGGACTGCGCGACGGCCTCGAGGGCCGCGGTGTAGTCCCCGGCGGCGAGCCGCTGCTCGGCCCGGACCAGGTGGTCGCGCGCCGCGGTGAGGCGCCCGAGGCGATCGGCGACGAGAAAGACGGCTCCCGACACGGCGAAGACGACGACCGCGAGGATGGCGACGGCCTTGGCCGGCTCGCGGCGCGCCCAGCGGCGCATCCGCAGCAGCGGATCGGCCGCCTTCGCGCGGATCGGCTCGAAGGAGCGGACGCGCCGGAGGTCCTCCGCGAGGTCGAGCGCGGTCGCGTATCGGCGCGCCGGGTCGCGCTCCATCGAAACCTCGATCACGGTCCGCAGCTCGACCGGGATGCGCGAGTTGAGCTTGCGCGGGTTGGGCGGCGTCCCCTGGAGGATCTGGGTGTAGAGCGCCTCGAAACCCGGGGCGTCGAAGGGACGCCGCAGGGTCAGGCACTCGTACAGGGTGACGCCGAGCGAGTAGACGTCCGTGCGCCGGTCGGTCTTGTCGCGCTGTGCGCGCAGCTGCTCGGGCGACATGTACGCCGGCGTGCCCATGATCGCCCCGGTCTCGGTCAGCGTGTGCCCGGCGTCCTCGACGTCGCGCGCGAGGCCGAAGTCGAGCAGCACGGGCTGCCCGTCGGGCGAGATCATGATGTTGCCGGGCTTGATGTCCCGGTGGACGAGGCCGGATTGGTGCGCCGCGTGCAGGGCGCGGGCGGCGCGCTCGATCAGGAGCAGCACGTCCTGCGTGGCTTCCTTGCCCGTGAGGCTGGCCGTCGTCTCCGCGGGATCGATCTGCGCGGTCGCGGCCCCCTCGCCGGACTGGGAGCGCGCCCGCTGGATGAGATCCGCGAGGGTCGTCCCCCGCAGGTACTGCATCGCGATGTAGGGGATCCCCCCGACCTCCCCGACTTCGTGGATGCCGCAGATCCCGGGATGGTCGAGCTTCGAGGTGATCTCGGCCTCGCGCTGGAACCGGTCGCGGACGTCCCGGGACTGGGCCCCGGCGCTGGTGAGCATCTTGAGCGCCACCTTGCGGCGGAGCTGCCGGTGCTCGGCCAGGTAGACGACGCCCTGGGCGCCGCGCCCGAGCTCCTTCTGGAGCGTGTAGGGGCCGAACTCCCGGATCGCGTCCGGGACTCCCGGGCTCGTCTCTCCCTCCATCTCCCGCGACGCTAGCATGCGACGCGGGCGGGCCTCTAGCTCAGTTGGTTAGAGCAGGCGACTCATAATCGCTTGGTCGCAGGTTCGAGTCCTGCGGGGCCCACCCCTTAGAACGGCCGAGATCCGCGAATTCACTGTCCACCTCGGGCGACGCCTGCGCGTCGAAGGAGTCGCCACAACCCCCCAGGAGGTCGTCATGAATGGCTGTCCGGCTCGTCCCCTGCGCGCCCTCGCGCGCGCTGCGCTCGCGGCGATCGCCGCGAGCAGCCTGCTCTCCCTGCCGGCGCTCGCCCAGGGATCCGATTCCTGCGCCACCCCGACGCCGATCGCGACCGAGGGGGTTTTCCCCTTCGACGCCACGTTCGCGACCACGGCGCCCCCGCCCGCCAGCGGCTCGTTCATGTACTGCGGCGACATCGGGCACAACGTGTGGTTCCGCTGGCAGGCACCGGCCGCGGGGGGTTGGGTCACGATCACGACCTGCGGTCAGTCGCTGACCCCGACCCAGATCTCGGTGTACCGCTACCAGGGTGCCGGATGCCCGCCGCTCGTGGGCACCACCGCGATCTACTGCTCGATCGCGGGCTGCTTCCCGAACGCCACGGTCGCGTTCGCCTACGTGCCGAACTGGTTCTACGTCATCGAGCTCGGCAGCCCTGCGCTCGACCCGCCGGCCGTGGGGACCTTCACGGTGGACGTCACCTACCTCGGCCCGATGACGATGAACTGCCTGCCCGGACAGAGCGGGGTCATCTCGTGCCCCTGCGGGCAACCGGACAATCCCGCCGGCGGCTGCGCCAATTTCGGCGCCGGAGCGACGAGCGGAGCCGTGCTCGACGCCTCGGGGAACGCGTCCCTGGCGGCCGACACCGTCGTGCTGACGACCTCGAACCACCGGCCCGCCGGCGC
>DASRJG010000114.1:0-4395 GCA_035649595.1 Candidatus Polarisedimenticolaceae bacterium
CAGCGGGGTCGAGCCTCCCCAGACGATCATCTCGGTCCCCGTCCAGACCGCCGTGTGCGAGTGACGCTCCATCGGCGTGACGTCCCCGAGCGCGTGCCAGGTGTCGTTCGTGCAGCTCCCCGGAGTGTTGCTCTGCGGCGCGAGCGCGGACTCTCCCTCGGAGAGCTCGAGAGCCGGCGCGAACGACGCGCGGTTCTCCGACCACCACGAGTCGAACGAGCGCTTCGGCCAGGATGCGACCCCGACGCGGAGCACCTCGTCGGTGCTCTCGCGCACGCTGTACGCGCGGAAGGCGTCGGCCTCCTCCACGGGACGGCTCACAGCGAGGCGCTTCATGGACGCCACCAGCCCGGTCCAAGCCTCCGCATCCACCTCGAACGCTCCCGGCCGTTGCTCGCTCGATCCACGCCTCACCCACGTGGTCTCGGAGAGAGTCGCGCCGATACCCGCTTCCGCACGCCGCTCGAGATCGCCGTGGAGCCGCGCGTCGTGCGCGTACCAGGACCGGATCAAGCGATCGACGAGCGCGGGGCGCGCGATCGCCTCGCGCGCGAGCGCCGGATCGTCGCCCGCGGCTGCGAGCATCTCCGCGAGCACGTCCGGCGCGCGGGAGCCGCGCGCCATCCGCGCCAGCTCCGCGTCGAGCATCGCCGCCGTCACCGGACGTTTCCAGTACACGGCGAGCGCCTGCGACTTGCGCAGATCGTCCATCACGCGCGCCGCGATCTCCGCATCCGGCAGCACCGTGGAGAGAGGGGGCTTCGGCGCCGCGTTCTCCTGCGGCCAGATCCGATGGCGCCAGAGGACCTCCTCGACGGACCGGCGCGCGGCGATGCGGTCGGCGAGAGGCGGCCCCTGGGCGATCGCCGGGAGCGAGAGAACCGTCGTGCACAGGAGAAGCGCAAACTTCATCCGAGCCACCTCCGCCGGGAACGGTACGGGGCGGAGACGGACCCCGGGCATCACACGAGGATGTGAATCCGGGTCAGATCATCCCGCTCTTGAGCGCGCGCGAGATCGCCTCGCCGGCGCTGTGCACCTGCATCTTCCTGTACACGTGGCGCAGATGGGTGCGCACGGTGTCGATGCTGACGCACAAGGTGTCGGCGATCTGCTTGTAGGAGCGGCCGTCCATGAGGCTGCGCAGGACCTCGGTCTCGCGCGCGGAGAGGTTCCACGAGCCGGGCGCGTCGGGAGACGCCGCGGGCGCCGAGGAGCGCACGAGGCCCAGGATCGTTCGCGCGACGGAGGGGGTCAGCGGCGATCCGCCGGCCGCGATGCCGCGCACCTCCTCCAGGATGTCGCTCGGGTCCGAGCGCTTGAGCAGGTAGCCGTCGGCGCCGGCGTGGATCGCCGCGACGATCCGCTCGGGCTCCTCGAACGCGGTGAGCATGACGACGGGGACGTCGGGGAGGGCCTTCTTCATCGCCGCGGTCGCCGCGATCCCGTCGGTGCCGGGCATCTCGATGTCCATGAGCACCAGGTCCCACGGCGCAGCACCGGCTGGGGTGGACCGCGCGGCCGCGATCGCGTCGTCGGCGCGCGCGAACTGGGCGCCCGCCTTGAACCCCTCCGCGAGGTCGAACAGGGCCGCGATCGCCTCCCGGTAGTGGCCGTCGTCCTCGACGATCGCGATCCGCATGGTCATGGCGTACCCCACGTCATCTTAGTGCGAACCCTACGAGCGGTGAATCGCATGACCATGTGAGACCCGCCGTATGATTCCCCGCCGATGCTGCATCTCGCGCCCGTCCTCGCGATCTCGGCGATGGCCGCGGCGCTGCCCACGGCGGTCGAGCCGATCGAGAAGATCGATTTCGAGCACCTCGTCCGGCGCTTCGACTGGCGCGACGGGCTGCCGGGATCGTTCGTCTCGACGGCGGCGCAGGATCGCGCCGGGTTCCTCTGGGTCTCGGGGCCTTCGGGGGTCGTGCGCTACGACGGGCAGACCTTCAAGGTGTTGTATCCCTTCGCCGCGCACCTGCTCGCCGGCACCGGCACGAGTGGCCGGATCATGATCCTCGATGGGAAGAACGCCTATCACGAGATCAAGAACGGCGTGGTCGTGGACGTCCCCGGCCCCGAAGACACGGTCCCCCTGGACGCACAGGCGGCGACCGCGCCGGACGGCACGTTCTGGCACGAGCGCGACGGGCGCCTGTTCCGACTCCCGCCGAACGGCACGTGGATCCCCGTCCCCTCCCCCGCTCCTCCGGACGATCCCCTACGCCGCGTGTTCACGACCGCGGGCCCCGACGTCTACGTCTCGAACCGCTCCGCGCTCTGGCGCATCGCCGCCGACGGGCCGGCGCGGGAGGTGGCCCGGATCCGCGGCATCTTCCAGGTCATCCAGCGGTCCAACGGCGCGCTCGTCATCGCCGCGCAGCAGCCTCCCGGCCCCGTGACGACGCGCGTCTACGAGGTCCGCGACGGCCCGCCGCGCCTCATCCTCGAGAAGTTCAACCATCGCTTCACCGGGATGGCCGAGCGCGGGTCGCGGATCTGGGTCGGAACCGACGGCGGCCTGTTCGGCATCGCCGACGGGATGCCACCGGTGTTCGTCGATGCAGCCGAGCTGAACGGGAGCTCCGGCGCGCCGTTCGTCGATCGCGAAGGGAGCATGTGGGTGACCACCTTCCGCGGCCTCTTCCAGCTCCCGGAGCCGGAGACCTTCAGCAGCTTCGTTCCCGATGGACGGGTGGCCCGCGAGCTCGTGCGCGTCGCCGGGCGGTCGTGGCTCGCCACCTGGGGGAACGTCTCGCGCTACGAGGCCGGACCCGAAGGGCTTCGCGCGATGTCGTATGGCCGGACGTTCGGCATCGTCTGCCCCGACGCCGCGGGGTCGGTCTGGATGCAGACCAACGCCGGGCTCGTCCGCCTCGAGGAGCGCGGGTTCTCGGCCGGCCACGCGCTCGGTCCGATCAGCCTCGAAGCCTGCTCCCTGGGACCGCGCGGCGATCTGTGGCTCGGGTTCCACCCCAACACGCTCCAGGTCCTCCGCCGTGGCGACGATCGCCCGCGCGTGGTCCCTCCGCCTCCCGAAGCCTCCGACACGCTCCTGCTCAACATGGTGGAGGACCAGGCCGGGACCCTCTGGGCCGGCGCCGGCACGCGCGTCTGCCACGCCCGCGCGGACGAGGTGCTCGCGGGGCGCGCGGAAGCGTGGAGCTGCGAGGACACGTCGCTCCCCTTCGCGATCAACACTCTCGGCGTCGCGCCGAGCGGCGCGGTCTGGATCGCCACCGAGGGCGGGGTCTTCCGCCGGACGGCCGACGGATGGCGGAACCTGATCCCCGCCCCTCGCTTGCGCTCGCGGTGGATCCACTCGATCCGCCCGTCGATCTCCGGCGGCACCTGGATCCTCGGAACCGGGACCATCGTGCGCGTGCTCGAGCGGCCGGGGACGCAGGATGGGTTCGAGATCGTCGAGGACCTGAGCGCCTGGCACGGGATCCCGACGACCAGCGTGACGAACATCGCCGAGGACCCCGACGGCACGCTCTGGTTCGCGAGCGACGCGGGGCTGATGAAGGTGCCCGGGGAGGTGCGGCGCCTGCGCCCGCCGCCCCCGCCGGTCGCACTCATCGAGGCGAGCGCCGACGGTCGCGCGCTTCCCCTCGGGCGTGCGGTGGAGCTTCCGTACAGGAGGAACCGACTCGAGCTGCGCTTCGCCGCGCTCTCGTTCCGGAACGCGACGGCGCTCCGCTACCGCCATCGCCTGCACGAGGACGCGCCCTGGTCGGACGCGACGCCGGACCCGCGCTTCCGCTTCGTCGATCTCGCCCCCGGGCGGTACCGGCTCGAGGTGGCCGCCAGCCTCGACGGCGAGCGCTGGAGCGAGACGCCCGCAGCCGTCTCCTTCCACGTGCTCAGGCCGTGGTACCTCCAAGCCTGGTTCTTTCTCGCGGCGGCGGGGACGATCGCCGCGGCTCTGACGGTCGCCTACCGGCTGCGCGTGCGCGCGCTGCTCCGGCTCGAGCGGCAGCGCACCCGGATCGCCATGGACCTCCACGACGAGGTCGGCGCGGGGCTCGGGACGATCTCGGTCCTCGCCGGCATCGTCGCCAACAAGGACCTCGGAGCGGGGAAGCGCGAGGAGTTCGCCGCACGGATCGCCGGCGTCTCGCGCGAGCTGTCGCAGGCACTCGGCGACATCGTCTGGTCGCTCCGCCCCGGCTCCGGGACGCTCGACGCCGCCTGGCACCAGATCGTCGATCGCGCGCGGCCGCTGTTCGCCTCGGGGGAGCCCGAGCTGATCGTCCGCGCGCCGGAGGCGATCCCGCCTCAGCCGCTCTCGGTCGTCGCGCGGCGGTCCCTGTTCCTGCTCGCGATGGAGGCGCTCCACAACGCGCTGAAGCATGCCGGGGCGAAGCGGGTCGCCCTCGAGCTGAGGCC
>DASRJG010000115.1:0-8064 GCA_035649595.1 Candidatus Polarisedimenticolaceae bacterium
TCAACTTCCACAACCACGTGCACAGGCCGGTGTTCCGTGTCGCCTGGCTCAACCGGTGGTTCGGCCGTCTCTGGACGTTCACCGGGGGCTGGCCCTCGATGTTCTGGGAGCACTCGCATCTCACCGTGCACCACGATCACATCCTCGGCCCCGGCGACTGGACGCTTCCTCGCCGGCGGACGGACGGATCGTTCGAGAGCCTCTTCGTCTATGCGCTCGCTCACTGGCCTTGGCGGTACGCGCGGCACCTCTTGCGCGATTTCCGCTCGGGGCGTGGCGGTACCGGAATCGGACGGCGGGCGGCGATCGAGCTCGGCTGGTTCGCCGTCCTCTGGTCGATCCCCTTCCTGATCGATCCGATGATGGCGGTCTGGCTCTGGGTGCTCCCCCACTTCATCGCGAACGTCTACGTCATGGGCCCCGGGATGTACGCCCAGCACTTCGGCTGCTCGGCGCCGGAGAGCGGGAACGCCCACGCGCACTCGAACACGTTCCTCTCGACCTTCTTCAACCTGACCATGTTCAACGTCGGCTACCACATCGAGCATCACGACCATCCCCTCGTACACTGGAGCGCGCTTCCGAGGCTCCACGAGCGGCTGAAGGGAAGCCTCGTGGATCACGGGGGTCACGTCGTCCCGTTCGGCTACTACCGCGCCGGGCAGCTCCTCTCCGCGCTCACCATGCCCAGGCGGGGGCGCGAGATCTTCACGGCGCAGCACCCGGATTACCGGTCGCGGGCGGGCTGAGTGCGGCACCCGAGCGATCTCCGCACGCTCGCGCACGTCGCCGTCGCGGTGGCGCTGTACGCCGCGGCGCTGGCGGGATCGCTGTGGTGGGCCCCGCTCGCGATCTTCGTCGGTATGCACACGCTCGCGATCGAGCACAACCACGCGCACCGCCCCGTCTTCCGCTTCCGGCCCCTCAACCGGGCGCTCGACGCGCTGCTGACGCTGCTGTGCGGGATCCCGCAAGTGTTCTGGCGGGTGCACCATCTGTTGAGCCACCACAGGCACACCTGGAACGGCGACGACTGGTCGTCCCCGTTCAACTACCGGGGCGCGAGCGCTCCCGGCCGCCCCGTCGGCTATCGTTACTACCAGCTGACCTACTACCCGCTGTTCGCCGCCGACAGCGTCGGGTACATCCTGCGACGGCGGCACCCGAGGCTGCTCGGCGCCTTTCTCACGAGCGTGACCCTCCTGATCGCGGTCTCGGCGGCGCTCATCGGCGCCTTCGGGATCGACCGGTGGCTGCTCGTCATGGCCCCGGCCTACCTCTTCGCGGCCTTGATGCTCGGCGCGGCCAACTACCTGGAGCACTGGAACTGCTGGCGGGACGGCACGTTCAAGGCGTGGACCTTCACCTGCGCGATCCACAACGGGCTCACCTACAACAGCGGCTATCACTGGCTGCACCATCTGCACCCGGATCTCCACTGGAGCGAGCTCCCCGCGGTTCACCGCAGCGATCCTTCCTACTGCGACCCCGCGCTGGTCGAAACGGGGCTGTTCCCCGGGTACAGGCTGGGCGCCGCGTTCCATCGCTGGCTCGCTTGAAGCGGGCGGGCCCCCGCGTCCTCGCGGCGGCGGCGGGGGCGCTCGACGGCCTGTGCTGGCTGCCGATCGGGCTCGGGCCGGTCGCACCGCTGTTCGCGCTCCTCTGGTTTCGTGCGTTGCGCTCGGCGCGGGACGGCCGCCAGGCGCTCCAGGTCGGGGTGTGGTTCGGCGTCGTGCGCTACACCGTCGCCGGGCACTTCATCCTGTCGCTGGCGCGCTACTCCCCTCTCGCCGTCGCGCTCTTCGCTCTCTACGTCGCGTACATCGTCCCGTTCGCCCTGCTCGAGTCGTGGGGGGCACACACGCTCGCGCGCCGGACGCGGATCGGCGCACCGTTCTGGGGCACGCTGCTGTTCGCCTTCCTCGAATGGACCCGGACGCTGGGCGAGGTGTCGTTCCCCGCGGATCTCGTCGCTCACGATCTCGCGCCGTTCCCCGAATGGCTCGCCTGGACGCGATGGCTGGGGCCGTTCTCGACCACCCTCCTGATCTTCGGCTCGGGGGCGTTGCTCGACGCCGCTTGGGAGCGGCGGCGGACACCGAGACCGGCGGCGGCGCTCGCGGCCGCGGGGATCGCTCTGTGGCTCTCCCCCTGGGCCGACCCGAGCCCGAGGCCGCGTCTCCTGCGCGACGTCCTCCACGTCGCGCTCCTGCAGACGGCGGTCGACCCCATGACCAAGCTCGATCGCTCGCGATGGCCGGACACCTGGCGGCGTCTCGAGGAGCTGACGGTTCAGGCGGCCCCCGGCACCGACCTCGTGGTGTGGCCGGAGACCGCGCGTCCCGGCGCCGTCGTGTGGGACGAGTCCGAGGCGTTCGGCGATCCCCAGGTCGAGCGCATCAGCCGCGCCGCGGGCGTGCCGATCCTCTACGGATGCCAGATCGTGCGCATGGGGGGAAGGGGCGTCCGCCTGTACAACGGCGCCGCGCTCGTGCGACCCGACGGGACGGCGGCACAGTGGTACGGGAAGCAGCGGCTGCTCCCGTTCGCCGAGGGCGTCCCCTACGGCGCCGCCTTCGGGTTCGACCCGTCCCGCCGCGCGACGCGCGAGGGGGACCGGTCCACGCTCCGCCTCCTGGGGAACTTCAGCCCAGGCCCCGAGCCCACCCTGTTCGTCGTCGGGCCGGCACGCATCGGGGTCATGATCTGCTACGAGGGCGCGTATCCGCGGACCGCCCGGATCTACCGCGCGCGGGGCGCCAACCTTCTCGCGGCGCTGACCGACGATGGCTGGTGGAAGGACACGCTGTTCCCGCGCTGGCACGCGACGATGGTCGCCACGCGCGCGGTGGAGACGGGCCTTCCGGTGATTCGCTCCGCCAACGGCGGCGCCTCCACGTTGACCGACGACGAGGGCCGTACCCGGCGCCCGAGCGGCGGGAGCAACGCCGCCGTGAAGCGGGTCCGCGTCGAGCTCGCCGGCGCCGAGCCGACGGGCTACGTGCGCTTCGGCGAGGTGCCGCTCGCGATCGGCGCGGCGATCGCGAGCGGGTTGGCGCTGCTCGCGGTCAGAAGCGCCAGCGGAACGAGCCCATGATCCGCCGCGCCTCGAGCAGGTAGTACTGGGCGTCGGCGAGCTCGCTCTCCGAGATCGGATCGCGACGGTCGTTCAGGTTCCAGCCGTCCACGCGCGCCTCCCAGCGATCCCCCCGCCAGCCGATCCCGGCGCTCCAGGTCGTGAACCCCGAGACGATGGCCGTGTTCCGCTTGTTGAGCCAGCGCGTGCCGATGTAGTTGACCTCGGCGTGGGCGACGAGCCCCTTCTCCGGCGCGTAGAGCGCGCCGAACGCGGCGAGGTCGCGCGGGGTCATCTCCTGCCGCTTCCCCTCGAGCTGCGTGAGGACGCCGCCGAAGTCGCGCACGTAGTCGAGGAACCGCGCGTCGTGGAGGCTCCAGGCGGCGCGCAGCACGATGTCGTGCGGCAGGCGGCCGCGCCCCTCGAGCTCGATCCCGCGGAACCGCTCCGCGCCTGCGTTCTCGAGGGCGGGCTGTCCGCCGACGATCGTCGGCACCACGAGGTTGTGCAGCTCCATGTCGAACGTCGCGAGCTCGAACTCGAGCTTCCGGTCGAAGAACCCGCCGCGCAGGCCGAGCTCGACGCTCTCGGAGGTCTCGGGGTCGAGGATCTCCGGCTCGGCGTCGAGGCCGAAGTCGATCGCCGCCGGCTTGTAGGTGTTCCGGTAGCCGGCCCAGATGCGGAGGTCGTCCACGTCCTGCGTCCAGGCGGTGAACGTCACCCCCGCGCTCCCGCCGAGCCGGGTCTCCGAGACGTCGTCGCTCCCCGACTCGAAGGTCCCCGCCGGGAAGTCCGCGATCGAGGTCGAGCGGCTCTCGTCGGTCAGGTTCAGACGGAGCCCGCCGTCGATCCGCCACCGCGGGTGGGGCGTCCAGGCCGCGTACCCGTAGATCCCGCCGAAGTTCCGCGTGTCGTGGATGTGCGCGTCGGTGTCCGCCGGGATCGAGTCGCCGTCGGGCGGATTCGAGCCGTCCGAGGCGATCGTGTAGTTCAGCTCCCCGCCGTCCATCGTCCCGCGGCCGTACATGTAGTCCAACCCCGCGACGACCTCGAAGTCCTCGATCTTCGTGAAGTCGAGCCGCGCGTCCACGTATCCCTCGTCGATCGTCGTGGCGGAGCGCTCCCCGATCGCCGGGAAGACCGGGCCGGTCGGGTCGGCGACGAACCCGCGGAGAACGTCCTTCGTCGAGTGCGAGTACGACGCGAGCGTGCTCCACTGGCCGAACGACGTCGGATGGCTGTACCCCGTGATCAGCGTCGCGCGCCGCGGATCGATCTGCGACCCCTCGGGATGGTAGTTCGCGTCCAGCGGGACGTTCTGCGCGAGCGTCGCGCCGGTGCGGGGAACGGGGCTGTTCGGGTCCTGATTCACGAGCGTCGCGTCGATGTCGAAGTGGAACGCGCCCCCGCCGGTGAAGCCCCGCTGGTTGCGCCAGAGCAGGTGCCCGCGCTGCACCTCCTCGCGCTCGTCGCTGTAGCCGCGCTTCTCGGCATCGATCGTCAAGCGCGACGCGAAGCCGGCCCAGCTCGGGAGGTCGAACGACGCGGCCGCGCCGAAGGAGCTGTCGGTCCCGCCGGCCGCGGCGGCGCGCGAAGCGTCGCCTCCGGGGCGATAACGGACGACCTGGATGACGCCGACGAACGAGGTCGCCCCGTACATGACCGGAGCGGCGCCTCGAAGGATCTCGATCCGGTCCACGTCCTGCATGCTCACGGTCGGGAGGTCGGGATTGAACGCGCCCCCCCACGGCACGCCGTCCACGATGAGCAGGAACGCGTCGAACTCCCGGAACCCCCAGAGCTCGGGGACCGCCGACGCCGGGCCGCCGTCGCCGCCCGGGGCGATGTCCACGCCGGCGACGAGGGAGAGCGCCGACCGGAGATCGGTCGCGCCGCGATCCCTCAGGTCCTGGCCCTCGACGACCGTGACCAGAGCCGGCAAGCGGCGGGGGTCCTCGGGGTACTTGGTCGCCGTGACCTCCACGCGCTCCGGCGCCCCCGGCAGCGGAATCGGCTCCTCCTTCGATTGAGCGAGGGCGGGCGAGACGACACGAGAGACCACGAGCGCGGCGACGGCGATTCGGCGCACGACTTCCTCCTGATTCCGCTCAGAACGTCCAGTCGAAGGAGCCCATGATCCGGCGCGCGGCCAGCCGGTAGAACGATTCGGGTCCCAGCTCGCTCTCGGCGACCGGGTCGCGGCGGTCGTTCAGGTTCGTGCCGTCGAGCCTCACGGTCCAGCGCTCGCCGCGCCAGCCGATCCCCATCCCCCACGTCGTGAACTGCGAGGCGATCGCCGTGTTGTCGCGGTCGAGCCACCGCGAGCCGGTGAAGGCGACGTCGGCGTGCGCGATGAACCCCCTCGGCGGGGCGTAGACGATCCCCGCCCCGGCGAGCCACTCGGGGGTCATCTCCTGCCGCTTGCCGGCCAGGTCCTCGCCGCCGCCTCCGCCGGGCTCCTCCTCCCCTTCCTTGAACTTCGCGGAGTGGTAGCTCCCCGCCCCGCGGAGCACGAGGTCGTGGCCCAACCGGGCGCGGGCTTCGATCTCGGCCCCCTTGAGCTCCTCCTCGGCTTCGTTCTCGAGCGCGCCGGGGGCGCCGCCCTCCTCCGGCAGGACGACGTCCTTCAGCTCCATGTCGAAGACCGACACGTCGATCTCGACCCTCCGGTCGAAGAGGTTCGTGCGCGCGCCCAGCTCGACGCTCTGGCCTTCCTCGGGCTTGAGGATCTCCGCGTCGGCGTCGAGGCCGAAGTCGACCGCGGCGGGCTTGAACGTGTTCCGGTAGTCGGCGAACACGCGGACGTCGGCGGCGTCGCGCTGCCATGCGGTGAACGTCGCGCCGACCATGCCGCCGGGCTTGACCTTGCTCGCGCTGTCCGACCCCTCGTCGAGGGTGCCGGCCGGGAAGTCGGCGATCGAGGTCTCGCGACTCTCGTCCGTGACGTTGACCCGCAGCCCTCCTTCGACCCGCCACCTCGCGCCGGGGGTCCACGCCGCGAACCCGTACACGCCGCCGAAGTTCCGCGTGTCGGTGATCTTGGCGTCGGTATCGGCCGGGATCGAGGCGCCGAACGGCGGATTCGACCCGTCGCTCGCGATGGTGTAGTTGATCTCGCCGCCCCTCAGGCGACCCCTCCCGTACTGGTAGTCGGCGCCGACCACGATCTGGGTCTTCGCGACGCCCGCGAGCTCGAGAAACGCGTCGAGGTAGACCTCGTCGATCGTCACCGACGACCGTTCCCCGGACGCGGTGAAGAGGGGACCCGTCGGATCGGTGACGAACCCGCGCAGCGCGTCGGTGTCGGTGTGCGCGTAGGACCCGATCCCGTGCCAGATGCCGTACGACTTCGGCAAGCTGAAACCGCCGTGACCGGAGATGCGCTGGGGGTTCACCTCGGCGTCGCTCGGGTTGTAGTTCGCGTCGAGGGGCACGTTGTCGGCAAGCGCGGTGCCGACGAGGGGTACGGGACTCTCGGGGGACTGGTCCACCCAGTTGCCGTCGAGCCCGAAGTGGACCTCGCCGCCGTTCCCGATCCCTTTCCGATTGCGCCAGAGGAGGTGCCCGCGGGTGAAGTCGGTCCGCGGGTCCTTGTATTGGCGCTGCTCGGCGTCCACGGTCAGGCGCGACGCGAGCCCGGCCCACGACGGAAGGTCGAACGACCCCGCGAGCGCCGCGCTTCCGTAGGAGCCGGCGGCGGCCCGCAGGCTCGGACGCGTCCCGTGCCCCGCGGCGTAGTGGATGACGTGGATGACGCCGACGAACGAGGTGATCCCGTACATCACCGGCGCCGCGCCGCGCATGATCTCGATCCGCTCGACGTCCTCGAGAGACAGCGTCGTGGCCTGCGGATTGAACGTCCCGCCCCACGGCACGCCGTCGACGAGCAGCAGGTAGGCGTCCTGCTCCCTCAGGCCCCACATCTCCGGGATCGCCGACGCCGGACCGGAGTCGCCTCCCGGGGCGATGTCCACGCCGGCCACCATCGCCAGCGTCGTCCGCAGGTCGGTGGCTCCGCGATCGCGCAGCTCGTCCCCCGTGATCACCGTGATCGATTGCGCGACCTTGTCCGGGTCATCCTGGTACTTCGTCGCGGTGACCTCGATCCGCTCCTCGGCGGCGGGGCTCGACACGGGCTGGTCGGTGTCGGCGGCCCGCGCGAGAGGCCCCGCGGCCAAAGTCGTCGCCACCAAGAAGAGAATCGATGTGCGCATGGAGAGACCCCCGGGCCAAAGACGGGACAGCCTAGGGGAGCGGCGCGTCTACTACCAGACGTCGTAGTTCGATCGGGCTCATTGCAGGCGGCGGACGATCGCCTCGGTCAACGCATAGACCAGGGGTAGAGCCCGCGCCCCCGCGACCGCGAGGACCGCCGCGACCAGGGAGAGGGCGAGGACGCCGCTGAAGGGGGGCCGGTCGAGACGGGCGGGCCGATCGTCGAGGAGGCGCCGTACCCGGTGCGCGATCGTCGCGCCGTCGCAGAAATTACTGACCGTCGCCAGGCGGACCGGGGCGAGTCGCGCGGCGGCGATCAGTGCCCCGGCTACGGCGAGCCGGCGGGCAGCCACCCCGCCGGCGGCGCGCTCGTCCGCGGCCTCCTCCGCCGCGGCCGACCAGGCCGCCTCGATCTCGCGACCGCTCCGCGTCCCCCCGAGGAGGTCGGGAGCGAGGCGGATCAACCCCCTCTTGAGATTGTCGAGCGAGCGGCGGTGGCCGGCCTCGTGCGCCAGCACCGCGCGACACTCGTCGTCGGTCAGGGCGTCGATCAGCGTTCCGGAGACGTACAGTCGCGGTCGCATGACCCCCACGAGCGCGGCGAGGGGAAGGGGGGTGGGAACGCGATGGACCCGAACGCCCGCGACGGTCTGCACACCGGCGACCCGCCGCCACGACCGCTCGATCCGCTTCGTCTCGAGCGAGCTCCTCGCCGCGCGAACGGCTCCCGCGACGATGAGCGCGCAGGCGAGAGCGACCAGCGCGAGGTGGCT
>DASRJG010000116.1:0-39364 GCA_035649595.1 Candidatus Polarisedimenticolaceae bacterium
AGGGCTCTTGTTGGGTGGGATCGTGGTCGCGGGGAGCGACGCCAAGGCGCCGACGCAGGAAGAGATGATGGCCGCCTGGCAGAAGTCCGCGGCGCCGGGGCCAGAGCACAAGGTCCTCGAGAGCTACGTCGGGCACTGGACCGCCAAGGTGACGATGCAGATGGATCCGTCACAGCCGGCGGAAGTCACGGAAGGCTCCTCCGACGGGGAGTTGATCCTCGGCGGCCGGTTCGCCCAGGTCGTCCACCACGGGAGCGCGATGGGAATGCCGTTCGAGGGGCGCATGACGCTCGGCTACGACAACCTCGCCAAGAAGTACGTCGGCTCCTGGGTCGACAACATGGGGACGGGGATCTACCGCTACGAGGGGACGTACGACGCCGCATCCAAGGAGCTCCGGATGGAGGCCCACTTCACCGATCCGATGACCGGCAAGCCGGCGCACAGCAAGGCGATCACGAAGTTCGTCGATGCGGGGACGATGACGTACGACGAGTTCATTCCCGGCCCGGACGGCAAGCAGGTCCACGGGCTGAGCATCACCTTCAAGAAGAGCTGAGCCTTCGCCGTGCCGGGGCCCGGGGAGCCTACGAAGGGACGGGGAGCCACCGTCAACCCGGCGGGGCGCTTCGAGCCCCGGCGCGTCGAGGCCGTCTGGGACGACGTCGTCTTCGACGATGACGACCCTCCGCCGAATCCGGCGACGGAGGTCTTCCTCGACAAGACCCGGACGATTCTCGCCAAGAACGACTCGCCGGACGTCCCGTTCGACGTCTCCGTCAACCCGTACCGTGGGTGCGAGCACGGATGCTCCTACTGCTTCGCGCGGGCGACGCATCCGTTCCTCAACCTGTCCGCCGGACTGGATTTCGAGACCAAGATCTTCGCGAAGCCGAACGCGCCGGCTCTCCTCCGCCGGGAGATCGCGAAGCCGGGGTACCAGTGCCAGCCGATCGCGTTCGGCACCAACACCGATCCGTACCAGCCCCTCGAGCGGAAGATGCGGATCATGCGGGCGATCCTCGAGATGCTCGTGGCGCACGAGCACCCGTTCAGCATCGTCACCAAGTCCGCCCTGATCACCCGCGATCTCGATCTGATCGCGAAGGCCGCCGCGCGCGGGCAGGCGAGCGCGTTCCTCTCGGTGACGACGCTCGATCCCGACCTCGCCTCCCGCATGGAGCCCCGCGCCGCGACGCCGCGCCGGCGGCTCGGCGCGCTGCAGGCGCTCTCCGCCGCGGGTGTCCCGTGCGGCGTGATGGCTTCGCCGATGATCCCGGGGCTCAACGACCACGAGCTGGAGCGCATCCTGGAGGCGGGCGCGGCGGCGGGGGCGACGATCGCGGGGATGACCCTGGTCCGGCTTCCGCACGAGGTCAAGGACGTCTTCTCGGCCTGGCTCGAGGCGAGCGAGCCGTCCCGCGCCGGCAAGGTCCTCTCGCTGATCCGGCAGGCGCACGGCGGGAAGCTCTACGACTCCACATGGGAGAAGCGCATGACGGGGGAGGGACCCTACGTCGAGATGCTCTCGCGCCGGTTCGACGTCGCCTGCGCGCGACTCGGGCTCAATCGCGAGCGGCACCGCCTGGAGACCTCGCGCTTCCGCCGCCCCGCGAAGCCGACCCCTCAGCGGTCGTTGTTCGAGACGAACGCCGCGACGCGCGAAGCCAAGTCGTCGTAGTTCGCGCCGAAGTGGTGGCCGCCGGGTAGCGTCGCGCGCTCGTAGCCCGGCCGCTTCATGTCCGGACAGCCGGAGCTGCCGTCGTCCTCGGGGACGAGGCAGAGCACCGGGCGCTCCGACCGCTCGATCGCGCGGGCGACGGGATGGGTCGTGGGCGTCGTGGAGCTGCGGATCCAGTCGAGCGCGCTGACCTCGAACGTCGCGTAGGCCGTCGGAGCCAGGAGGACGAGACCGGCGATCCTCGCGAGGCCGCTGCGGGGGTCCGACGCCGCAACGACCGGGACCGTCTCCGCCCCGAACGAGTACCCTCCGGCGAAGATCGGGAGGTCGGCCGGCAGGGCGGCGAGGAGCCGCGCGAGGTCCTGCGTGAACCGCTCGGGGGTCTTCTCGAGCCAGAAATAGCGGAGCGTGTTCCAGCCGACCACGGCGATCCCGCGCGCGGCCAACGCCTTCGCCACGCCTTCGTCGAGGTCGGCCCAGCCGCCGTCCCCCGACACGAAGATCAGCACGTCCCGCGCGTCGCGCGGCCAGACGATCTCGAGCGGGAGCCCCAGCGACTCGAGCTTCGCCGCGACCTCCTCGGGGGAGCGGTGCACCGCGTCACGGCGAACGGTATGAGTCTCCGGCGCCAGCACGCTCGTCGCCTCGAGCATCCCCGAGACCGCGCGGTCGAACGCCTCGCCCCAGCGCGCCGGGACCGAGAACCCGTGCCCGACTTTGCCGAGGGAAACCACCTCCGCGTGCGGGACGCGGCGCACGAAGGCGAGCGTCTGCGCGGGCGCGCAGACCTCGTCGATCGTCCCCTGGAGCGCGATCCACTTCGCGCCGCCTCCCTCGCGCTCGGGCATCTTCGGATCTTCGGGGAGCCAGCTCTGCTTCTTCTTCTCGTCCCATCCGGGCTTCCACGCGTCGGTGCCGCACCACCGGCGCTTGACCTCCAGATCGGGACAGAAGCCCAGGCTCACCCCGCCGCGAAACGTCGACGAGGGCGCTTGAGCGAGCGCGCCGTAGACCACCGTCGCTCCCGACGAGTAGCCGACCAGGATCGGGCGCACGTAGCGGGGGAGGGCGTAGAGCTTCTCGACCGCCTGCGCCGCCGTCTCGAGCTCCCCCGCCGGATACCAGCAGGTCCCCGCGTGCCGCTCCGCCTGCTTCTGCCACGCCGGCATCGACAGCCCGACGACGATCGCGCGATCGGCGAGCCGTCGCGCCATGTCCACGACGCCCAGGTTCCACCCGCCGTCTCCCGAAACGAACAGCACCACCCCGCGCGCCTTCGCCAGATCGCGCGGACGATAGATCGGGACCTCGCCGAACCCCGGGAGCGCCTTCTTCTCTTCCGTCGCGGCGGCCGCCGCGCCGAGCAGGAACGGGAGGACGGCGAGCAGGAGCGCCCGCCTCATCGGGACGGGCCCGGGATCATCGCGCGGAAACGGCCCGAGACGAGCTGGGTCGCGGCCGCCACCGCGAACGGCCAGTCCCACGGGCGCCGATAAGCCATGTAGCGCGGCTCCCAGGAGGGATGGAAGCGCTCCTTGAACTTCCTGAGTCCCTGGTAGTTGTACCAGGCCTCGCCGTGCAGGAAGAACTGGTGGGCGAGGCGCTCCACCGGCCGCGCGCGCCGCGTCGCGCCGACGGCCGCCAGCGGGGCCATCCCGAGGTTGAACCGCGCGAACCCGCGCTCCCGGGCGTGAGCCATCAGGGTCAGGAGCAGGTATTCCATCGGGCTCGCGAAGGCCGGCTCGACGGACGGGTCGTGTCGCATCAGATCCACGGAGACCTCGTCGCCCGATCGCCCCTCGAGCACGTTCGCGAAGGCGACGACGCGGCCATCGCCGGTCTCGACGACCGCGCAGGGGAACCGGTGCAGGTAGGCCGCGTCGAAGCGGCCCAGGGAGAAACGCTTCTCGCTCGCCCCCTTGGCACGGAGCCAAGCGTCGGAGACGCGCCGCAGGGAGGGGAGCAGCGCCTCGATCTCGTCCGGTCCGACGATCCGCACGCGTCCCCCCTCGCGCTCGATCGCATTGATCGCGTGCCGGTGCGCCTTCGCCTTGTTCCCCTTGAGGTCGAACCCCACGAGGTCGACGACCGCCTCCTCGCCGAGCTTGAAGAAGACGAACCCCAGATCGTGGGCCACGGGGAGGAGGGCGGGGGAGATCTGATAGAGGACCGCCTCGCGGTCCCAGTCGGACGCGTGCTCGACGAACGCCGAGAGGAACGCGTGCTCGCGTCCCGGCGGACAGACGGGATCGGACCAGGCCACGAGGAAACGTCCCGAGGTGCGGTACGCCACGAATCCGGGCTGCTCCGGATCCGGCCGGAACAGCGCCTTGTCGCCGGTCGCGATCAGCATCGGGTTGGTGCTCCGGGAGAGGGCGCGCGTGTCGGCGAGCCCCCGCTCGATCTCCGCGTCTCCCGGGAGCACGTCGGGGGACCGCGAGCGCTGTCCCCAGCGGAGGGCGATGATCGCGACGACCGACGCGAGCACCACGAGACCGCGCACGAACCGCTCGCCGTGCGCCAGGAAGGTGAAGCGGCTGAACGCCTCGGGGACGCCCGGCCAGGCCTCGTACGAGCCGAGCCCGACCGCGCCGAAGAGGAGGACCGCGGCGAGCCCCGCCGATGCGAGGAACTCGAGGGAGGGATGGAGCCGCCCCTCGCGCTCGAACGCCTTGCGGAACAGGAGCAGGAGAACCGCCGCCGCGAGAGCGAGGAGCGCTTCCTCGTAGTCGAGGCCCTTGAGGAAGGTGGTCAGCGCGGCGCCGAGGAAGAGCCCGACCGCGAGCCGATGGCTCGAGCGGTAGCCGCGCGCGAGGCCGCGCGAGGCGAGGATCAGGACGAACCCGAGCGCGATCGACGCGCCGTGCGAGATCTCCACCAGGACGAGCGGCACGGCCTCCTGGAGGATCTCCGAGCGCTCGCGGAGCGTGGGGGAGGCGGCCGAGGCGAGCAGCACCGCGCCGCAGACGAACGCGTAGGACGCGAGCCCGGTCCTGGCGACCGCCACCGTGCGCCGGCCCGTGGTCACGAGCCTTCCCGCGAGCACCAGGCTCGCGAACGCGAACGGGAGGGCGTAGTAGATCGATCGGTACAGGACGAGCGCCGCGGCCACGCGGTCGTGGTCCCCCGCGAGCGCGGCGAGGCGTCCCGCCCAGAAGAGGTCCGCGGAGCCGAACCCTCCCGGAACCAGGCTCACGAGGCCGAGCGCCTGACCCGCGAAGAAGATCCGCATCGAGGCCCCCGGGCCGACGCTCGCGACCTGGCTCCGCACCGCGAGGTCGAAGACCCACCAGGCGACGAGCCAATCGACGACCCCCACGCCGGCGAGGGCCACCGCCGCGCGCCGACGCTCGAACGGCGGGTCCCCCGCGCGGAACGCCGGGACCTTGAGCGCCGCGCTCCCGATCGCGACCGCCGCGGCCGCGGCGATCGCGACGCGGGCCGGCGTCCGGTCGAGGACCGCCGGAAGCGGCAGCAGAACGCCCACGCACCAGGCGACGAGGGCGAGGGTGAACGACGCGAGGACCGTCACAAGCGCGCGCCGGGCCCGTTGCATCGAGACGCCGAGCGGCGTGTACAGCCAGAACCGCAGCGCGGGCCCGGCGAGCGGACCGATCGTCAGGAAGTTGCTCCAGGCGAAGGCGACGACCCCGGCGCTCCAGCGGCGCGTCGCCGCGGGCGGTTGTCCGCGCCGGCCGAGGGCGACGACGTCGTAGAACCCGGCGACGGCGAGGTTCCCCGCCGTCGCGAGCACCAGCAGCGCGACGACGGCCGGGTCGGTCGCGCGGAGCAGGGCCCGGACCTGCACGAGGTCGACGCGGCGGAGCTCCTTCCATCCGACGATCGCGAGGACCGTGAGCAGGAGCCACGGCCAGGCCGCGCGGAGCGCGGGGAGCAGGCGCGGGACCGTCCCACGCGCCGTCATCGAGCGAGCAGGCGGTCGAGCCCGTCCACCAGCGCTCGGCGCAGCTCCTCCTCGTGTCCGGCGAAGTGATGCGTCGCCCCCGGGACGACGGCGAGGGTGTGCCGCCCCGGGAATCCGTCGGCGAGCGCCGGCGCCGCCGAGGAGCGGTCGCCCCCTCCGTGCAGGAACAGGACCGGGATCGCCCGCGCATCGCGCAGGGCGGAGGCCGTGTCGAACGTGTGGGCGTCGGTGGCGATCCCGAGGATCTCCGAGATGCGGGCCTCCAGGCTCCCTCGAAGGTCGGGTCCGACGAGGACGAGCGCCGCGACGTGCGAGTCTCCCCCGGGCACCCCCGCGATCCACGGGGCGAGGTCGGCCCCGAACGAGTAGCCGGCGAGGACGCGGGGCGAATCCGTCTCGCGTCCCGCGCGCCGCGCCAGGGCGGCGGCGAAGAGCGCGACGTCGGCCGCGAGCGCGGCGCGGTCGTCCTGCGGCTTCCAGAAGTACTTCATGCAGTCGACGCCGCCGACGGGGTACCCGGCGTCGGAGAGCCATCCGGCGAGCTTCTCGTCGAACGCGCGCCATCCTCCTTCGCCCGAGAGCAACAGCACGAGCGGCTTCGCCGATGCGGCGGGAGGGAGGTAGACCTGCATCGGCTGGGCGCCGCGGCTCGTGGCGACGGTCGTGACGGTTGCGGCGGCGAGCGCGAGCACGACGAGCACGGGAAGCGTTCTACTCCAGTTCGGAGGCGTCCGCTATCGTGCGGGGGTGCGATTCGACCGGGTGATGCACAGGATCTCCGCCTCCTCCGCCGGACCCCTCCCCGGGGCCGAGGCACAGGCGATCATGGCGCCCCGGCCGCGCCGGTCGTGGGTGCCGGGGATCCTCCCGTCCGACGCGCGGGACGCGGCCGCGCTGGTCCTCCTGTACCCCGCGAAGGACGACACCGCGCTCGTGCTCACCGTGCGCGGCGCCGGCCTCCCGCGCCACCGCGGGCAGGTGTCGCTCCCCGGCGGCGTGGTCGAGCCGGGGGAGGGATTCTCCGACTCCGCTCTCCGCGAAGCAGAGGAGGAGATCGGGGTCGATCGCGGAGCGCTCGTCGTGCATCGCGCGCTCACCCCGCTCCACATCCCCGTCAGCGGCTACGTCCTGCACCCGATCGTCGCGACGGCCGAGGCGCGGCCCCCGCTCGCCCCGAGCGCGCGCGAGGTCGAGAGCATCCTCGAGCCGCCGATCTCCGACCTGGCCGCACCCGGCGCGGTGCGCATGGAGGTCGGCGAGCACGACGGCGTCGCGATCGAGATCCCCTACTTCGATCTCGGCGGGCCGAAGCTGTGGGGGGCGACGGCGATGGTGGTCGCCGAGCTGCTCGCCCTGCTCGGCGTCCCTCCCGTGCGCCCCGCCCGTTAGCGGCGGCCGTGGCATCGCAGACACTCGTTCCCGAGCGGATGCTTCGGCCCGCGCGGGACCGGGGCGCCGGGACCGTGACAGGTGAGGCACTCCGCGGGGCTCACGAACCCCGCGTGGGTCGCGTCGTCCGGGAGGAGCGGCGGCTGGCGCCCGTGGAAGGCGATCCAAGCGATCAGAGCGCCCAGCGCCGCCAGCGCTGCGAGCAGGACGGCTTGCTTGCGGCTCACGGGGGGCGATCATAGCGCGTGCTCCGGTGTAGGATGCGGCGCTCCATGCGTCGTCCCCTCCTCGCGCTCATCGTCCTGCTCGGCGGCGCCCCGTCGCTCGCGTCCGACGCGGTGCTGGACAACGGCCTGCGCGTGATCCTGATCCCGCACCGCGCGAACCCGATGGTCGCCATCGCGACCGTCGTGGGCGCGGGCGTCGTGCACGAGCCTCCGGAGGCGTCGGGGGCGTCGCACTTCCTCGAGCACCTCCTCTTCAACGGCACCACGACCCGCTCGCAGCGCGAGCTCTACGACGACGTGGACCGGCTCGGCGCGTACAACAACGCGACCACGCGCGAGGACCACACCCTCTTCACGCTCCTGGTCGCGAAGGAGCACGCGGAGGAGGGTCTCGCGATCCAGGCCGACATGCTGTTCCACTCGACCCTCCCGGCCGAGAGCTTCGACAAGGAGCGGAAGATCGTGCTCGAGGAGCTCGCGAGGGATCGGGCGGATCCCTCCTACGACGTCGAGAGCGCCTTCCGCGCCTCGGCCTTCGCGGGGACGCCGATCGCCCGCCCGGTCCTCGGGACCGAGGCGTCGCTCGGCGCGATCACGCGCGATCAGGTCGCGTCGTACTACAAGGCGCGCTACGTCCCGTCGAACATGACGCTCGTCGTGATGGGGGACTTCGACCTGCCCGCGATGGACGCCGCCGTGCGGCGGACGTTCGGCGCGGCCCCGAAGCGGGCCGCTCCGCGCGCGGACGCCGCGCGCTGGCCGCCGCCGCCCGCGTCCAACGTCGAGAGCGACGCCGGGGCGTCCCCCGCGCGCCTGCTCGCGGCATATCCGGTCGACGTCGCCCCCTGGGACGGCGCGGCGCTCGCGATGTCGGTCCTGCTCGCCGCCGCCTCCGAGGGGGCCGACGCCCCGCTCGCCCGCGCGCTCGAGCGACGGAGCGTCGCGGCGGGGGGGACGAGCCTGACGCTGGACTCCCGGACCCGGCCGTGGAGCACCGTGACGCTCGACGTCACGCTCGAGCGGAACGCCGATCCCGCAGCGATCCTCGACGCGCTGGCGGAAGCGATCGCCTCGACGCGCCCGGGGGGAGAGGCGCGCGAGCGGGTCGAGCGGGTGCGCGCGCGCCTCGCGGGGGATGCCGCGATCGCACGCGACCAGATCCACTATTTCGCGATGCTCCGCGGCTCCGCCATCCCCGGATCGCCGAAGGGATGGCTCGAGGGGGACGCCGCGTCGCTCGCCGGTCTCGGCGCGGCCGACTGGGACGCGGCGGCGGAGCGGCTCTCCGCGGGGCTCGCCTCGGTTCGCGCGAGGATCGCCGGGCCGGAACGGGCGAAGGCGCGGTCCGCCTGGGCGCCGCCGACGAGCGCGCCCGCGACCGGCGCGCGCGCCGACCTGCGGGCAGGGGCGCTCGCCAACGGTCTCCGCTACGTCGTGCGCGAGAGCGCGGATTCGGGTGTGTTCGCCGCTCACGTGGCGTTCGCCCCGCGCTCCGCGGCCGAGCCGTCCGGGCTCGCCGGGATCACGGACGTCCTCCATCGCATGATGACGCGTGGGTACGAGGACCGGCGCGACGCGATCGGCGCACGCATCCGGGCCGTGGACGATCCGTCCGTGCCTTTCGACGACTACTACACGACGCCGGAGTTCTCCTGGATCCGTCTCGAGGTCGAGTCGAGCCGGTGGCGGGAGGCGCTGGGGCTCGTCGCGGAGATGGTCCGCCGCCCGGCGCTGACGGCCGGGGCCCTCGAGGACGCGCGCCGGGGCGCTCGGGAGCGCGCGGCGACGCGAGACGCCTCCCCGCGGGAGACCGCGACGGCCCGGCTCGACGCGCTGCTCGCGCCGGGGCATCCCGCGGCGTCGCTCGTGTACGGCACGGCGGCGTCGCTCGACGCGGTGACGCTCGACGCCGTGACCGCGTACCGCGCGGCGCTCGCCTCGGGGCGGCGGATGGTCGTGACCGCCGTCGGACCGGTCTCCGCGGAGGCCGTCGTGCGGGCGCTCGATGCGGAGCTCGGCTCCCTCCCCGAGGGGGAGCCTCCGAGACCGCCGGCGCCGGCGGCGATCGCGGAGCGTCCCGGAAGCGCGGAGGTCACCCTCGGGAAGTCTCAGGCCTACCTCGCCCTCGGCGAGCTCCTCGACGCGCCGCCGGAGGACCGCGCGGCGCTGGCGGTGGCCGCGTCGATGCTCTCCGATCGTCTCGCGTTCGATCTGAGGGAGACGCGCGGCCTGGCCTACACGATCGGAGCGAGCGTGCGGCCGTGGGCGGGACGGATGAGGCTGGACATCGCGATGGGCACGCGCGCCGAGAACCTCGAGGCCGCGCGCACCGGGATCCTGGACGGACTCGCGGCGTTCCGCGACGCGGAGCCCACGGCCGCCGACGTCGCCCGCGCGGTGAACGCCGCGCGAGGCGCCGCGCTGATGCGACGGATGACGCGGATCAGCCTCGCCTACGAGTCCGGTCTCGAGGCGATTCGCGGCCGGGAGCCGGGAGACGAGCGGCGCTTCGTCGATTCCTTCGCGCGCGTGACGCCGGAGGACGTGCGGCGGGTCGCGCGCACGTATTTCCTTCCCGACCGCCTCGCGACGGTGGTCGTCCGTTGAGTCGCGCCGCGATCCGGCCCGCGAGCGCCACCGCCCCCACGCGCATCGACCTCGCGGGAGGAACCCTCGACATCTGGCCGATCTCGCAGCTCGTGGCCGACGCGCTGACCGTCAATCTGGCGATCCGCTTGGCCGCGCATGCGACGGTGACGCCGCGGCGCGACCGCCGCCTCGAGATCCTCTCCGTGGACCGGGGCCGCCGCGTCCTTCACGACCTCCCCCTCGCGCCGTCCGCCTTTCGAGGACCGCTCTCGTGGCTCGTGCGCCTGGCCGACGCCTTCGCCCCCGGCGTGCCGCTGACGCTCGCCTGCCGCGCGGAGGCGCCGGCGGGGGCCGGGCTCGGCGGCTCCTCCGCGCTCGGGATCGCCGCGGGTGCCGCGCTCGCGCGGGCGCGTGGAGAGACGCTCTCCAAGGAGGCGCTCCTCCGGCGCGTCATGAACCTGGAGACCCGGGAGATCCGCGTCCCGACGGGAAACCAGGACTACCTCGCCGCGCTCTGGGGCGGGCTCTCCGCGTTCCGGCACACCCCCGACGGCGTGGTCCGCGACGCGCTCCCGCACGCATCGAGGCTCGGCGACCGCCTCGTCCTCGCCTACACCGGACAGCCGCGGCAATCCGGGTTCAGCAACTGGGACATGTTCCGCCGCTACGTCGAGCGAGAGGCGGCCACGACGAAGCGGATGGAAGCGATCGCCCGGATCGCCCGCGCGATGCGGGAGGCGCTCGACCACGGAGATCTCGACACGGCGGGACGGCTGCTCGGCGAGGAGGGGCGCCTTCGCCTGAGCCTCGCGCCGTCCGTCGCAACCCCGGCCCTCCGGCGCGCGGACACCGCCGCGCGGCGCGCCGGGGCTCTCGGCGCGAAGGTCTGCGGCGCCGGCGGCGGAGGCTGCCTGGTCGCGTTCGCGCGCGAAGGCCGAGAGGACGCGGTGGCGAAGGCGATCGCCGCGACGGGAGCGAGCGTGATGGGCGTGCGGATCTCCCGGCGCGGGGTGACGGTCAGCGGACCGTGATCGGGATCGACACCGGAACCTTCGCGGGCGCGCAGTACCCCGACGCCGCCACGCAGTAGAAGTAGCTCAGCTTCGCGGCGATCTCGTGGGGACCGGGCGTCGCCGCTTCGTCCACGTGCAGCGAGAGGCTCAGCGGATCGACCGCGCCCTTGTAATAGTTCGACTCGAGCTGGTCGGCCGAGGGCGCGGACGCGTTCCCGATCGAAGCTTCCGCCGCGCCTGCGACCCCGGGGAGCGCGGGCACGACGAGCTTGATCTTGGGGTACTTGTTCAGCTTGATCCCCGGCTTCGGGACGAGCTCGAGCGTGACCGCCGCGTCGCCGCCCGCGGCGATCGGCGCGGGCGCGACCTTGACCGAGACCTTGACGGGGGCCTCCTCGGACGCCGGACCCGCGGCCGCGCCGCCCGCAAGCGCGAGCATCCCGACGAGAAAAACGCCGCGACGCGTGAACATGCGACGCATTCTAGGGACGACTCGCGGGGCGCGCAATGCGCGGGTTGTCGCCCCCCACCCTTCGGGGTACACTTCGAGGGCTCTCAACGCTCGTCGCGTGCGGAGGATTCCATGAACGTCAAGACGCTCGGTCGGATGCTCGCGGCGGGGTCGCTGCTCTGGGCACTCCCCGTTGCGGTTCGCGCGGACGAGGTCGTCCACTTCACCAACGGCGCAGAGATGACGGTCCGCACGCATACCGTCGAGAAGGAGATGGTGAAGCTCGACCTCGGCGGGAACAGCTTCATCTCGTTCCCGATGGTGATGGTGGACAAGATCGTCAGCGCCGGCAAGGACGTGTTCCTCAACCCTGCGTTCCACCCGGCGAACCAGGCCGTCGCCGGATCGTCCTCCGGCGCGGCGCAGATGCGGAGCACCGGATCGATCATCGCCGACACCGCGATGCGCGGCGGCGGCGACGCGGTGGGGCTGTCCCGGCAGAACAACACCGCGAACACCGCCGGCGTGATGCTCGGCGAGGCCGCGGACCTGAACAGTCCCAACACCAACGTCGGCTCCGGCGCCGCCCCGCTCCTCCAGAACCGCCGGGCCTCGCGCTTCTCCACGCCGCAGCGTCGCACCTTCGATCCGGGCCGGCCGGTCATGCCGGGAGCCCCGGCCGTCGTGATGCCGCCCGTGGAGCAGAACGGAGCGCCCAAGGGCATCCATCAGATCTCGATCCGCCCCGAGGAGGTGACCACCACGCCGCCTCCTCCTCCGCCGCAGCCTGGGCAAGAGAACGGCGACGGCACGCAGCAGGCTCCTCCCGAGGGCGACGCGCCCGCGCAGGATCCCCCCGAGAACCGCTGACGGCATGTCGCTCGTCCTCGGGCTGACGGGCCCGAACGCGGCCGGCAAGGGGGAAGTGTCGGCCTATCTCGGCTCGCTCGGGTTCGTCGTCCACTCGCTCTCCGACATCGTGCGCGAGGAGGCCGCGGTCCGCTCGCTGGCTCCCGAGCGCGAGCATCTGATCCGGATCGGCACGCTGCTCCGGCACGAGGGGGGCGCCGGCGTTCTCGCCGAGCGGCTCATCCCGCGCCTCGGAGGCCGCGACGTCGTGGACTCGATCCGGCACCCGGCGGAGGTCGAGGCCCTCCGCCGCGTCCCCGGCTTCCTGCTCGTCGGCGTGGACGCCCCGGCGGCGGTCCGGTTCGAGCGCTCCCGGTCGCGCGCGCGCCCCGGCGATCCGGAGAGCGAAGCGGAGTTCGCCGCGCGCGAGCGGCAGGAGAACAGCGCCGATCCGGCGGGGCAGAAGCTTCGCGAGACGCTCGAGCTGGCCGACCGCATCGTGGTCAACGACGGCGACCTTCGTGACCTTCACGCGAAGGTCGACGCGCTGCTGGCGGGTCTGTAAAGTACGGCGCGGGAGGAGACGGCATGGACGACGTCGTTCGCGACGGCTTCGGCCCCGTGACCGGGGATCGGGCGGGAGCGGCCCCGGACGAGGCCGTGACACGACGCGGCGGCCCGTTTCTCGATCGGATCGTGGGCCCGGGCGACCTGAAGCCCCTCGCGATCGAGGACCTGCAGAGCCTCTGCGCGGAGATCCGCGATTTCATCGTGGACGTGGTCTCTCAGAAGGGCGGTCATCTCGGCGCGAGCCTCGGCGTGGTCGAGCTCACGGTCGCCCTCGCGCGCGTTCTGGATCTCCCGACGGACCGGATCGTCTGGGACACCGGGCACCAGGCGTACGTCCACAAGGTGTTGACCGGCCGGAAGGACGCCCTGTGGAGCATCCGTCAACACGGGGGGATCTCCGGGTTCCTGAAGCGGGACGAGAGCCCGTACGACGCCTTCGGCGCCGGCCACGCCTCGACCGCGATCTCGGCGGCCCTGGGCATGGCGGCCGCGCGCGATCTGGCGGGGGAGACGAGGAAGATCGTCGCCGTCATGGGAGACGGGGCGATGACGGGCGGGCTCGCCTACGAGGCGCTCAACAACGCCGGGCACTCCGGCCGCGACCTGCTCGTCGTCCTCAACGACAACGGGATGTCGATCTCGCCGAACGTCGGCGCGCTCGCCCAGTACCTCACGAGCATCCAGACCAGCCCGCGGCTTCGCAAGCTCCGCCGGGACAGTCTCGCGGCGATGGAGCGGCTCCCCCGCGTCGGCGGGACCGCACGGACGCTCGCCCGCAGGCTGGAGTCCGCGATCAAGACGGCCATCGTCCCGGGAGGGCTGTTCGAGGCGCTCGGGTTCAACTACATCGGGCCGGTGGACGGGCACGATCTTCCGCAGCTCCTGGATCTCCTCCCCAAGGTGCTGGACCGTAAGGGCCCGGTCCTCCTCCACGTCATGACGACGAAGGGGAAGGGGCTCCCCGCCGCCGAGGCCGATCACGAGGGGTTCCACGGCGTCGTGCCGTTCGACAAGGTCACCGGGAAATCGCGCGCCTCCGCAAAGGCCGCGGGTCCCGGCTATACCGCGGTGTTCGGCGAGGCGATGGTCCAGGCGGCCGAAGCGTTTCCGCGCATGGTTGCGATCACCGCGGCCATGCCTTCCGGCACCGGGCTCCTCAAGTTTCGCGAGCGGTTTCCGTCCCGCTTCCACGACGTCGGGATCGCCGAGGCGCACGCCGTCTGCTTCGCGGCCGGGATGGGATGCGACGGCGCGCGCCCCGTGGCCACGATCTACTCGACCTTCCTCCAGCGCGCGTTCGACCAGATCGTGCACGACGTCGCGCTGCAGCACGTCCCGGTCGTCTTCGCGATCGATCGCGCCGGCGTCGTCGGCGCCGACGGTCCGACACACCACGGCGTGCTCGATCTCTCGTACATGCGCTGCGTCCCCGGGATGATCGTCAGCGCGCCGCGGGACGGCAACGAGCTGCGGGACCTCCTGTGGACGGCGCTCTCGCAGAGCGAGGCGCCGTTCGCGATCCGCTATCCGCGGGACACGGTCCCCGCCGGCTACGACCCGGGGCGCGCGCCACGGGTCCTCCCGATCGGCTCGTGGGAGCCGCTGCAGGAGGGGACCGACGTCGCGCTGCTCGCCGTGGGCGCGATGGTGGAGGCCGCGCGCGGCGCCGCGGACAGGCTCGCCTCCCGAGGGATCTCCGTCGGCCTCGTCAATTGCCGGTTCGTGAAGCCGCTGGATCGCGCCGCGCTCAGGCGGGCGCGTCGCGCCCGGCTGCTCGTCACGATCGAGGAGAACAACCTCCCCGGAGGCTTCGGAGACGCGGTGGACGAGGCGCTGGCGGAGGAAGGGCTCTCGAAGGACGCCGTCCTCAACCTCGGTCTCCCCGACGGATTCGTGCCGCACGGCTCCCGCGCCGAGCTCCTCGCCGGCCTCGGGCTGGACGAGGAGGGGATCGTCCGCCGGGTCGAGGCCGCGCTCTCCCGATGACCGCCCCGCACCGGCCGCACGCGCACGGGGAGACTCCCGTGCGGGCGCTCGGGTTCGGGCTGCTGACGATCAGCGACACGCGAACGGACGCCGACGATCTCTCGGGGCGAGCGATGCGGGAGCTCGTCGCCTCCGCGGGCCATGCCGTCCGCGAGGCGGCGATCGTGCGCGACGAGCCCGCGCTGGTCCGCGAGCGCGTGCTCGCGTGGGCGTCGGAGGCCGCATGCGACGCGATCGTCTGCTCCGGCGGGACAGGCCTCGCCGGGCGCGACCGGACCGTGGAGGCGGTGTCGGACCTGTTCGATCCCGCGATCGAGGGGTTCGGCGAGCTGTTCCGGATGCTCTCGTTCGACGAGATCGGGAGCCGTGCGATGCTCTCCCGCGCGGCGGCCGGAGTCGTCCGGGGGACGCCGGTCTTCCTGCTCCCCGGGTCGCCGAAGGCGGTGGCGCTCGCCCTCACGCGCCTCATCCTGCCGGAGATCGGTCATCTCGTCGGCGAGCTGGGCCGCCGCTAGTTCTGGTACTTCGTCTCGGGAGGGGGCTCGGACGTCGTGACGGCGCCGAACCGCTGCTCGTAGCGGCTCAGGTTCTCGGCCAGCGCGGCGATCATTCGCTTGAGGTGTCCGGGGCTCACGATGACGCGGGCGTTGACGATCCCCTCGGGGGGACAGACGTTGATGAAGTCGATGACGAACTCCTCGCGGCTGTGGCGAACCACCATCTGGTTCGCGTAGACGCCCCGGAGGATCCCCTCCGGGATCTTGATCTGGATCTCGTGCTCGTCGGCCATGGCGGCGGTTCCCTCCACGCTTATGCTATCGCGGCCTGCTAAGGTAGCCGGGAGGTCCGGCGCGGGAAGGAGCGCGATCATGGGCGTCGTCACGTGCATACGATGCAAGAAGGAGGGGCCGGGGCTCGACCGCGCGCCGTTCCCTGGGCCGGTCGGGGCGCGCATCGCCGCCGGCGTCTGCGCGGCGTGCTGGAAGGAGTGGCTCGGGATGCAGGTCAAGTACATCAACGAATACCGGCTCAATCCGCTCGACCCGCGGCACTTCGAGTTCCTCCTGGAGCAGGCCCAGGCGTTCCTCGGGCTGCCCGGCGCGGGGCCGGCGGTACCCGACCCCGGAACCCCGCGATGAAGGCGGGGCTCGACGCGCGCCTCGCGGAGGATCTCGCCGGCTTCCGCCGCGACGGCGTCTACAAGACCCTGAACGTGCTCGCGAGCCCGCAGTCGGCGTGGGTCGAGATGAAGGGGCGCGGGCGCGTCCTCATCCTGTCGTCCAACAACTACCTCGGGCTCTCGGACGCCCCGGAGGTCATCGCCGCGGGGAAGGCGGCTCTCGACCGCTTCGGCGCCGGAACGGGGTCCGTGCGGTTCATCTGCGGGACGTTCTCGATCCACGAGGAGCTCGAGGCCGCCCTCGCGGAGTGGGTCGGCACGGAGGCGGCGCTCTCGTACGTCTCGTGCTGGACCGCGAACGAAGGGCTGATGCCGACGATCCTCGACGAGCGCGACGTGGTGATCTCCGACGCGCTCAACCACGCGAGCATCATCGACGGCACACGGCTCTGCAAGGCGCAGCGCCGCGTGTACAAGCATTCGGACATGGCGGATCTGGAGGCGATCCTCGAGGAGACCTCCGGCGCGCGCACCCGCTTCGTGATCACGGACGGCGTCTTCTCGATGGAAGGGGACATCGCCGACCTCCCGGAGATCGTCTCGCTCGCCAAGCGACACGATGCGGTCGTCGCGGTGGACGACTCCCACGGGACCGGCGTGCTCGGCGCGACCGGGCGCGGGACCGCGGAGCATCACGGCCTCCTCGGGGAGATCGACGTGATCACCTCCACCCTGGGGAAGGCGCTCGGCGGCGCGGCCGGCGGATTCACCGCGGGGTCGGCGAGCCTGGTCGACTACCTCGTGCAGCGCTCGCGGCCGCAGCTGTTCTCCAACGCCCTCCCCGCGACCGTCGCCGGGAGCGCCCTCGCCGCCGTCCGGCTGCTCCGCGCCGAGCCGCAGCGCGTGCGGCGCCTCCACGAGAACGCGACGTACTTCAGGTCCGCGTTGTCGGAGATGGGCCTCTCCCCGCTTCCGGGACGAACGCCGATCGTCCCCGTGATCCTCGGCGAGACCGCGGCCGCCCTCCGCGCGAGCGCGATGCTGCTCGACGAAGGGGTGTTCGTCACCGGGTTCGGCTATCCGGTCGTCCCGCAGGGACACGCCCGGATCCGCTGCCAGCTCTCCGCGGCCCATACCCGGGAGGACCTGGATTTCGCGCTCGCCGCGTTCCGGAAGGTGGCCGCGAGACTGGCCTTGGCCTAGTCGGCCTCGAAGGTGATCACGACCTCGCGGTCGGTCAGCCGCTGGAGCTGCCCGATGCGCCATCCCGCGTCGAGATAGCGGCGGACCCGCTCGTCGTCCTTGGGCTCGCGGTGATACGGCAGATCGATCTGGATCTGAAGGCGACGCGCCACGGCCCCCTCCGGTGCCCGCGGAGGATAGCAAATTGACGCCCCGACGGGCATGTCGTACCTTCTCCGTCGGAGGACGACCATGATCCAGTTGAGCGAACGTGCGGTCAGCAAGGTGAAGGAGCTCCTGACCTCGGACAACAAGACCGGCTACGGGCTGCGTGTCGCGATCCAGGGCGGTGGTTGCTCCGGCTTCCAGTACGGGCTGACCTTCGAGAACGCGGAGAAGCCCAACGACAACGTGCTCGAATTCGACGGGCTGAAGGTCTACGTGGACGCGATGTCGGGGATGTACCTCGAGGGCGTCAAGATCGACTACATCGAGAGCCTCGAGGGCTCCGGCTTCAAGATCGACAATCCCAAGGCCTCGGGAACGTGCGGCTGCGGTCACAGCTTCCAGGCCTGATCCTCCCGCCCGGCCGGAGGGCGGACCGTCCGTTGACGCCCTCCGGTCCCCCCGTTACCCTCACGCCATGGCGATCCTGCCGCGCACCGCGCGCGTCGAGGCCTCTCTCGCTCCCTATGCGCAAACGTCGGCCCGCTCGCGCGGGAGGCGCCACCGCGAGGACGACCACGGCTATCGCTCCGCGTACCAGAGGGACCGGGACCGGATCATCCACTCGCGCGCCTTCCGGCGCCTCGAGTACAAGACCCAGGTCTTCGTCAATCACGAAGGGGACCACTACCGGACGCGTCTGACCCACTCGATCGAGGTGAGCCAGATCGGGAGAACCGTCGCGCGTTCGCTGGCGCTGAACGAGGACCTGGTCGAGTCCCTCTCGCTCTCGCACGACCTCGGGCACACGCCGTTCGGGCACCTCGGCGAGGACGTCCTCGACGAGTTCATGCGCGGCCACGGCGGGTTCTCCCACAACCGCCAGACGCTCAGGATCGTGGAGCACCTCGAGGAGCGGTACCCGGCCTTCCTCGGGCTCAACCTCACGTGGGAGGTCCGCGAGGGGATCGCGAAGCACTCCGGTCCGATCGACGTCGCCTCGGCGCCGGAGTTCTCGGAGTACGAGCCGGCCCGGCAGCCTCCCCTCGAGGCGCAGCTGATCGACCTGGTGGACGAGATCGCCTACAACCATCACGACATCGACGACGGGCTGTCCTCGGGCCTCCTGGACCCGGACGCGCTCGCCGCGGCGGTCCCCCTTTTCGGGGGGCCGCTCGCCCGCGCCGCGAAGCAGTGGCCGGCGGCGGACCCGCGCCAGCTCCACACCGCGGCGCTGCGCGGCCTCGTCGATGGTCTCGTGACCGACCTCATCGAGACCACGGAGTCGAACGTCGCCGGAAGCGGGATCGCGACGCTCGAGGAGGTGCGGGCCGCGGAGCGCCCGCTCGCCGCGCTCTCGCCCGAGGTGGCGGAACAGAACCGCGGGTTGAAGGGCTACCTGCGGACGCATCTCTACCACCATCACCGGATCGAGCGAATGAAGGACAAGGCGCGGCGTATCCTGCGCGCGCTCGCCGAGCGCTACCTGGAGAACCCCCTCCTGCTCCCCGACGACGCCCGCCGCCGCGCGCCGGCCGAGGGGCTCCATCGCGCGATCGCGGACTACATCGCGGGGATGACCGATCGTTACGCCAACGAGGAGTACCAGCGCCTCTTCGACCCGGCCGCCCGGGTCTGAGCCAGGAGACCGACATGGCCGCGACCGCCGCACCCGAGCCCGGACGACTCCTCATCGACGGATCCTTCGTCGCCTCGCGCTCGGGGAAGACCTTCCCGACCGTGAACCCGGCGGACGAGAGCGTGATCACGACGGTCGAGGAAGCCGGGACCGAAGACGTGGACGCCGCGGTGGCGGCCGCACGCCGGGCGCTCGCGGGGCCCTGGTCCAGGATGAGCGCGGCGGAGCGCGGCAAGATCCTCTGGAAGATGGGGGATCTCATCGTCGAGCGCCTGCCGCAGCTCGCGATGCTCGAGACGCTGGACACCGGGAAGACGCTGTTCGACTCGGGAAAGATCGAGCTGCCGATGGCGGCGCAGATCTTCCAGTTCTATGCGGGGGCCGCGACCAAGGTCGCCGGACGCACGATGGCCAGCCGCAGCGACGCGTTCACGTTCACGCTGCGGGAGCCCGTCGGCGTCGTGGCGGCGATCGTGCCGTGGAACTTCCCCTTCCTGCTGGCGTCCTGGAAGGTCGCGCCGGCGCTCGCGGCGGGCTGCGCCGTGATCCTCAAGCCCGCGTCCCAGACGCCGCTCTCCGCCATCGAGCTCGGGCGGATCGGCCTCGACGCCGGGCTCCCGCAGGGCGCGCTCCAGGTCCTTCCGGGCTCGGGGGCGCTGGCCGGAATGGCGCTCGTCAGGCACGCCGGCGTGGACAAGGTCGCCTTCACAGGCAGCACCGAGGTCGGGCGGACGATCGTGCGCGAGGCGGCCGGGACGCTCAAGCGGGTGTCGGTGGAGCTCGGCGGGAAGTCGCCGAACGTCGTCTTCGCCGACGCCGATCAGGAGGCCGCGCTGCGCGGCGCGTTCAACGGGATCTTCTACAACAAGGGGGAGGTCTGCGCCGCCGGCTCCCGCCTGTTCGTCGAGCGCTCGATCCACGCGCCGTTCGTCGAGGAGCTCGCCAAGCGCGCCGACGCGATCGTCCTCGGGGATCCGCGCGAGAAGACGACGCGGATGGGGCCGGTGGTCTCGGCCGGACAGATGGACAGCGTCCTCGGCCACATCGCCTCGGGCACGAAGGAAGGGGCGCGCGTGGCCGCTGGGGGGCGGCGCGCGACGGAGGTCAACGGAGGGAAGGGGTACTTCGTGCGGCCGACCGTCTTCGATGCGGTCACGCCGGAGATGACGATCGCGCGCGAGGAGATCTTCGGCCCCGTGCTCGCCGTGCTTCCGTTCGACGACGTCGACGACGCGATCGCCCAGGCGAACGGAACGATCTACGGGCTCGCCGCGGGGGTGTGGACGCGGGACGTGACGAAGGCGCACAAGCTCGCCCGCGCGATCAAGGCGGGGACCGTCTGGGTGAACACGTACAACCTCTACGACCCCTCCCTTCCCTTCGGAGGGTTCAAGCAGAGCGGGTTCGGCCGCGAGCTCGGGCTGGAAGCGATCGAAGGGTTCCTCGAGACCAAGAGCGTCTGGATCGATCTGGGGCGCTGACGTGCGCGCGGTGGTCATCCGCGAGCACGGGGGTCCCGAGGTGCTCCGCATCGAGGAGCGGCCCGCGCCGTCCCCCGGTCCGCGAGAGGTGCTGATCCGGGTGCGGGCGGTCGGCCTGAACCATCTGGATCTGTGGGTGCGCGAAGGGGTCCCGGGACACGTGTTCCCGCTCCCGATCGTCCCCGGCTGCGACGTCGCCGGCGTCGTCGAGGCCCTCGGTCCGGGAGCCGCAGGATGCGCACGGGGCGACGAGGTCGTGCTGTCTCCGGGGCTGTCGTGCGGTAGGTGCCGCGCCTGCCGGCGCGGCGAGGATCCGCTCTGCCGCGACTACGGGATCCTGGGGGAGTCCCGCGACGGCGGGTGCCAGGAGCTGCTCGTGGTGCCCGATACCGCGGTCTTCCCGAAGCCGCCCCGCCTCGACTGGGCGGAAGCCGCCTCCGTGCCCCTCGCTTTCCTCACCGCCTGGCACATGCTCCGTGCGCGTGCCCGGGTGGAGCCCGGGGAGAGGGTGCTCATTCATGCGGCGGGCTCGGGCGTCTCGGCCGCGGCGATCCAGATCGCGGTTCTGCTCGGCGCGCGGGTCATCGCGACCGCAGGATCGACGGAGAAGTGCGCCCGGGCGGTCGCCCTCGGAGCGGAGGCCTGCATCAACTACCGGGAGCAGGACTTCGTGGGCGAGGTGCGGCGCTGGACGGACAAGCGCGGCGTCGGGGTGGTCGTCGACCACGTCGGAGCGGACACGTTCGACCGCTCCATCCGCTGCCTGTCGAAGGGAGGACGGTACGTCACCTGCGGCGCGACCTCCGGCTACGAGCTGAAGACCGACTTCCGCCCGGTCTTCTTCAAGAGCCTGTCGATCCTCGGCTCGACGATGGGGAGCGGCGACGAGCTCGCCGCGGTGCTCGATCTCGTGACGGCCGGGCGGCTGCGACCCGTGGTCGACGGCGTCTTTCCGTTGGACAAGGTCGCCGATGCGCACCGGCGCCTGGCGTCCCGCGAGGCGTTCGGGAAGGTCGCTCTCCTGGTCTGAGGGGGGACTGTACTAAGCTTCGCACGAGAGGGGCGGTGGACATGGCGGGTGAGCGCATTCTCGTCGTCGACGACGAGCCGGAGATCGTCGAGCTTCTCCGGGACGTGCTGACGGCGGAAGGCTACACCGTCGACGCGGCGCCCGACGCCGCCGCGGCGCTCGCTCTGATCCGCGAGACCATCTACGACGCCGCCCTGCTCGACTTCAATCTCCCCGACATGGACGGCGTGATGCTCCACCGGCAGATCCGGCAGATGGACTCAGAGCTGGCCGCGCGCGCGATCTTCATGTCCGGGCTGATGCAATCCGACGCGAACCTCGGGTACTACATGTCGCAGAGCGGCGGGTTCCTCGCGAAGCCGTTCGACATTCGCGACGTCCTCGCCCAGGTGCGCGCGCTTCTCGGAGACGAGGCGTAGCGCCTACGCGGCCCTGCCGGACGGGCGCGTCAAGAGCTTCCCGAGAGCGACGTTGATCGGGTTGCCGCGATCGAGGAAGGGGAGGACCGGCCGCCGTCGCCACCCCATGCGCGAGATCTCGCGCAGGATCCCCTGGTGCCCGCGCTGCACCTTGAGCCCCTTGATGAAGGCGTTGTAGGCCTCCTTGCGGCGCTCGGCGGCGAGGAGCACGCGCCCGTAGTTGCAGCACAGGTCGGCGTTGTAGAACTCGAGCGCGATCGCCTGCTTGCAGAGATCGACCCCTTCGCGCGGTCGGTTACCGGCGGTCGCCAGACACAGACCGTAGTACGAGAGATACCGCGCCTGCGGCGTCCGCGAGCCGAGCTTGCGCTCCAGCTCGAGCGCCGCCTCGAAGAGAGCGAGCGCCTCGAGGCCGCGCCCCGCCTCGAGCGCCTCCAGCCCGCGCTGGAAGCGCGTTTCCGCCGCATGAACGAGCATCGACCCTCCTCCTCCGCCGGCCGTCGAGGAGGAATATCGAGCCGCGCCCGGAGAAGAGACCAGGGCCGGTTTCGTGAGCGGGATCACGGGAACGTAAAGGAGCGCCGACTACCCGTCCAATCCGTCCACGAGCGGCGCGTTGATTTCAACCGTGTGCTTCTGGCGGAGCGCCTCGATAAGCCCCTGCGCCAGCTGCTCGCGGCGCTGCTGGAGGAGCTGCCCGCGCAGCGTCGCCTTCTCGGCCTCGAACTTGGCCGGATCGAACGCGTCGTGGCGGGTGACGACGTAGGCGATCGCACCCCCCGCGACGGCCACCGCTCCCTTCGAGCCCACCACGGTCCCTTGCGCGAAGAGCGCGGTGTCGAGCGCCGGCGCGGGGCCCACGCCCGGGAGCGACACTCCCGATTGAACGTCTCCCGTCTTCTTGACCTCGAGCTTCTGCGCCTTCGCTGCCGCCTCGAGCGTGCCGGCGGACGCGATGCGGCGCGCCGCCACGAGCGCCGCCTGGGTGCCGCGATCGTTGAGGATGTCGGTCTTCACCTGGTCGGCGACTTCGGCGAGAGGACGCACCGCGGGCGGCAGGACTTCGGCGCACGCCGCGACGACCAGACCGTTCGCCACGCCGAGCGGCGCGGAGACCTGCCCGGCCTGCATCGACGACACCGCGCTGGTGAACTCGGGCGACGGTCCGAGATCGGGCGCGCGGTCCTGCGCCGAGACGGTCCGGTCGAGGACGCTGTAGCCGGCCTTCTTCGCCGCGGCTTCGAACTCGGCCAGGGTCTTGGCCTCCGACGCGAACGCCTGCGCCTTCGCGGCGGTGAGCCGCTGCGCCTGCTGCAGCTCGAGCCTTCGCTTGAGGGCGTCGCGGACCTCCTCGAACGGCGCGGCGCCCGCTTCCCGGGCCTCCTCGACCTGGATGACGTGGAAGCCGTAGGGCGTCTCGACGGGCCCCGCGAACTGACCGGGGGGCGTCGAGAAAACCGCGTCGTCGAACGGCTTCACCATCGCGCCGCGCCCGAACCAGCCGAGCTCGCCCCCCTGCGGGGCCGAGCCGGGGTCCTGCGACATCGAGCGGGCGAGGGCGGCGAAGTCCTCCCCCTTCTGAACGCGAAGGAGGACGGAGCCGGCGAGATCGCGGACCGAACGCTTGTCGGCCTCGGCGGCGCCGGCCGGGATCTTCAAGAGGATGTGCCGCGCGCGGCGCTGCTCGGGGCGCGCGTAGTCGGCGGCGTGAGCGTCGTACTCGGCGCGGAGGTCCGCGTCGGAGACCTTCGCGTCGGCGATCTGTCCCTGTCGATCGAACAGGACCAGGCGGAGCTTCCGCGCCTCCGAGCGCCTGTAGTCGTCCTTGTGCGAGGCGTACCAGGCCGAGACCGCCGCCGGGTCGAGGCTCGTGTCGAAGGAGACCGTGGACGACGGCACGAAGACGTAGTCCGCCGCGGCGCGGACGTTCCGGGCGCGCCAGGCATGCTCGAGCTCGGCGTCGGAGACCCGCGCGGACGCGGTCATGACCTCCATCCACTTGCGCGCGAGCAGATCGTCCGCGAGCCGGCGCTCGTAGGCCTCGACGCCGCCGTCGTAGCTCTGGCCGATGAAATCCGCGTAGCGCTCCTTCCCGACGAAGTTCCCCGAGGCGTCCTTGAAGCTGGGGTTCTCGAGAATCTCCTTGGAGATCTCTTCCTTCGTGGCCCGGAGACCGAGGGCGCGGGCTTCCCCGAGAACGAGGTGACGGTCCACGAGCGACTGGATCGTCTGCGACCCGATCCTGAGGTTCTGCTTCATCTGGTCGTACTGAGGGCCGAGCAGGCGCCGGTAGTACTCGTCCTGGGTCCGGGCGACCTGGAGGAACTCGACGGTGGAAATCGAGTGCCCGTCCACGCGCGCGGCCCAATCGGACGCCCCGCCGCCGTGCTTCACGCGGGGGTCGAAGTACGACCCCAGATAGCCCAGGAGAGCGAGGGCCACGACGACGAGCACCCACTTGAGGTGCTTCAAGTTGTTGCGCATGTGGTTGAGCATCCGGGCATGGTAGTGCAGCGCCGGGGGCCCCTTCAACGCCCGCATGGTCTCGGGGGGGGCGGCGTGTTAAATTCCGCCGCGACGCATGCCGTCCCATCCCCAAAAGCCGCGGATTCTGCTCGACTGGTTCACCGTTACGTACCGGAGCGTGCTCGCCGCGGCGCTGGTCCTTGCGGCGGTGCTCGCCGCCGCCGGCTGGTACGTCTTCTCATACGCGCCGAGCAAGCCCCGGCAGGAGGCCCAGGACGCCATCGCACGCGCCGACGAGCGGCTCGCCGAGGCGATGGGCTACCCGCCCACGGCCCGCATCGACGAGGTGCGGGGGAGCGCGCGCTCGGCGCTCTCGGAAGCGCGCGACGCCTTCCAGAGGCGGCAGTACGACGATGCGCGCGTCGCCGCGATACGGGCCGAGAACTTCTCCCAGAAGGCGATCGATATGGCTCGCGGAGAGGGGACGGCCTCGAAGGAGGTCCGGATCTACCGCATGGACGGCGACGTCCGGGTCAAGCGCGCCGGCGAGTTCAACTGGGAGCCCGCGGACCGCAAGATGCTCCTGCGCGTCGGAGACCAGCTGAAGACCGCCGGCTCGGGGTCGGTGCAGCTCATCTACTTCGACGGCACGCTCACCACCGTCAATCCGGGCTCGCTGCTCGAGATTCGCGAGATGCACGAGGATCCGGCGACGAAGGTCCGCCGGGTCACCGAGAAGCTCAACTGGGGAGAGGTGCTCGCCTCGACGCAGCAGAAGAACGCGGACGGCTCGTTCCACGAGGTGTCGACGGAGAGCGTCACCGCGCGCTCGGGGGACGTCGGCGAGTTCCGCGTCTCCTCGCAGCGCGACTCCAAGGCCGCGGTCGTCGACGTCTTCCAGGGACGGGTGCAGATCGCGGGAGGCGGCCGCAAGCAGCAGCTCGAGACGGGGGAGCGGATCCAATCCGATGCGGGCGGACAACTCTCCGCGAAGGAGACGCTGCCGGGCGTCCCACGGTTGATCGCGCCGACCGATCAGAAGGTCTTCATCCACGAAGACCCGACGAAGGCGAGCACGGCCCTCTCGTGGGAGAAGATCGCGGGCGCGACCCTCTACCACCTGACGATCTCGGACCGGATCCTCTTCACGCCCGCGCTCTACGAGGCGGACCGGAAGGAGACTTCCGTCCAGATCGACGCGATCCCTTCGGGAGAGTACTACTGGCGCGTCGCCTCCGTGAACGCGGCGGGGGTGCGCGGCGCGTACAGCGAGACCCGGCGCTTCCGCGTCACCTCGCAGAAGATCCGGGACACGGGAGACACCACCCCGCCCCCTCTGGAGGTCACGGAGAACGTCCAGACGGGGCCGATGCTGATCCTGAACGGCCGCACCGAGCCCGGGGCCCTGCTCTGGGTGGACAACGAGAAGGTCGAGGTGACCGACGACGGGACGTTCTATGCGGTGATCCGCCTCCGAAAGGAGGGGGTCAACGACGTCTCCCTGATCGCCCAGGACGCCGCAGGGAACGTCCGGAAGCTGACCCACCGCGCCTACGTCGATCCGTACTGATCGGTCAGCCGGGGTTTTCTTGCTTTTCGTCCTTTCCGGCGACTAGATTATCGATCCCCGGTTCGACGTGGCGATCGGCCACGCGCGGAGTGACGATTCATGTCTTGGACGCCGTCCTCGTTTCTCTCGATGTTCTCGAACGACCTCGCGATCGATCTCGGAACGGCGAACTCCCTCGTTTATTCCAAGGGGCGCGGCATCGTGGTCAGCGAGCCGTCGATCGTGGCCGTCAACCAGAAGACCGGGAAGGTCGAAGCGGTCGGCAAGGAAGCGAAGGAGATGCTCGGCCGCACGCCGGGGAACATCATCGCCATCCGCCCCATGAAGGACGGCGTGATCGCGGACTTCGAGCACACCGAGCGCATGCTCTCCTACTTCATCGAGAAGGCGCACAACCGGAAGTTCGGCGTCCGCCCTCGGATCGTGATCGGAGTGCCCAGCGAGATCACGCAGGTCGAGAAGCGCGCGGTGCGCGATTCGGCGATGCGCGCGAAGGCGACGGAGGTGTACCTCGTCGAGCAGGCGATGATGGCCTCGATCGGCGCCGGCCTTCCGATCACGGAGCCGACCGGCAACATGGTCCTGGACATCGGCGGCGGGACGTCCGACGTCGCGGTGATCTCGATGGCGGGGATCGTCTACTCGCGGTCGGTGCGTGTCGCGGGCAACGAGATGGACGAGGCGATCATCCAGTACATCAAGCGGAAGTACAACCTGCTCATCGGCGAGCGGACGGCGGAGGAGGTCAAGATCCGCCTCGGCTCCGCGTTCCCCCTCGACGAGGAGCTGACGCTCGAGATCAAGGGACGCGACCTCGTGGAAGGCGTTCCCAAGACGATCGTCGTCTCCGACGAGGAGATCCGCGAGGCGCTCGCCGAGACGGTCGCGACGATCATCGAGGCGGTCCGGGTCGCGCTGGAGCAGACTCCTCCCGAGCTGTCCGCGGACATCGTGGACCGCGGGATCGTGCTGACGGGGGGCGGAGCGCTCCTCAAGAACCTGGACAAGCGCCTCCGCGAGGAGACCGGGCTCCCGGTGTCGATCGCCGACGACCCGTTGACGTCGGTCGTCATGGGAACGGGGAAGATGCTGACCGATTTCGACCTGCTGCGCCGGGTCGCGCTCGACTAGCCCGCGCTCGCGCCGGCGATCCCGATGGCGGCCGTTTCCCCCGCCCGCGCCAATACCCTGCTCCTCGGGGTGATGTCGTTCGGCCTCTTGCTGCTCATGGCCGCAAGCGTGCGGGGAGGGGTCGCGGGCGCCGCGGTCGCGGGGGCGGCGGGGACCGCCTCCGCGCCGATCGTCTCCGCGGAGCGGTCGATCACGCGCATCCTCCTCAATGTCATCCATTTCTTCCGGGACATCGACGCCGACGAGCGGGAGAACGTGAAGCTCCGGCGCGAGGTCGCGCGGCTCGGGGCGGAGCTCGCCCGCGCCGGCGAGCGTGGGCAAGAGAACGCTCGCCTGCGCCGGCTGCTCGGCATGCGGGAAGACCTCGTGCCGAGGTCGGTCGGTGGCTCGGTCGTCACCAGCCGGCTCGCCGGCCAGTCGCGCGTGATCCTGGTCGACCGCGGGGGGAGCGACGGCGTCCGCCCCGACATGGCGGTCGTCGCGTGGGGCGGGGCGGTGGGACGCGTGGTCAGCGTGGAGCGCGACTTCGCGCGCGTGCGCCTCTTGACCGATCCCAACAGCGGCGCCGCGGGAGTGATCGTCCGGAGCCGCGTCGAGGGGATGGCGGTCGGGCGCGGCGGCGATCCGATGGAGATGCTCTACGTCCCGAAATACGCGGACGTGGTGGTCGGCGATCGCGTGGTGACCTCCGGACTCGACGGCGTGTTCCCGCGAGGGTTCGGCCTCGGCCGCGTGACCGTCGTCGGAGCGCCGGTCGGTGCCAGCAAGACGATCCGCCTCGAGCCGGAGGTCGATGACCGGTCGATCGAGGACGTGCTGATCCTGCTCGAGCCCGCCGGAACGCGCCTGCTCGCTCCCGAGGAGCCGGAGAGCGCCCCGTGATCGTCCTCTGGGCCCTCCTCGGGATCGGGCTCGCGCTCGGCACGTCGCTCGGGCTCGGGAGCATCGCTCCGTGGCTCACCAGCTACGTGGACCTGACGATGCTCCCCCTGGTCGTCTACGCGCTGCGCACCTCGCAGCGCTCGTCGATGATCGTGGGCTGCGCGACGGGGCTGCTCCAGGACTACTGGATCGAGCCCCGCCTGTTCGGCATCGACGCGCTGGTCAAGACGATCCTCGGGTGGGCGCTCGGAGGGCTCGGGGCGAGGTTCGACCTGAACACCTTCTGGGGGCGTTTTGCCGCGGGGGCCTCCGTCCATCTGCTCGACGAGGGGCTCCAGGCGGCCCTTCGCCGGCTCTTCGGCGAGACGCTCGCGCCGGTCGCGGTTTCGACGCTCGCCGTCCGTGCCCTCGCCGGAGGGTTGCTGACGGCGGCGGTATTGGTCATCTTGAGCAGGACGGGGTCGGCCAGGAGCGCGGCCCGGCCCAAGCACCGGAAGGCGTAGCCCGTGGACTACCGCGAGCGCTGGGAGCTGAAGGAATACCAGAGCGAGCAGAGGCTCGGACGGCGCGCCCTGCTGCTCCACGGCGTGATCGTGGTCGTGCTCGCGGGGTTCCTCGGGGTGTTCTGGTACCTGCAGATCGTCAAGGGGGCCGACTTCGCCCTGCTGGCGGAGAACAACCGTCTTCGCCGGATTCCTCTCCCGCCGACGCGCGGCGTCGTGTACGACCGCCGCGAGCAGGTCCTGGCCTCCACGCGTCCGGCGCTGAACCTGGTGCTCGTGCGCGAAGGACTGACCGACGCCGAGGGACAGCTCAAGCGCCTCGAGTCGGTCCTTGGGCTCCCGTACGAGGGGCTGACCGCCAGGCTGCGCGCGATGCACTCGCGTCCGACGTTCGAGCCGCTCCTGATCAAGGAGGACGTGCAGCTCGCGGACATCGCGAAGGTCGAGGCGCGCCGCGAGTGGTTTCCTTCCGTCGAGGTGGAGGAGACGGCGCTGCGCGACTACCCCGACGGTCCGGCGGTGGCCCACGCCATGGGGTACGTGGGCGAGGTCAACGAGACGCAGCTCGCCAAGATCTCGGACGGCTCCCTGCAGCAGGGGGACATCGTCGGGAAATCGGGGATCGAGCGGCAGTACGACGAGATCCTCCGCGGCCGGCGGGGATGGAAGCTGGTCACCGTCAACAGCCTGGGCCGCCCGTTCGGCTCCTCGCAGCCGGGCCGGATTCCGGAGGATGGACGGCCGCTTCGGCTGACGATCGACAAGCGTCTGCAGCGCGCGCTGGTCGAGGCGCTGGCGGAGGAGGTCGGCTCGGGGATCTTCATGGACCCGAGCACCGGGGAGGTCCTCGCGCTGGCCTCGACGCCGGGCTACGACCCGAACGTCTTCACGGCGCCCGTCTCCCACACGACCTGGACCTCGCTCCTGAGCGATCCGCGCCGGCCGCTGAACGACCGCGCGATCTCCTCGTTCTACGCCCCCGGCTCGACGTTCAAGGTCTTGATGACGGTGGTCGGGCTGGAGACCGGCGCCATCAGCCCTTCGACCACGGTCTCGTGCTCGGGGTCCGTGGTGATCTACGGTCGGCCGTTCCTCTGCTGGAAGAAGGGCGGGCACGGCACGGTCGACGTGCACCGCGCGCTGGTCCATTCCTGCAACGTCTTCTACTACCTGCTCGGGAGGAAGGTCGGTATCGACGCGATCACGAAGTACGCGAAGATGTTCTCGATCGGCGAGATGACCGGGATCGACATCCCCGGCGAGACGCGCGGAAACCCGCCGTCCGCCGAATGGAAGGAGCGGATCCGGAAGGAGCCGTGGTATCCGGGGGACACGATCTCGGTCTCCATCGGACAGGGGCTGCTCGCCGTGACCCCGGTGCAGATGGCGACGATGATCTCCGCCGTCGCCAACGGCGGCATGCTCGTCAGACCGCACCTGGCCAAGGACTCGGCGGCCGCCCCGGCGAAGATCCCCGTCGCGGCCTCCACCCTCGCCCTCATCCGCGGGGCGCTCGCCGATGTCGTCGAGGAAGGGACGGCGACGCGGGCGCAGCTCGGTCCGATCCGGGTGGCGGGGAAGACCGGCACCGCGCAGGTCTTCAAGAAATCCGCCGGCGTGGACGCCGACAAGCTCGCCAAGGACGAGCGCGACCACGCCTGGTTCATCGGCTACGCTCCGGCGGAAAAGCCCGAGATCGCCTTCGCGATCGTCATCGAGCACGGCGGCCACGGTGGAACCACCGCGGCGCCGGTCGCCCGGAAGGTGCTCGAGGTGTTCTTCGAGGACCGGCTCCCGAAGCCGGAGCCCGAGGAGATTCCCGCCGCTCCCGGCCTGCAGGCCCGCCTTGCTCCGACGCCGCCTCCTCGATAGGCTCGACGTCCCGACGATCGTCGCCGCGCTCGCGCTCGCCGCGGTCGGCATGACGGCGATCGCCTCCGCGACCGCGGAGCAGCCGGGACGCTCCGGGCTCTGGAAGGCGCAGCTGGTGTGGCTCGGGATCGCGTCGCTCGCGGCGCTCGTGGTCGTGACGGTCGACTATCACATTTGGGCCGAGTTCTCGCTCAGTCTCCACGGCTTCGCGGTCGCGCTGCTCGTCGCGGTCCTGGTCTTCGGAAAGGAGGTCGGAGGGAACAAGTCCTGGCTCGCGCTCGGTCCCGTGACCTTTCAGCCGTCCGAGTTCGCGAAATGGACCACGTGCCTCGCCACCGCGGCGTTCCTCGCCAAGCGCGTCCCGGACCGGATCCGTGCGGTCCAGGGCGCTCACCTGACCCTGATCATCGGAACGCCGATGCTCCTGATCGCCAAGCAGCCCGACATGGGGACCGCGCTGACGTTCGTGCCGGTGTTCCTCGCCGCGCTCCTGATCGGCGGGCTGCGCTGGCGATGGGTCGCGGGAGCCGTGCTGGCGGTCGGGCTGCTCGCGCCGTTCGGTTGGCACTACCTCAAGCCGTACCAGCGGGAGCGGATCCTCACGGTCGTCCATCCGGACCGCGACCCGTCCGGCGTGGGCTACCAGGTCCGCCAATCGAAGATCGCGGTGGGGTCCGGTGGCCTGACGGGGAAGGGGCTGTTCAAGGGCACCCAGAACCGGCTCAACTTCCTCCCGGCGCCGCACACGGACTTCGTGCTGTCCGTGGTCTCCGAGGAGCTCGGGTTCATCGGCTCGGCGGGGGTCCTGGTCCTCCTTTACTACCTGCTCTACCGGGGCCTGCTCGCCGCCCGCTCCTCGCAGGACCGCCTCGGAACCTACCTGAGCCTCCTGGTCGTCTCCTGGTTCATGGGCCAAGCCGCGATCAACATCGGCATGGTTCTGGGGCTGATGCCCACGATCGGCGTCCCCCTACCGTTCCTCTCCTATGGCGGAACGGCGCTGATTTCGGTCATGTGCGGCGTGGGCCTGATCGCGAACGTGCGGGGGCGGCGTTTCGTCAACTAGCCCCTGCTAAGATCCTCCGGAAATGGACCATGAGACGGAGCTCCGCGAGATCCTCGCCGAGGTGCAGCGCCCGACCCGCTACATCGGCGGCGAGTGGAACGAGGTCGTCAAGGACCATCGCGACGTCGCGCTGACCTTCGCGCTGGCCTTCCCCGACGTCTACGAGATCGGGATGTCGCACCTCGGGTTCCGGATCCTCTACCCGCTCCTCAACGCGCGCGCCGACGTCGCCGCCGAGCGGGTGTTCTGCCCCTGGCCCGACATGGCCGACGCGCTGCGCCGCCGCGGACGTCCGCTGACGACGCTGGAGTCCGGAACGCCTCTCGCGGCGATGGACGTGGTCGGGTTCTCGCTCCAGTACGAGATGACCTTCACGAACATCCTGGAGATGCTCGACCTCGGGGGCATCCCGCTTCGTTCCGCCGATCGGGGAGACGCCGATCCGCTGGTGGTCGCCGGAGGTCCGGTCGTCTTCAACAGCGAGCCGATCGCGGATTTTGTCGACCTGATCTTCGTCGGCGACGCGGAGGAGCTGCTGCCGGAGTTCCTCGACGCGCTGAGCGCGCTCAAGCGCGACCGGGCGCCGCGCGCCGAGCGGGTGCGCGCCCTCGCCCGCATTCCCGGCCTCTACGCGCCGGCCCTGTACGACGTCGAGCAGGACGACGGGCTCCTGATTCCGGTCCCGCGCGGCGACGCGCCGTACCCGGTGCTGCGCCGGATCCTCTACGACATCGATCGCTTTCCGTTCCCCGATCGCATCGTCGTCCCTCACGGCGAGATCGTGCACGACCGGGTCTCGATCGAGCTGATGCGGGGCTGCCCGGTGGGCTGCCGGTTCTGCCAGGCCGGCTACATCTACCGGCCGACGCGCGAGCGCGATCCGAACCAGGTGCGGGACACGGTCGTGCGATCGGTCCGGGCGACGGGCTACGACGAGTTCTCGCTCGCGTCGCTGAACACGGGAGAGTACGGCGCGGTCGAGCCGCTCCTCTTCGATCTCATGGACCGCTTCGAGCCGGAGTCGGTCTCCGTGTCGCTCTCGTCGCTCCACGCCTCCACCATGACCGAGGATCTGGCCCGGCAGGTCCGGCGGGTCCGCAAGTCCGGCTTCACGATCGCGCCGGAGGCGGGGACGCAGCGGCTCCGCAACGTCATCAACAAGAACCTGGACGAGGCCCAGATCCTCAACGCCTGCCGGCTCGCGTTCGAGGCGGGCTGGGACGCGATCAAGCTCTACTTCATGATCGGGCTGCCGACGGAGACCGACGCCGACGTCGACGGCCTGGTCGATCTCGCGCACGAGATCCTCGCCGTGGGGCGCCGCACCGCCAAGCGGCGCCGGCCCGAGGTCACGCTCTCCGCGTCGTCGTTCGTGCCGAAGCCGGTGACGCCGTTCCAGTGGGTCGGACAGGAGCGGATCGAGAGCCTCTACCGGAAGCAGGATCGGATCGCCGCCCGCGTCCGCCGCGGCGTGCGGTTCAAGCACCACGAATGCGAGACGACCTTCCTGGAGGGCGCATTCTCCCGCGGGGACCGGAGCCTGGGCGCGGTGCTGCTGCGCGCGTTCCGGCTCGGCGCCCGCTTCGACGGGTGGGCGGAGCACTTCGACGCGGCGCGATGGCGACGGGCATTCCGCGAGGAGGGGATCGACCCCGAGCGCTATGCCTACGGCGACTGGAGCCCGACGCGCCGCCTCCCGTGGGACGTGCTCGATTCGCGCGTGAACAAGAAGTGGCTCGCGATGGAGCTGAAGAGGGCCTTGTCGGAGGGGACGCTCTCGATCTGCGGCCCCACGGATTGCCACGGGTGCGCGCCGTTCGCGCGGGAGTGCGTCAAGGGGATCGTCCGCGATACGACGGGGCGTCCGCTCGACGCGTCGCTGCCGATCCTCTCCACCCCTTCCGCTCCCGGACCCGGAGTCCCCGCACGCGCCGAGGACGCCCCGCGGCCGCTCAGCCCCGAGGAGAAGGCATCCCGGAAGGACGCCGCGATCACCCCGCATCGGTACCGGCTGAAGTTCGAGAAGACGGGGAGGACGCAGTTCCTCGGGCATCTCGACGTCGCTCGCGCGCTCCTCCGCGCGCTGCGCCGTGCACGGATCGGTCTCGTCTACTCGCAGGGGTTCAATCCGAAGCCGCGCGTGCAGTTCGGCCCCGCACTGGCGGTCGGCATCGAGTCGAAGGGGGAGTACCTCGATCTCGAGACGACCGCGGCGCTGGACACGGCGACCGCCGCGGCCGCCCTCAACGCCTCGCTGCCGACCGGTCTTCGCGTCCTCGCCCTCACCGCGGTGGAGCGGGGCGCGCCCGGCGTCGTCGAGGCGATCCGCGCCGCGCGCTACCTCGTTCGTCTTCCGGCGGGAGCCGAGCCCTCCCGCGCGCTCGCCGCGTTCGCCGACCGGGAGCGCCTGACGGTCTCCCGCGAGAAGAACGGGAAGTCCCTCTCGTTCCCGCTGCAGACCTGGCTCCTCGACGTCGCCGCGGTGGACGGCGCCGCGGTGCGGATCACGCTCGCTCTCGGCGGAGAGGGCGCGTCCGTGCGTCCGGACGAGGTCCTCCGCGCGATGTATGGAGCCGCCTCGAAGGGCGCGCGCCTCGTGCGCGAGGATCTGGGGTCGACGGCGGGCGGGGGCTTCGTCAGCGTGCTCCCCGCCGCGATCGAGGCGCCGGCGCGTGCCGACCGAGCTGCTGGTTAGCCGCTCCGCGGGCCGGACGGCGACGGCCCTGCGCGAGAACGGCGTCACGGTCGAGATCCGCGTCGAGGACGACGGCGCCCCGCTGGCCGTGGGAGCCGTCGTCAAGGGGCGGGTCTCGAAGATCCTGCCGGGGATCCAGTCCGCCTTCCTCAGCGTCGGCGACGAGCGCGACGCGTTCCTGCACGCCGCGGATCTGCTCCTCCCCGAGGAGGCGCCGCCGGCCGGGACCGAAGCGGACGAGGCGTCCGATCCGGACGCGGAGTTCGAGCGGTCGGCCGATCGTCCCTCGAGGCGCGCGTCCTCGGGGCCGCCGATCGAGCAGCGGCTGCGCGAGGGCCGCGAGCTTCTCGTCCAGGTCGCTCGAGAGGCCCTGGGCGCGAAGGGCCCGCGGGTCACGTCGTTCGTCACCCTAGCGGGGCGGTACCTCGTCCACTCCCCGAGACTCCCTCACCGCGGCGTGTCGCGCCGCATCGTCGATCCCGAGGCGCGCGCGCGGCTCCGGAGGATGGCGGCGTCGCTTCCCGCCCCCCAGGGCGGGTTCATCGTGCGCACGGCCGGTGCGGCGGCCTCTCCCGAGGCGTTCGAAGCGGACGCTCGCGCGCTGGTCCGGACGTGGAGCGGCGTCGAGGCGCGCGCGGCCGCGGCGCGGACGCCGTCCGTGGTCCACGCCGATCTCGGGCTGTTCCTCCGCACGCTCCGGGACCTCACGACCGAAGAGGTCGATCGGATCGTAGTGGACGACGACGCCCTCCTGGAGGAAGGCCGGGACTACCTTCGCGAGCTGGACGCCGTGCTCGCGGCGAAGCTCTCGCGGCACACCGGCGCCGGCTCGTTGTTCGACGCGCACGGCGTGACGGCCGACATCGACAAGGCGCTCCGTCCGCGTGTCTGGCTACGGTCGGGGGGAACGCTCGTGATCGAGCCGACCGAGGCGTTGGTGAGCATCGACGTCAACACGGGGAAGTTCGTCGGGTCGCGCCGGCAGGAGGACACGGTGCTCCGAACGAACCTGGAAGCGGCGGAGGAGATCGCGCGGCAGCTCCGTCTCCGGGATCTCGGCGGGATCATCGTGGTCGACTTCATCGACATGGTTTCCGCGGAGCACCGCCGGCAGGTCATCGACGCGCTCGCGCTCGCGCTCCGGCGCGACCGCGCACGAACGAAGATCGCCGGCCTGTCCGAGCTGGGGCTCCTCCAGCTGACGCGGAAGCGCACGCGTCCGGGGATCGCGGCCGCGCTGACCCGGGCCTGCGACGCCTGCTCGGGAACGGGACGCGTCAAGACACCGGAGACGGTGGCGCACGAGGCTCTGGACGAGGCGCGGCGCGTGGCCGCGGCGATGGGGGAGCAGGAGGTCGTCGTCCGCGCCCACCCGGAGGTCGCGCGCGCGGCGCGGCTCCAGTCGCAGGTGGAGCGGGGGCCGGGGGCGCTCGCGGGCCGGCTCCGGATCGTGGAGGATCCCGGCGGCCCGATCGACAGGTTCGACGTCGTCGCCGGCTAGCCCCGCCGGGTCAAGCGCGCGCGGCGGCGCCGCCCCGCCGCGCGGGCCCGCTTGCGCTCCGTCTCCCCGCCCAGCAGAAGGCGGGGCACCCGTGCCGGACGGCCGTCGGCCCCCAGAGCCACCATGGTGACGAACGCCCGCGTCGTCAGCGTGCGCCGTCCGGTCAGCGGGTCCTCGGCGTGCACCTCGACCTCGATCTCCATCGAGGACCCGAACACCGCGTTCAGGCGTCCGTCGAGAACGAGGATGTTCCCCAGCCTGGCACCCGTGTGGAAATCGACCGAGTCGAGCGAGGCGGTGACGACCTCGCACTGGGCGTGGCGGAGCGCGACGACGGCAGCGCACTTGTCGACGAGGGCGAGCACGCGGCCGCCGAAGACGAGGCCGCGCGGGTTCGTGTCCTCGGGCAGCACGATCTCGGTCATCTCCGCGATCGAGTCCGCCACGCGCCGCATCGGCCGCGGAGTATACGAACGCGCTCCGCGATTTGACAGTCCCGCCGGCGTTCCATAAACTGACGCGGTCTAGTTGAGAACCATTCGCAACTAGACATCGCGTCCATCCATCGACGCCGCGAGGCCGGGTGATTGAGCGAAGCCGTCCTGACGCACGTCGAGACCACGACCGACACGTGCCCCGACGGCGTCGTCCTCGTCGGTAATCCCAACGTCGGCAAGAGCGCGCTCTTCGGAGCGTTGACCGGTCACTACGTCACGGTCTCGAACTACCCCGGGACGACGGTCGAGCTGACCCGCAGCCATTTCGAGCTGGGCGGGGCGCGGCGACCGATCGTGGACACTCCGGGAACGAACTCGCTCACGCCCTCTTCCGACGACGAGCGCGTCACGCGCGACGTTCTCCTGAGCTCCGACCCGCACTGCGTGCTGGCGGTCGGCGATGCGAAGAACATCGAGCGGACGCTGTTGCTCGCCCTGCAGCTCGCCGAGATGGAGGTCCCGCTCGTCCTCGCCCTCAACATGTGGGACGAGGCCGTCGAGCGGGGGATCGCGATCGACGCCGAGGCCTTGAGGCGGGAGCTGGGGATCGCCGCGATCCCGACGGTGGCGGTGAGAGGAGAAGGGCTCGACGCTCTCCGGCAGGCCCTCGAGGTTCCGCTTCGCGGCCGCTTCCATCTCGTCTATCCGGCTCCGATCGAGAGCGCGATCGCCGCGATCGTGCCGTACCTGCCGGACGCCGGCTTCGCGCCGCGCGCGCTCGCGCTCATGGCCCTCGGCGGAGACGAGACCTTCGTCGCCTGGCTGCGCGGACGGGTCGGGGAGGAGACGGTCGCCGCGATCCTCCGGACGCGCGCCGCGGCGCAGACGCACTGCGCCGAGCCGCTCGCGGCGGAGATCAACCAGGTGCGGATGCGAGTCGCATGGTCGATCGCGGACCGGATCCGCACGCACGGCGCGCGCGGGGCGGTCCCGGCCCGCCGCGTGAGGGCCGCGCTCGAGCGAGCCACCACGCACGCGTTCTGGGGCCTGCCGATCCTCCTCGCGGTCCTCTGGCTCGCGTACGAGTTCGTCGGGGTCCTGGGGGCGGGGACGCTGGTCGATCTCCTCGAGAACGGCCTGTTCAACGGATGGATCAACCCGGCGGCGATCGCCTTTTTCGACGCGCACGTGCCGTGGCCGGTCCTGCGGGACCTGATCGTCGGACCCTACGGGGTGTTGACGATGGCGCTGACGTACTCGCTCGCGCTCGTCTTCCCGATCGTCGGAACCTTCTTCATCGCGTTCGGCGTCCTCGAGGATTCGGGCTACCTCCCGCGGCTGGCCGTGATGGTCAATCGACTCTTCAAGAAGATGGGGCTGAACGGGAAGGCCGTGCTCCCCATGGTGCTCGGGCTGGGATGCGACACGATGGCCACGCTGACGACGCGCATCCTCGAGACGCGGAAGGAGCGCCTCATCGTCATCCTGCTGCTGGCGCTCGGCGTTCCGTGCTCCGCGCAGCTGACCGTGGTGCTCACGATGCTCGGCTCCCTCTCGGCGGCCGCGATGGCCATCTGGCTCGGCGTCGTCGTCGGAACGATCCTCCTGGTCGGGGCCCTCGCGGCCCGGGTCCTGCCGGGCCGCGGGAGCGACTTCGTGCTCGAGCTTCCGCCGCTGCGCGTGCCGCGCCCGGGGAACATCCTGGTGAAGACGCTCGCGCGGATCGAGTGGTATCTCAAGGAGGCCGTTCCGCTCTTCGTGCTCGGGACGCTCATCCTCTTCGTCGCCGACCGTCTCGATCTGCTCTCGCGCCTCGAGGCGCTCGCGGCGCCGGTGCTCCACGGCGTGCTCGGCCTGCCGCGCGAGACGGCGACGGCGTTCATCGTGGGCTTCCTGCGACGCGATTTCGGGGCGGCGGGCCTCTATCACCTGGCGCAAGCCGGCTCGCTCGACCGCGTCCAGGTCGTGGTGTCGGTCGTCGTCATCACGCTGTTCATCCCGTGCATCGCGAACTTCTTCATGATGGTCAAGGAGCGCGGGTGGAAGACCGGGCTCGCGATCGCCGCCTTCGTGTTCCCCTTCGCGATCGCGGTCGGCGCGGCCCTCAACTGGGCGCTTCGCGCCCTCCACGTGACGCTCTGATGAGCGCGACCTCTCCCGACCTGGTTCCTTTCGTGCCGGAGGCGGCCGGCGGGGAGGGCACCGTCTTCGCCTGCGCCCTGTGCGGATCGCGCTTCACGCACGGCGCGCTCGTCTGCACCGGCTGTCCTCTCAACGCGGGGTGCGAGGTGATCAAGTGTCCGTCGTGCGGGTACCAGTCCCCCCGCCGCTCGCGCATCGTCGACGCCGCGCGGCGCCTCTTCCACCTGAAGGCTCCCGCGTGAAGCCTGTGTCGGGCCTCCCTTCGGGAGCGTCCGGGACGGTCGTCCGCATCGCATCGTCGGAGCCGGAGCGGATCGTCCGTCTCTCGAGCCTGGGGGTCATCCCGGGCGTCCGCGTCACGCTGGTGCAGCGGCACCCCGCGGTGGTGCTCCGGGTCGCCGAGACGAGCATCGCGCTCGATCGCGAGGTCGCGGACGAGATCCTCGTCGAGCCGGCGTCCACGGGGTAGACTGGAGAGCCCATGAGACGGTCCCTCGCATCCTTCGCGCTGATCGCCGCGATCGCCGCCGGGACGGCGGCGCGCGCGCAGACGTCCGAGATCGCCGGCAAGGTGCTGGACACCGCCGGAAACCCGGTCGCCGCCGCGAAGATCTCCGCGGCCAACAAGGACTTTCCGGACCGGGTCTACAAGACGACCAGCGACAAGAAGGGCAGCTACTTCCTTCCCGGTCTGCTCTACACCGCCCAGGCTCCGCTCTGGAACGTGTCGATCGCGGCCGATGGGTTCGTGCCGCAGACCGTCAAGATCGTCGCGCGCACGGGCGACAAGACCCTGTATCTCGAGGACACGGTCGTCCTCTCCGCGACGACCACGAGCTTCGAGGTCAAGCTCAAGGCCTTCGCGGAGATCAAGGCGGATTTCGTGATGCGCCCCGGGGACGCGCAGGCGGAATCTTCCGCGGCCGCCGTCGCGGCGCCGGGTGCCGCACCCTCCGGCGCGGGGGCGCCCGGCGCCGGTGCGACCGGAGGCGCTCCCGACACCTATCAGCAGGCGATCGAGAAGGTGCGCGCCGGCGATCCCGAGGGATCGGTGGATCTCTTCAAGAAGGCGATCGAGGAGAAACCCGACGACTGGGAGCGGCGCGACCTGCTGGCGAAGGTCCTTCTGAAGCTCGACCGTCAAGGGGAGGCGACGATCCAGGCCAACAAGGCGGTCGGGCTCGCGCCGGACAAGGCCGCGCCGCTCCTCACGCTCACCGACATCTACATGGCGCGTGGGCTCCCGGACAAGGCCGCCGAATCGATCGCGAAGGCCGGCGAGCTGGAGCCGGACAATCTCAAGGTCCTCGAGCGCCGTGCGTCGCTCGCGGCGACCCAGGGGAAGGTCGACGAGGCGATCGCGCTCAACGAGAAGGTGCTCGC
>DASRJG010000117.1:0-5645 GCA_035649595.1 Candidatus Polarisedimenticolaceae bacterium
CCGCCGGCGCGGGCCGGACGTCCGCGACACCCGAGCCGCGCGTGATGCCGTGCTTGCGGGGCGGGCGCTCGCGCGGCGGCTCGGGGACGATCGCGACCGCCTCGCACGGCGGAAGCGCGATCTCGCCGAGCAGCACCCGCAGCACCGTGAGCGCCGCCGCCTTGTCCAGCGGCTTGTTCCCGTTCCCGCACTTGGGCGACTGGATGCACGCCGGACAGCCCCCGTCGCATGGGCAGGCCGCGATCAGCTCGCGCGTCTTTGCGAGGAGCGTCGCGAGGTCCGCATACGCCTGCTCGGCCAGCCCCGCGCCCCCGGGAACGCCGTCGTACAGGAAGATCGCGGGGCCGCCGATCTGCGGGTGGGAGGTGTAGGAGATCCCGCCGACGTCCCCGCGATCGGCGATCGCGAGCAGCGGGAACAATCCGATCGCGGCGTGCTCGGCGGCGTGGATCCCCCCCATGAAGTGCAGCCCCTCGGCCGCGAGCCGCGCCGGGAGCGCGCGAGGGATCTCGACCCACAGCCCCGTGGTCTCGTAGGTCAGAGGGGGCGCCTCGAGGGGATGCGTCGCGATCGGCTCCCCGCCGAAGAGGCGCTTCTTCTGGTACTCGCGGATGCGGACGGTCACCTTCAGCCGTCCGAACCCGACGGGGATGGCTCCGCCCGGCGCGTCGAGGGCGCGCTCCTCGATCCGCTCGAGGATCTCGGTCTCCTTCTCGCCCAGCACCACGGTGAAGTAGTCGGCGCGGATCGCCGAGGCGATCGCGCGCTTGTGATCGACGTCGAGCGCGTCGATCCGGTACGACTGCCCGGCGTGGAGGTAGATCGCTCCGGGGTGGCACTCGTACCAGACCCGCATCGCGTCGATCGTTCCGAGGAGCCGACCGGTGCCGGCCTCGAGGATCGCGAACGGGGCCCCGGAGGTCCGGGGGCTGACGTCCCTCTGCGGCCTCCTCCGGTACGAGACCCAGCGGGTCCCCTCCGCGTCGCGCGCGAGCCGGCCGTCGTATTCGAGCGTCTCGACGATCGCTCGCCCCCGGGCGGGGTACGCCACGATCTCGTCCTCGCGCAGCGGCTCCTCCGCCGCAGCGCAGACGAGGTGCGCCGCGGCGACCGAGGGGTTCCACGGGTCCAGGACCGCGCGCTCGAAGGCGCCGTCGAACAGCTCGTCCGGGTGCGCCGCCAGGTACTGATCGAGCGCGTCGGGCATCGCGATCAGCACGACGAGCGCGTCGCTCCCCTCGCGTCCGACCCTGCCGATCCTCTGCCAGGTGGAGGTTCGCGATCCCGGGTAGCCGACCAGGACGCAGACGTCGAGCCCGCCGACGTCGATCCCGAGCTCGAGCGCGCTCGTCGAGAGGACCGCGAGCAGCTCCCCCGAGAAGAGCTTCCGCTCGATCGCCCGGCGCTCCTCGGGAAGGTAACCCGCCCGGTACGGCGCGACCTTGCGCTTGAGATCGGGGGCTTCGCGCACGAGCCAGGTGTGGAGCAGCTCGGTGATCCGCCGCGCCTTGGTGAAGGCGATCGTCCGGGCCCCTGCGCGCGCGGCCTCGGTGACGGCGCGGACCGCGGCCGTGTACGGCGAGACCGTCACCGGGTTGATCAAGAGGACGTCGCGGGAGGCGCTGGGGGCGCCGGAGCGATCGACGACCCGGAACGGAGCGCCGACGAGCGAGTGGGCGAACTCCCCCGGCCGGCCGACCGTCGCCGAGGCGGCGACGAAACGGGGGCGCGCGCCGTGCATCGCGGCCAGCCGCGACAGGCGGCGGAGGATGTGATGGACGTGGGCGCCGAACACCCCCCGGTAGACGTGGAGCTCGTCGAGCACGACGAGGCGGAGTCGCGCGAGGAAGCCCGACCAATCCGGATGATGCGCGAGGATCCCCGCGTGGAGCATGTCCGGGTTGGTGATCAGGACGTCCGGCGGGCTCTCCTTGATCTTGCGCCTCTCGTGGTCGGGCGTGTCGCCGTCGTAGATGACGAAGGAGGGGGGCCGGAGCGCACCCGTACCCGCCGCGAGCGTGGTGAGTCCCGCGAGCTGGTCCTGCGCGAGCGCCTTCGTCGGATAGAGGAAGAGCGACGTCCCCTCCCCCGTCAGCGCGGCCTCGAGCGCCGGGATCGCGAAGACGAGCGACTTCCCCGACGCCGTCGGCGTGGCGACGAGGACGTTCTCCCCCGCCCGGACCGCGTCCAGCGCCTCGACCTGGTGCGCGAACAGCCGCTCGATCCCGGTCATCGACAACGCCTCGGCCACCTCCCGCATGAGGGGGGCCGCGGTCGCGGCGAAGCGAGCCGTCGCGCCCTCGAGGCGACGGTGATGGACGACCTTCGGTCCGAGGAGCGGATGCTCCAGAAGGCGATCGAGAACCGGGTTCATCTGGGGCTCGCGGCGAGGAGACCGGGAGGCCGGATTATAGCTAGGGAGCCTCGGTTTCCATCGATCCACCGTCGGAGCCGCGCCGGGCCTGCTCGAGCAGCTCCCGCGCGCGCGCGTACTCGGGCCAGATCGCGACCGCGCGCTCGAGGAGCGGTATCGCGTCTGGGGTCCGGCCGAGCCGCATGCGCGTCCTCGCCGCGTTGTACAGCGCCTTCACCGCCCGGGGGGAGGCGGCGGCCGTCGCCTCCGAGAGGGCGGCGAGGTCGCGGTAGTCCCGTCCACGGGCGATCGTGCGCGACCCTCCGGCGACGAGGATCGCGGCGAGCGCGGCCCCGCGCCACGCGGGCGCCGGGATCGACGCGAGCGCGAGCCCCGCGAGCGCGCAGAAGCCCATGAGGGGAAGGTAGGCGAGACGCTCGGCGAAGATCGTTCCGATCGGGGCGATCACGTTCCCCGTCACCGCGAACGCGCACGGGACGAACGCGACCAGGAACGCCTCCCGCCTCCGGCCGCGGCGCAGGAGCGCGACCACCGAGCCCACGGCCGCAGCTGCGATCGCGAGGGCGGCGAGCGCCCCCCACGGGACGAGCGGGACCACCGGGATCTGGTCGAAGCCGTACTCGACCGACAGCGTGCGCGGCCAGATCATCTTGCCGGCGTACCGGACGAGCAGCAGGATCGCGTTGGCGACGCGGGTCGCCGCGTCCGCGCTCGCGAGGGGGTTGTCCACAAAGGGGCGCGGCTCTGCGGCCCAGCCGACCGCCGATCCCCGGAGCAGCAGGTACGCGGCGAACGCACCTCCGAACGCCGCCGCGCGCGCGAGGGCGGCGCGAACAGGCGGGCGCGGCGGGACGAGCAGGGTCCAGGCCGCGCCGATCGCGAGCCACGCCGCGGCGCTCTCCTTGAAGCACAGCGCCGCCAGGAATGCCGCGGCGGCGGGCAAGAGGCGCTCCCGCAGGTACAGGACGAAGGCGACGGCCCCGAGCGCGGCGGCGGCGACGTCCGCGCGCCCCACCGCCCAGAGCACCGCCTCGCTCCCCAGCGGATGGACGGCGAAGATCGCCGCGCCGATCCAGGGGACGCCGCGCGGCGGGCTCCCGGTCCGCGTCGCGATCTCGGCGAGCATCCACGCGAGCGCCAGCGTCGCGAGCGCGTGGAGCGCCAGATTGACCGCGCGGATCCCCTCCTTCGACGGCGTGGCGCGGAGGTTCCACGCAAGCGACAGCGCCGTCAGCGGACGATAGAGGTCGGAGGCCTCCCGGCGCGATCCGTAAAAGAAATGATGCCGGAAGACGGAGACGGGGCCCGCCTCGCGCGCGAGCCAGCGGTTGTCGAGCAGCGTACGGTCGTCGTAGAGGAGCGGCGCGTGGAGCGCGCCGAGGTACGGGACGAGCGCGAGCGCCGTGAGCCCGATCCAGCGCCAGGGCTTCATCGCCCTTCGAGCGCCGCCGTGAAGTCCTCGGGGATCGGCGCGCTCACGTCTCCCGACGGGAACGCGATGCGCGCGCAGTGGAGCAGCTGCCGGGCCGGCCCCCCCTCGTCCCGCCGCGCGTCGCGCCCGCCGGCGACGAGCGCGAGGTAATCCGCGTCGGGGCGCCCGTAGAGGATGTCCCCCGCGACCGGATGGCCGATCGTCGCGAGGTGCACGCGGATCTGGTGACGGCGCCCGGTCTCCGGGAATACGCGGAGGAGCGTCGCGCCCAAAAGCCGCCGCTCGACGCGCCAGCGCGTGATGGCGCGCTCCCCGCCGGCCCTCGCCTCGCGCCGCACGAAGACGCGCGAGCGGTCGCCGTCGGCGATCGCGAGATCGATCGTCCCCTCCTCGTCCGCGACCACTCCTTCCACGATCGCGAGGTACTCCTTCGCGACACGTCCCCGCTCGAAGGCGGTCGCGAGCACGCTCGCCGCGCGCGCGTCCTCCGCGACCAGGAGGACGCCCGAGGTCTCGCGATCGAGCCGGTGGACGAGGCGGAGCGACTCCCGCCCCGTCTGCCGCCGGAGCATGCGGATGAGCGAGTTCTCCCGGATCGTGTTGACCGGGTGGACGACGATCCCGGCGGGCTTGTTCACGGCGAGCCACCCGCTCCCCTCCGCGAGGATGGGGAGCGGCACGTCGCGGACCTCCTCGACGATCGGCACGGTCGCGATCCGCACCTCGCCTCCCGGGCGCACGGGCGTTGCGGCGCGCGGCCGGACGGCCCAGGAGAGCGTGACGCGCTCGTCGATCGCGCGCTGGATCCGGGACCGCGAGAGACCGGGGATCCGCTCATGAAGGAAGTGGTCCAAACGCTTTCCGCGGTCCCGCTCACCGACGCCGAACACGGTCCGCGGCTCGCTCATCCGAGCCGCCATTTGAGGGCGCGGAGGATCGCGCGGTTCGCGTCCGGCATCGGGAGATCGGCCAAGGCCTCGGGCTGCGTCCACGACCAGGGACGGTCCCCGTCCGTCGCCACCTCCCCCGCGGCCTCGGTGATGAGGAACGCGTGGAAGCGTAGCCGCCGGTCGGCGTAGTCGTGCACGAACACGAGCAAGGGCTGCGCCTCGCCGGCGGTGAGCCCCGTCTCCTCGCGAAGCTCCCGCAGCGCGGCGGTCTTGGGCTCCTCCCCCTCCTCGACCTTCCCTCCCGGAAACTCCCATGTCCCCGCGAGGTGCTGCCCCGCCTCGCGCCGGGCCACCAGGATCGATCCGGCGCGCATCACGACCGCGAGCGCGATGTCGAGGCGGCCGTCGGCGCCGGGAATCAGGCCGGAGATCCCGCGCCCCCGGGCCCGTAATCGTAGAAGCCGCGGCCGGTCTTCTTCCCGAGCCAGCCCGCCTCGACGTGCTTCACGAGCAGGGGGCAGGGGCGGTACTTGTCGTCCCCGAGCCCTTCGTGGAGGACCCGGAGGATCGCGAGGCAGGTGTCGAGCCCGATGAAGTCGGCGAGGGTCAGCGGGCCCATCGGATGGTTCATCCCGAGCTTCATGATCGTGTCGATCGCCGCGGCGTCCGCCACCCCCTCGTGCAGGCAGAAGATCGCCTCGTTGATCAGCGGCATGAGCACGCGGTTGCTGACGAACCCGGGGAAGTCGCGGCACGCGACCGGCGTCTTCCCCATCGTCTCGGCGAGCGCGCGCGTGGCGGCCGCGGTCGCGTCGGAGGTCTGCAGCCCGCGGATGATCTCGACGAGCTTCATCACGGGGACCGGGTTCATGAAGTGCATCCCGATGACGCTCTCGGGGCGCGACGTCGCCGCGGCGATCCTCGTGATCGGGAGCGAGGACGTGTTGGT
>DASRJG010000118.1:0-18570 GCA_035649595.1 Candidatus Polarisedimenticolaceae bacterium
AGGCTCTCGACGGCGGCCTCGACGACCAGATCGCAGCCCGCGAGGTCCGAAAGGTCCGTGGTCCCGGCGATACGGCCGAGGACCGCATCCTTGTCGGACGCGGTCATCTTCCCCTTGTCCACGCCGCGCTGGAGGTTCTTCGCGATCGTGTCGAGCCCGCGGGACACCAGGCGGTCGTCGAGGTCCCGCATCGTCACGGAGAGGCCGGAGGCCGCCGCGACGTGGGCGATCCCGTTCCCCATCTGTCCCGCGCCGACGACCCCGAGCTTGGCGATCTTCATCGCCGGATCGCCATCCCCACGGCGTTCCCGCCGCCGAGGCAGAGGGCGGCGATCCCGCGCTCCTCGTCCCGGTCCTCGAGCGCGTGGAGCAGGGTGGTGAGGATCCGCGCGCCGGACGCGCCGATCGGGTGGCCGAGGGCGACCGCGCCGCCGCGCACGTTGTGCTTCTCGGGGCGGAGCCCCAGCACGCGCTGGAGGGCGACCTGCTGCACGGCGAAGGCCTCGTTGAACTCGTAGAGATCGACGCCGTCCGCCGTCCAGCCCGTCTTCTCCCACAGCATCCGGACCGCCTTCTCGGGGGCCATCATCACCAGCTCGGGCGCGAGACCGGACGAGGCGTAGGCGACGATCTCCGCGCGCGGCTTCAAACCGAGCCGCTTGGCCGCCGCCTTCGAGGCCACGACGACCGCCGCGGCGCCGTCGTTCACCCCGGGCGCGTTCCCGGCCGTCACCGTCCCATCCTTCTTGAAGGCGGGCTTCAGCGCGCGGAGCGCCTCGATCGTCGTGTCCCGCCGGGGGGACTCGTCGGTGTCGAAGATCACCGGGTCCCCCTTCTTGCTCGGAAGCGGGACGGGGACGATCTCGCGGCGGAACGCCCCTGCGTCGATCGCCGCGATCGCCTTCTCGTGGCTCTCGAGCGCCCACCGGTCCTGGTCCTCGCGGCTCACCTTCCAGCGCTCCGCGACGATCTCCCCCGTGTTCCCCATGTGGTAGTCGTTGTACGCGTCCCAGAGCCCGTCGTGGATCATCGCGTCGAGAACCGGCTGGTTCCCCATCCGGAATCCCGCGCGCGCCCCCTTCAGCAGATAGGGCGCGTTCGACATCGACTCCATGCCGCCGGCGACGACGACCTCGGCGTCGCCGCACTTGATCGCCTGGGCCGCGAGCACCACGGCCTTGAGACCGGAGCCGCAGACCTTGTTGACGGTGAACGCGGGGACCGTGTCCGGGACCCCGCCGAAGATCGACGCCTGGCGGGCGGGGTTCTGCCCGAGCCCGGCGCTGACGACGTTCCCCATGATCACTTCCTGCACCTGGTCGGGCTTCAACCCGGCCCTCGCGATCGCCTCGCGCACGGCGAGCGCGCCGAGCCGCGTCGCCGGGACGGCTGCGAGCGCGCCGAGGAACTTGCCGATGGGGGTGCGGACCGCGCTGACGATGACCGGGTTGTCCATGACGGGCCTCCGTGAACGGAAGAGTCTAGCAGCGGCCGGCGACGTCCACGAGCCGGGCGAGGCGCTCCGCGCGCTCCGGCGTGAAGTCCGCGGCGCGCGCGCGCCAGCTCCAGTTCCCGGCCGCGACGCCGGGCACGTTCATGCGCGCTTCGGACCCGAGGGCGAACACGTCCTGCGCGGGCACGATGGCGAGGTCCGCCGCCGACGTCAGCGCGACGCGGATCAGGCTCCAGGCGATCTCCTCCGGCGCCCCACCGACGTAGTCGAGCACCCGCCCCTTCCCCGCGGCGTCGAGCGAAGCGAACCATCCGCGCGCGGTGTCGTTGTCGTGAGTCCCCGTGTACACGACGCTGTCCGCCGGGATGCGGTGCGGCATGTGCTCGCCGTCGGCGGCCCCGAAGGCGAACTGCAGCACCCGCATCCCCGGGATCTCCATGTCGCGTCGCAGCCGGACGACGTCCTCGGTGATCAAGCCGAGGTCCTCCGCGACGAACGGCAGCGCGCCGAGGGCCTCGCGGAGCGCGTCGAACAGCGGGGCGCCGGGCCCGGGCTCCCACGCCCCGTCGCGAGCGGTCGGGGCGCCGGCCGGGACCGCCCAATACCCCGCGAACCCGCGGAAGTGGTCGAGGCGCAGGCGATCGTGGAGCACGAGCGCATGGCGCAGCCGCGCGATCCACCAGGCGTAGCCGCGCTCGCGCATAAGCTCCCAGCGGTAGAGCGGATTCCCCCAGAGCTGCCCGTCCGAGGAGAAGTAGTCCGGGGGGACCCCGGCGACCTTCGAGGGGCGGCCGTCCTCGTCCAGCCAGAACAGGTCCTGGTGCGACCAGACGTCCGCGGAGTCGAGCGCGGGGTAGATCGGGACGTCGCCGAGGATGGCGATCCCGCGGCGCTGCGCCTCCTCGCGCACCCGCGTCCATGCATCGAAGAAGGCGAGCTGCGCGCGCCGGTGCCGCGCGACCGGCTCGGCGAGATCGCGCGCCGCGCGCGCGAGGGCGCCAGGGTCCCGCCGGCGCAGAGGCGCGTCCCACTCGGTCCAGGGCCGTTGCCTCTCCTCGCGCAAAGCCGCGAAGAGGCACCAGTCGTCGAGCCAGGCCGCGTGCGCCTCGCCGAAGGCGGCGAGCGCGCGCGCCTCCGGCTCCCCCGCGGGGGCGAAGAGCGACGGGCCTCCCGCGAACGCGGACGGGGAGGAGTAGGGGGAGCGCCCGGGGCCCGGCGGACCGATCGGAAGGATTTGCCACACCCGAAGCCTCGCGGCCTCCATCCACGCGAGCAGCGAGCGCGCCGACGCTTCGAGTCCGCCGGGATCGTCGGGAAGGGAGGTGGGATGGAGGAGCAGGCCGGCCGCGCGGCGGCTCATCGATCAGCCGGGGGGCCACGCCATCGGGCGGCCGCCGAGCAGATGGAGGTGCACGTGAAAGACGCTCTGCCCGGCGGAGGCGCCGGTGTTCGCGACCACGCGGTAGCCGGCGCCGATCCCCTCGCGCTCCGCGATCCCCCGCGCCGCGACGAGCATCTTCCCCAGCAACAGCGCGTCCGCGGCGCCGGCGTCGTTGAGCGAGCTCATGTGACGCCTGGGGATGATCAGGATGTGGGTCGGGGCCTGCGGGCTCAGGTCGCGGAACGCGACGATCTCGTCGTCCTTGTGCACGAAGGCGGCCGGAACCTCCTCGGCCACGATGCGGCAGAAGATGCAGCTCATGGGCGAATCCTCTCGATCGAGGCCCCGAGCGCCCCGAGCTTGCGCTCCATCGCCTCGTAGCCCCGGTCCAGGTGGTAGACGCGATCGACCACGGTCGCGCCGTCGGCGACGAGACCGGCCAGCACGAGGCAGGCCGAGGCCCGCAGGTCGGTCGCCATGACCTGAGCCCCGGTCAGCGGCGCCGGGCCCGAGACCACCGCCCGCCGGCCGTCGATCCGGATCGGCGCACCCATCCGCGTCAGCTCGCCGACGTGCATGAACCGGTGCTCGAACACCGATTCCTCGATCGTCGCCGTGCCGCGGGCCTGCGTCATCAGCGTCATGTACTGCGCCTGGGCATCGGTCGGGAACCCCGGATGCGGCGCGGTGGCGACGTCGCGCGCGACCGTCTCGCCCGACGGAGACACGTGAAGCGCGCCGTCGTTCTCCGCGACCGCGACCCCGCAGGAGCGGAGCTGCGCGATCACGGCGTCGAGATGATCGGCGCGCGCCCCGGTGAGCGTGACGCCGTCCCCGACGAGGGCGCCCGCGATCAGATAGGTCGCCGCCTCGATCCGGTCGGGGATGACACGGTGCGTCGCGCCGTGGAGCGGCCCCCCACCCTCGACGACGATGTCGTCCGTTCCGTCCCCGGCGATGGAGGCGCCCATACCGCGCAGGAGGTCGGCGAGGTCCACGATCTCGGGCTCGCGGGCGCATCCGAACAGACGCGTCGTGCCGGAGGCGAGCGTCGCCGCCATCATCAGGTTCTCGGTCCCGGTGACGGTCGGGAACGGTAGCTCGATCGTCGCGCCGCGGAGCCGCTCGGCCCGCGCCTCCACGTACCCGTGCTCGAGCGTGATCGCGGCCCCCATCTTGTGGAGCCCGTCGATGTGCAGGTCGATCGGCCGCTCGCCGATCGCGCAGCCGCCGGGAAGGGAGACCCGGGCGCGGCCGAAGCGGGCGACGAGCGGACCGAGCGCGAGCACCGACGCGCGCATGGTCTTGACCAGGTCGTACGGGGCCTCGAACGATCCCAGCCGCGCGACACGGATCGACGCGCTGCCGTCCCCGCGATCGTGCACCTCCGCGCCGAGCTGCTCGAGCACGCGCAGCATCGTGCGGACGTCGCGCACGCGGGGAAGGTTCGAGAGCTCGACCGCATCCTCGGTGAGCAGCGTCGCCGCAAGCGCGGGGAGGGCGGCGTTCTTCGCGCCGGCGATGGGGACGCGCCCCGAGAGCCGGCGGCCCCCCGTGATGCGGAGCATGTCCATGGCGGGCGCGGATCATACCATCCGTGCTTGCTAGAATGCGCCGATGCTCGACCTCCACTTCGTGCGCGATCACCCCGATCGGGTGACCGCCGGCCTCGCGAAGCGGGGGCATCGCTTCGCCGCGGACGAGTTCCGCGCGCTGGACGAGCGCCGCCGCGCCCTCGTGACCGAGGTCGAGGCGGCGAAGCGCCGCCGGAACGAGACCTCGAAGGAGATCGGCGGGATCATGAAGCGCGGCGGAGACGCCTCCGGCCTCCGTCGAGAGATGAAGGACCTGGGAGACCGGATCGACGCCCTCGCGGCGCAGATCGAGACCGCGGAGCAGGCGCTCGACGACTTCCTGACCCGGCTCCCGAACCTCCCGCACGAGAGCGTCCCTCCCGGCACCGGCGCGGAGGACAACGTCGTCGTCCGCGCCTGGGGGACGCCGCGCGCGTTCGACTTCGAGCCGCAGGCGCATTGGGACCTGGGGCCGGCGCTCGGCATCCTCGACTTCGAGCGCGCGGCGAAGATGACCGGCGCCCGCTTCGCCCTCCTCTGGGGGGACGGGGCGCGGCTCGAGCGCGCGCTGATCAACTTCATGCTCGACCTCCACGTCGGGGAGCACGGCTACACGGAGGTGCTCCCGCCGTTCCTGGTCAACGCCCGCTCGCTCCACGGAACGGGTCAGCTCCCGAAGTTCGAGGAGGACCTCTTCAAGGTCGAGCCGGGGGGGTATTACCTGATTCCGACCGCGGAGGTCCCGGTCACGAACATCCACGCGGGGGAGATCCTCGACGCGGCGCTCCTGCCGCTCGCGTACTGCGCGTACACGCCCTGCTTTCGCAGCGAGGCCGGGTCGTACGGCAAGGACGTCCGCGGGCTGATCCGCCAGCACCAGTTCGACAAGGTCGAGCTCGTCCGCTTCGCCACCCCCGCCGACTCGTACGCCCAGCTCGAGCGGCTGACGAGCGACGCCGAGGAGGTTCTCCGCCGCCTCGAGCTTCCGTACCGCGTGGTCGCGCTGTGCGGCGGCGACCTGGGGAACGGATCGGCGAAGACCTACGATCTCGAGGTGTGGCTTCCGTCGCAGGGGGTCTACCGGGAGATCTCCTCCTGCTCGAACTTCGAGGCGTACCAGGCGCGCCGGGCCGGGATCAAGCTCCGCGCGCGCGAGGGGGCGAAGCCGGAGCCCCTCCACACGATCAACGGCTCCGGGCTCGCGGTCGGGCGCGCGCTCGTCGCGATCCTCGAGAACGGCCAGGAGCGCGACGGGAGCGTCACGCTGCCGAAGGCGATCCGTCCGTACATGGGAGGACTCGAGCGGATCGAGCGTTCACGGTGACGCGGAGGGGTGCCGGAGTGGTTGAACGGAGTCGCCTTGAAAGCGACCGCGCCTTTGCGGGCGCCGCGGGTTCGAATCCCGCCCCCTCCGCCACGAGCGTCGTTTGACGCCTGCGCTACAATCCGGCGCTTCTCGGGCGCAATCGACGAGGACACGCTCGTGGTGAGGTGCCGGAGCGGCTGAACGGGGCGGTTTGCTAAACCGTTGAACGGGCTTAAACCCGTTCCGAGGGTTCGAATCCCTCCCTCACCGCCAACCGCGGGCGTGTCCGAAGGACCCACCGGTGGAGAAGACCTCGCACGACATCGACGCCGGCGGCTATCGGGACTTCATCCGCCAGATCATCGACGAGGACCGCCAGCGCGGACGTCACGGGGGGCAGGTCGTCACCCGCTTCCCGCCCGAGCCCAACGGCTACCTCCACATCGGCCACGCGAAGTCGATCTGCCTGAACTTCGGCCTGGCGCGCGAGTACGGCGGGCGGTGCAACCTCCGCTTCGACGACACGAACCCGGCGAAGGAGGAGGTCGAGTACGTCGAGTCGATCATCGCCGACGTCCGATGGCTCGGATTCGACTGGCCGGACGGGCCGTACTTCGCCTCCGACTACTTCGAGGCGATGTATGACCATGCCGTCCGGCTGATCGAGCGCGGCCTCGCTTACGTGGACGAGCTGTCCGCCGACGAGATCCGCGCCTACCGCGGCACGCTCACCGAGCCGGGGCGGAACAGCCCCTACCGCGACCGGCCGGTCTCCGAGAGCCTCGACCTGTTCGCCCGCATGCGCGCGGGGGAGTTCGAGGAGGGGCGCTGCGTGCTCCGCGCGAAGATCGACATGGCCTCGCCGAACATCAACATGCGCGACCCGGCGCTCTACCGGATCAAGAAGGCGCCCCACCACCGGACCGGCGACGCGTGGTGCGTCTACCCGATGTACGACTACGCGCACCCGCTGTCGGACGCGCTCGAGGGGATCACGCACTCGATCTGCACGCTGGAGTTCGAGGACCACAGGCCGTTCTACGACTGGGTCGTCCGCAACTGCCCGACCGGCGCGACCCCGCAGCAAATCGAGTTCGCGCGGCTGAACCTCAGCTACACGGTGCTGAGCAAGCGGAAGCTCCTCCTGCTCGTGCGCGAGCGGCACGTCGCGGGATGGGACGATCCCCGGATGCCCACGCTGTCCGGGATGCGGCGCCGCGGCTTCACCCCGGAGGCGATCCGCGCGTTCTGCGAGCGCGTCGGCGTCGCCAAGCGCGACAGCGTCGTGGACATCGCGCTCCTCGAGCACGCGGTCCGCGAGGACCTGAACCGGCGCGCCCCGCGGGTGATGAGCGTGCTGAAGCCGCTCCCGGTCGTCGTCGAGAACTACCCCGAGGGGCAGGTCGAGGAGTTCGAGCTCCAGGCGAACCCCGAGAACCCGGCCTCCGGGCTGAGGAAGGTCCCGTTCTCGAGGAACCTGTTCATCGAGGAGGACGACTTCCGCGAGACGCCGCCTCCGAAGTACTACCGGCTCTCGCCGGGGAGCGAGGTCCGCCTCCGAGGCGCCTATTTCCTGACCTGCACGGGCGTCGAGCGCGACGCCTACGGGAACGTCGCGTCCCTCCGCTGCACCTACGACCCCGCCTCGCGCGGGGGCTCGTCCCCCGACGGGCGGAAGGTGAAGAGCACGATCCACTGGGTGTCGGCGGAGCACTCGGTGCCGGCGACGGTGCGGCTCTACGAGTCGCTCTTCAGCAAGGAGAGCCCCGACGACGAGAGCGACGGGACCGACTGGCGCGCGCACTTGAACCCGCGCTCGCTGACCACCTTGATCGACGCGCGGATCGAGGCGGCGACGGCGAAGCTCCCGCCGGGGACCGCGGTGCAGTTCGAGCGGCTGGGCTACTTCTGCGTGGACGCCGACTCCACGCCCGAGGCGCCGGTCTTCGACCGGACGATCACTCTGAAGGATGCCTGGGCCCGGATCGAGAAGAAGGCTCGAGGCTAAGGGCGCGATGAGCGTCCGCGTTCGCTTCGCTCCCAGCCCGACCGGCTATCTGCACGTCGGCGGCGCGCGCACCGCGATCTTCAACTGGCTCTATGCGCGGCGGCACGGGGGCGTGTTCGTGCTCCGCGTCGAGGACACCGACGCCCAGCGCTCCTCCGAGGCTCTCGTCCGCGCGATCCTGGACGGGATGGCCTGGCTCGGGACGACACCGGATGAAGGGCCGTTCTTCCAGGCGCGGAACCGCGAGGCCCACGTCGCGGACGCGGCGAAGCTCCTCGCGCGGGACAAGGCGTATCGCTGCTTCTGCGATCCCGCGACCCTCCGTGCGGAGCGCGAGGCCGCCGAGAAGGAGACCGGCGGCTACGTCTATCCCCGCCGCTGCGCCGCGATCCCGCGGGCCGAGTCGGACCGCCGCGCCGCCGCCGGCGAGGCGCACGTGGTGCGGCTGCGCATCCCGCCCGGCGTGACCGCCTGGCGGGACAGGATCCACGGCGAGACGTCGTTTCCGAACGACGTCATCGAGGACCTGGTCCTGCTCCGCTCCGACGGCACGCCGACCTACAACCTCTCGGTCGTCTCCGACGACGTCGCGATGCGAATCACGCACGTCATCCGCGGCGACGACCACATCTCGAACACGCCGAAGCAGATCGTGATCTACAGGGGCCTGGGGCACGAGCCTCCCACGTTCGCCCACGTGCCCTTGATCCTCGGCACGGACAAGAAGCGGCTCTCCAAGCGCCACGGGGCGACGTCGGTCCTCGAGTACCGCGACCGCGGCTTCCTCCCGGACGCGATGTTCAACTTCCTGACGCTCCTCGGCTGGAACCCGGGAGACGAGCGGCAGAAGATGAGCCGGGACGAGCTGATCGCCGCCTTCGACCTCGACGGCGTCGGGACCGCCGGAGCGGTCTTCGACACGACGAAGCTCGAGTGGCTCAACGGGCAGTACGTCACGGAGCTTACGGCCGAAGCGTTCGCCGCCGCGGCGCGCGACGCGCTCGTCGCTGCTTCGCTCTGGAATGACGCGTGGGAGCGCGATCGGCGCGGCTGGTTCCTCCAGGTCCTTGCTCTGCTCCAGCCGCGGACGAAGACGCTCGCCTCGATCCCGAGCGAAGGGAAGTATTTCTTCGATCCGAGCGACGAGCTCGAGTACGACCCGCAGGGGCTGGCGAAGGCGTTCCGGAGCGACGGCGTGGCCCCCGCGCTACGGCAGCTCGAAGCACGATGGCGGACGCTCCCCGAGTGGAGCGCGGCGCCGCTCGAGGCCGAGCTGCGCGCTCTCGCCACGGGTCTCGGGGTTCCGGCCGGGACGCTCATCCACCCGGTCCGTCTCGCGGTCACCGGCCGCACCGCGAGCCCCGGATTGTTCGAGGTCGTCGTGCTTCTCGGGCGGGAGCGCACGCTCGCGCGGGTCGCGCGGCTGGTCGACCGCGTCGTCCGCGGTTTGCTATAGTTCCGCGCTCTCTCGGTCCTGCTGGGGAGTCGTCCAATGGTAGGACATGCGGCTCTGGACCGTAGAATCGGGGTTCGAATCCCTGCTCCCCAGCCACGCTGAGCGTTATCCTCTAGCGTCATGGAGCCCCGCACCGCGCTCGTCACCGGAGCCAACGGAGAGCTGGGTCACCTCCTCCTTCCCGCGCTCGCCGCCGCGGGGTACCAGACCGTCGCGCTCGACCTGCAGCCTCTCGCCCCCGCGCTCGCGTCGTCGTGCCGCGCGGCCTTGGTGGGGAGCATCGTCGAGCCGACGCTCATGGCGGACCTCTTCGCGGACCACAGGCCCGACGCCGTGTTCCACCTCGCGGCGCTCCTGTCCTCGAAGGCCGAGCGCGATCCGGACCTCGCGCACGCGGTCAACGTCACCGGCACGCTCAACCTCTTCCGGCTCTGCCGCGATCGCGCCCGCGAGACCGGGCGGGACGTGCGATTCCTCTTCCCCAGCAGCATCGCGGTCTACGGGTTCCCCGACGCCGCGACGAAGCGGGCCGCGGGTCCGGTGAAGGAAGAAGACTGGAACCGCCCGGCCGGGATCTACGGCTGCAACAAGCTCTACGGGGAGATGATCGGGTCGTACTTCACCGCGCGGGCGCGGAAGGACGGCACGCCGGGGCTCGACTTCCGATCGATCCGCTTCCCGGGACTGATCAGCGCCGAGACCCTGCCCTCGGGGGGGACGAGCGACTACGCCCCCGAGATGATCCACGCGGCCGCGCAGGGGAAGCCGTACTCCTGCTTCGTCGGCCCCGACACCCGGATGCCGTTCATGACGATGCCCGACGCCGTCGCCGCGCTGATGCGGCTCGACCGCGCGCCGGCCGACCGCCTGACCACGCGCGTCTACAACATCGCCGCCTTCTCCCCGTCCGCGGCGGAGATCCGCGACGCCGTGAGGGTCCACTTCCCGGATGCCGTGATCGAGTTCGAGCCGGTCCCCTGGCGCCAGGCGATCGTGGACACCTGGCCCGCCGAGGTGGACGACGGCCGCGCGCGCCGCGATTGGGGGCACGCCCCGGAACTCGACCTCGCGAGGGCGCTGTCCGACTACCTGATCCCGGCGCTGGTGAGGCGGTACGGCGACCGCGTCCCGCGCTGAGTTCCGCCGGGACGCGCTATCATTCCAGGCTCGCACGGGACGATGACCGAGGAGGACCCGATGGCCAAGGCCAAGAAGAAGGCTGCGAAGAGGACCGCCGTCAAGAAGGCGGTCGCCCGCAAGAAGGCTCCGAAGGCCGCCGCGCGCAGGCGCACGGCGAAGCCCGCCTCGAGAAAGAAGGCGGCGCGCAAGGCGGTGCCGGCGGTTGCGGCGCGACCGGCGAAGACGACGCTCGGCGGGCGCTCGTCGAAGCCCGGGGTGGAGATCCGGCTCGCCGTCACGCCGCCGATCCGGAGCGGCCTCTCGCCGCGCCCACAGCCCGGACAGTTGGCGATGCCGGCGTCGTTCTCCCTCGAGCACCCGATCGAGCCCGTGCACCGGCGGCCGATCCAGAGCTTCGAGCGCGCGCTTCCCCCGCACGACCTCGAGGAGTGACCCGGGTCCTCTACTCCACGCTGCGCGCGGTCTTCGGGCCGCCCTTCGCGATCGGCTTCCGGCTCCGCACGTCCGGCCGGCCGAACGTCCCCGCGGGTCCCGCGATCCTGGCCGCGAACCACGCGTCGTTCCTCGACCCGGTCTTCATCGCGCTCGGCGTCGGCCGCCCGGTCCGCTTCCTGGTCGCGCAGGAGTACTACGACGACCGGAAGCTGAACCTGCTGCTCCGCACGCTCGGGACGATTCCCGTCGGCGGCAGCAACCGCTTCCTCCGCTCGTTCCGCCTCATCGCCGAAGTCCTCGATCACGGAGGGCTCGTGGGGATCTTCCCCGAGGGCGGGATCACCCGCGACGGCACCATGAAACCCTTCCGCAACGGCGCGGCGACCATCGCGCTCCGGCTCGGCGCCCCGGTGATCCCGATCCACGTGGGCGGGACGTTCCAGGCCCTTCCGCGGCACGCGAAGTGGCCGCGCTTCGTGCCGGTCACGATCCGGTTCGGGAAGGCGATCGTGGTCCCCGTGCGGCACGACCCTTCGCGGGACGAGGCGGCGGCGCTGACCGGGACGATCCGCGGCGCGGTCGCCGCCCTCGCGAGCTAGGCCGGGGCGCGGCGCGTCGCGGCGATCGTCTGGAGGAGAACCTGCCGGACGTTCTCCACGTCGAGCGGCTTCGCGAGGATCCGGTTCGGGAGCCCCTCCAGGAACTTCAGGCTCTCCTGCCGCACGAGGTCGCCGGTGGCGAACACGAAGCGCCGGACCATCGACGGCTTCTCCTCGACCACCCGCTCGTAGAGCGCGCGCCCGTCGAGATTGGGCATCCGCAGGTCCGCGACGATCAGGTCGAAGTCGGTCTCGAGGATCTTGATCCAGGCCTCCTCGCCGTCCTTGGCGAGCGTCACCGAGGCCCCGTCCTGCTGGAGAAGGCGCGAGAACAGGTCGCGCACCAGGGGCTCGTCCTCGGCGACCAGCACGCGCCGCCCGAGGAGCGGCCGCGGCGCCGTCCGTGCCGGCGCGCCCGTCGGGCTCGCCTCCGCAACGAGGCTCTCGGCGCGCGGCAGCGCGACGCGGAACACAGCGCCGCCGACGGGCGGGTCCGGGCGTAGCTCGATCCGGCCCCGGTGCTCCTGGACGATCCCGTACGAGACCGACAGGCCGAGCCCGGTCCCCTCCCCCGCGCCCTTCGTCGTGAAGAAGGGATCGAAGATGCGGTGACGCACCGGGCCGGGGATTCCGGGACCGTCGTCCGCGACGTCGAGACCGACCTCGGTCTCGGTAGCGAACGACCGGATCGTGACCCGTCCGGGCCGGCCGGCCGCGACGATCGACTGCTCGGCGTTGTTGACGAGGTTGAGGACGACCTGCTCCATCTGGTAGAAGTCGAAGAGCGCCGGCGGGAGGCCTTCGGCGAGGTCGAGCACCGCCTCGACCCGGGCCGCGCGGAGGTGGTAGGTCTTGAGCTCGACCACCTTGCGGACGCAGGCGTTGAGATCGTGAGGCTTCTTCTCCGGCGGATGCTTGCGCGCGAAGGAGAGGAGGTTCACCACGATCCGCTGGCAGCGCCTCGCGGATTCCACGATGCGCGCGAGATCGCGCTCGAGATCGTCCCGGATCGGCCCGCCCTGGATGAGCTGCGCGTAGCCGAGCACCGCCGAGAGCGGGTTGTTCAGCTCGTGCGCGACCCCGGCCACGACCTCGCCGAGGCTGGAGAGCCGCTCCGCCTGCGCCAGGCTCTTCTCCGCCCGCCGCAGGTCGGTGACGTCGCGGCCGAGGATCACGCGTCCCGCGTCGCCGCCGCTCGCGTCCGTCAGCGGCGCGCCGATCAGGTGCATCTCCACGTCGCGGCCGTCGGGGCGCGTGAGGACCGCGTCGCGCCCCTTCCTCCCCGATTCGATCGGAACGTCGGCCGCCTGGAGCACCTCCGCGAGCGGCCGGCCGAGCACCTCCTCCGCGAAGCGCCCGGTGAGGTCCTCGGCGGCGCGGTTGAACTCCGTGACGCGCCCCTCGGCGTCGGTCGCCACGATGACGTCCGGGGTCCCGTCGAGGACGCGGCGCAGCTTCTCCCCCGTGGCGCGGTGGAGCGCCGTCTCGAGCGCGGCGTCGCGGTAGAGGAGCGCGTTCTTCAGCGCGTTGGCCGAGGCGGCCGCGGCGACGCGGCAGAAGCGCATCTCGCGGCGGGTGAAGGGCACCTCGCGGCTCGCCCGGAGGAACAGCGTCCCCAGCACCTCGCGGCCGAAGACGAGCGGCATGACCAGGAGCGACCGGTACCCCTGGCCGAGGAGCGCGTCGCGCACCGGGGCGAGGAGAGGGTCGTTGGCGACGTCCTCGACGTAGACCGGCTCGCGGGTCTGGACGGCGCGACGGATCTCCGGGTATTTCTCCAGATCGACCGCGAGCTTGTCCGCGCTCGGGTTGTCGCTCGCCGCGACCACGAAGCAATGCCCCCGCGCCTCGTCCACGAAGACGATCGAGCAGCGCTGCGCGCCGACCCGCTCGCCGACGCGATGGACGATCAGGCTGACGACCTCGTGGAGATCGAGCGTCCCGTTGACCGCCTCGGTGATCTCGAGCACGTCGCGGAGCTCGCGCCGCTCGCGCCGCGCGGCATTCCGCGCCCGGCGCGCGCCGATCGTGCGCCCGGCGCCGAACGCCAGGAGGGTCCCGCCGATGACGAGCCCCGCGACCGCGAGCCAGAGGATCATCGGCTGCACGTCCACCCCGGTCCTGCAAGCCAAATCGGAGAAAACGCAGGACTTCGCGAATATAGGTTCGGGGGACGACGACGCAACCGGCCTGCCTGCTAGAATTCCGCCGGCGCTATCGTCTAGGGGTTAGGACGGGTGGTTCTCAGCCATCAAACCGGGGTTCGAATCCCCGTAGCGCTACCAATCCCTCAGTGAGGACCCTCTCCCGGAGCTTCGCAGGGGAGGATGTCCAGGACCGACGGGAACCGGGTCTCGGGACAGAGCCGCTGGAGAATGCTGAGCACGTTGCGCCGGATGTCGTCCACGCGCTCGGTCGTCAAACGCTCCGCGATCACCTTTCCGACGTAGTCGTCGTCCCCCAGCTTACAGATCGTCAAGAACATCGTGTCGTCGTGGGAGAAGTACTTCTTGTCGGGACCGGTGATCGATTCCAGGCGCCGGCGGACCTGCCCGTCCATCTTGGTGCCGACGAAAATCGGCTGTCGATCGCGAAGCTTCATAGGTCGGCCTCAAGTTTGCAGGAGCCCGATCGAAAGTCAAGGATAGACCCCAGAGGAAGGGCCTGATGGACGGAAAAATCCTCTTCGTCTCCGACGATATCCTGTTCTGGGCCCGCGTCCGCGACGCCGCACGCGCGGCCGGCCGCGAGGCGCTCCGGATCGGCGACGAGGCCGCGATGGACGCCGCGTTCCGGTCCGGAGGGGTCGCCCGCGTCATCGCCGATCTCGGATCGCGGTCGGTGGACGTGCTCGCCTGGGCGGCGCGCTGGAAGGCGGCCTCCCCCGCGCCCGAGCTGATCGCCTACGGCAGCCACGTGGACGAGCACGCCCTCGCCGCGGCGCGGGACGCGGGATTCGACCTCGTGATGCCCAACTCCCGCTTCAACCGCGAGCTGGGTCGGCTCGTTCAGTCTTGAGGGGTGCCGCCGATCACGCCGAGCAGCTCGTCGGTCTTCGCGCGGAGCAGCTCGGGGTCGCCGCGCGACTCGACGTTGAGACGGATCAGCGGCTCGGTGTTCGACATTCTCAAGTTGAATCGCCAGGCGTGGAACTCCATGCCGACGCCGTCGGTCTCGTCCACGGCCAGCGCGTGGGGTCCGTAGGTCTGACGGATCGTCGAGAGGACGGCCCGCGCGTCTCCGACCTTGCGGTTGATCTCGCCGCTGGTCGGGAAGCGCCGGACGTGCTCGGCCACGAGGTCGGAGAGCGACCTCCCCGTGTGGCTCATGATCTCCAGCACGAGCAGCCAGGGGATCATGCCGCTGTCGCAGTAGGCGAAGTCGCGGAAGAAGTGGTGGGCGGACATCTCGCCGCCGTACGCCGCGTCCTCCCGGCGCATCACCTCCTTCATGAACGCGTGCCCGGACTTGCTCTGGACGGGGATCCCACCGGCCTCGCGCACGACCTGGATCGTGTTCCAGGTCAGACGGGGGTCGTGGACGATCTTCGCCCCCTTCGCGCGCTTGAGGATCTGTGACGCGAGGAGCCCGACGATGTAGTACCCCTCGATGAACCCTCCCCGCTCGTCGAAGAGGAAGCAGCGGTCGAAATCGCCGTCCCACGCGATCCCCGCGTCGGCCTGCGACGCCGTCAACGCCTTCGCGGTGTCCGCGCGCTTCTCGGGGAGGAGCGGGTTCGGAATGCCGTTCGGGAACCGGCCGTCCGGGTCGTGGTGGACGCGGACGAAGCGGAAGGGAAGGTGGGGGGCAAGCGCCTCGACGATCGGGCCCGCGCCGCCGTTTCCCGGGTTCGAGACGACCGTCAGAGGCCGGAGCGACGGGACGTCGACGTAGGACAGGAGGTGCCGGACGTACTCGCCCTGGAGATCCGCCTGCTCCACCGTCCCGCGGCGCCGCGCGGTCTCGAACGTCCGCGCGAGGGTCAGCGTCTCGATCTCGCGCAGCCCGGTGTCGGCGCTGATCGGCTTCGCGCGCTCGCGGACCAGCTTCAATCCGTTGTAATCCGCCGGATTGTGGGACGCGGTGACCATGATCCCGCCGTCGAGCCCCAGGTGGAAGGTCGCGAAGTAGACCTGCTCGGTCCCGCACCGCCCGATGTCGATCACGTCCACACCGGACGCGCACAGCCCTTCGCAGATCGCCGCGGCGAAGTCCGGGCTCGTGAGCCGGACGTCGTAGCCCACCGCGACCTTCTTCGGCCGGAGCCAGGAGGCGTACGCGCGGGCGATGGCGACGACCAGGTCGCGATCGAGCTCGTCCGGGATGCGGCCGCGGATGTCGTAGGCCTTGAAGCAGGAGAGCCGGTCCTTTGCGCTCATCGCGTGGGCTCCTTGCGGGACGGGCGAGAATAACATTGCTATCTTGACCGCGGAGCCCAGCCGACGCCCGTAGGAGGGCCGCCATGCCGGATGCGAAGACGCGGATCGAGCGCGACACCATGGGCGAGATGGAGGTCCCCGCCGACGCGTACTACGGCGCCTCCACGCAGCGGGCCGTCGTCAACTTCCCGATCAGCGGCCTGCGCATGCCACGCCGGTTCATCCGGGCGCTGGGGCTGATCAAGGGAGCGGCGGCGACGGTCAACGGCGACCTCGGGCTTCTGGATCGCGGCCTGGCGGAGGCGATCGCGAAGGCGTCGCGCGAGGTCGCGGACGGTGCTCTCGACGCGCACTTCCCCCTCGACGTGTTCCAGACCGGCTCCGGGACCTCGACGAACATGAACGCGAACGAGGTCATCGCCAATCGCGCGGCCGAGCTGCTCGGGGCGGCGCGCGGCTCCCGCGGAACCGTGCACCCGAACGACCACGTCAATCTCGGGCAGTCGTCCAACGACGTCATCCCCACCGCCCTCCATCTCGCCGCCTGGCTCGCGATCCGCGAGGAGCTGGCGCCCGCGGTCGGCGCGCTCCGCGACGAGCTGGCGGCGAAGGCGAAGGAGTTCTGGGGGGTGATCAAGACGGGGCGCACGCATCTCCAGGACGCGACGCCGATCCGGATGGGGCAGGTCTTCCACGGCTACGCCGGGCAGATGGACAAGGCGCTCGCGAGGCTCGACGGGGCGATGGCGGAGCTCTCGGTCGTCCCGCTGGGCGGGACCGCGGTCGGCACCGGCATCAACACCCACCCGGAGTTCGCCTCGCGCGTGCTGGCCCTCCTCGCCCGCGAGGCGAAGATCGAGGCTCGGGAGACCGACAACCACTTCCAGGCGCAGGCGACGATCGACGCGGTCGTGCAGGCGTCGGGGACGATCCGGACGGTCGCCGTCGGCTTGCTCAAGATCGCGAACGACATCCGGCTGATGGGCTCGGGCCCGCGGTGCGGGCTCGGGGAGCTCGCGCTCCCCGAGGTCCAGCCCGGCAGCTCGATCATGCCCGGGAAGGTGAACCCGGTCATCGCGGAGTCGCTGATCCAGGCCGCGTCCCAGGCGATCGCGGCCGACGTCGCGGTCCTCCAGGCCGCGCAGTGGAGCTTCTTTGAGCTGAACACGATGCTCCCCTTCGCCGCGCACAACCTGGTCGGCTCGATCGAGATCCTCGCGGCCGCGGCGCGGAACTTCGCCGAGCGGTGCGTGCGCGGGACGCGCGCGACCGAGCGCGGGCCCGAGCTCGTCGAGCGAGGCCTCGCCATCTGCACCGGCCTCGTCCCTTACATCGGCTACGACGCCGCCGCGGCGATCGCGAAGCAAGCGGCGAAGACCGGCCGGACCGTGCGCGAGATCGCGCGGGAGACGACGTCCCTGACGAAGGAGCAGCTCGACGCCGCGCTCGACCCGTTCAAGATGACCGAGCCGACCGCCTGACGCCCGTCAGCCGCCGATCTGGTGCATCGTGCGCGTGAGCGGAAGCGCGGTCCGCGACTCCAGGATCTCGAGCGCGCCCCCGCGCCCCTTGCGCAGGAGCGCATCGCGCATGAGCGACGCGATCGCCGCGTCCGTCGCCCCGCCCCGGAGCGCGGCGCGCAGGTCGGTCTCCCGGTCGTCGTAGAGGCAGACGCGGAACCGTCCGTCGCTCGCGACGCGGATCCGGCTGCACGCGGAGCAGAACGGCGCGGTCACCGAGTCGATGAAGCCGACCGCGCCCGCGCCGTCCTCGAACAGGAAGCGCGACGCCGGGGCGTGCGGGTCCTCCTCCGGGTCGCGGGCGACCGGCCAGACGGACGCGATGCGACGCCGCACCGACGCCCCGGTCACCACGCGGCCGATCTCCCAGGAGCGGTCGTTCTCGAGCGGCATGAACTCGATGAAGCGGACCTCGTACCCCTCCTCGCGTCCGAACCGGACGAGATCGATCGCCTCGCCCTCGTTCTCCCCGCGAAGGAGCACCGCGTTGATCTTCACCGGCGAGAGCCCCGCGCCCCGCGCGGCGGCCAGCCCCTCGACGACGCTCGCGAGACGGTCCCGTCCGGTCAGCCTCCGGAACCGCTCCCGGTCGAGCGTGTCGAGGCTGACGTTGACCCGCCGGAGCCCCACCCGCGCGAGATCCGCGGCGAGCGGGGCGAGGAGGACGCCGTTCGTCGTCAGCGAGAGGTCGCGCACGCCGGGGAGCGCCGCCAGCGAGGCGACGAGGTCGACGATGCCGCGCCGGAGGAGCGGCTCGCCCCCCGTGACGCGCAGCTTCGCGACCCCCTCCCCGATCGCGATGCGTGCGATCCGGGTGATCTCCTCGAAGGTGAGGATCTCCTCCCTCGGGAACCAGACCGGCTCCTCCGGCATGCAGTAGGCGCAGCGGAGATTGCACCGATCGGTGACCGACAGCCGGAGGTCGTCGTGGACCCTTCCGTGCGCGTCGACGAGAGCCAAAGTCGATACCTCGCCCGGCTATTATACGAACCGCATGGAACGCCTCCGCCCGTGGCAAGACGCCGCCCGGCCCGTGCAGGCGCTGCTCGCCCCCGCAGGCGTCGCGATCGGGCTGGCCTATTCCCGCTGGGACGCCCACACCGGAGGGGGGTTCCTGGGGCCCGCCGTGGTCGCGCTCGCCGCGTGGCTCGCGGCGGTGGGGGTCCAGCTCATCGATCACGCCTGGGACCGGCTCGGCGCGCCACCGCACGAGCCGATCGAGGCGCGCGAGGCCGCGGCGGTCGGGGCGATCGCCCTCGCCCTCGCGGGGGCGCTCGGCCTCGCCATCGCTCCGGTCGTGGGCGCCGCGCCGCTCGGGT
>DASRJG010000119.1:0-13823 GCA_035649595.1 Candidatus Polarisedimenticolaceae bacterium
CGGCGGCGCCGGCGCGCGCAGCAGCAGCACGTTCAGCAAGAGGACCAGACCTGTCAGCAGAACGAGCCGGGTGACGATCGATGACCCGTAGCCCGACTCGGTGCTCACGCCGGTAGGAAATGGCGACCGAGCGCAGTCGTCGCGCCACCCATGCACACCCCCACGCGGAAGCCTCTCGCGCTGCGTTCTACCCGGAGGCGGGGGGGGCGGCAAGAGGTTTCTGCAGGAGGTCCAAGGCGCGGTAGAGGCCGTCCGGACGCGCGACCAATTCGTCGTGCGTGCCGATCTCCGCGATGCGCCCGTGGTGGAGCACGAGGATCCGGTCGGCGTGGCGGATCGTGGAGAGGCGATGCGCGATGACGATCGACGTCCGTCCCGAAAGCGTCGCCTCGAGCGCGGCCTGGATGTGGCGCTCGGTCTCCGGGTCCACCGACGCGGTGGCCTCGTCGAGAACGAGGACGGCGGGGTCGAACGCGATCGCGCGGGCGAAGGACAGGAGCTGCTTCTCGCCGACGGAGAAGTTCGACCCGCGCTCGCGGACCGGCTCGTCGTAGCCGGCGGGGAGGCGCTCGATGAAGCGGTCGGCCCGCACGGCGCGCGCGGCCTCGCGGACACGCTCGGGGCCGATCGCCGGGTCGCCGAGCGCGATGTTCCCGGCGACGGTGCCGGCGAAGAGGAAGTGGTCCTGGAGGACGACGCCGATCGCGCGCCGGAGATCGCCGAGCTCGTAGTCGCGGACGTCCACGCCGTCGAGCAGGATCCGCCCGGAGCGGACGTCGTAGAGGCGCGCGAGCAGCCGGATGAGCGTGGACTTCCCGGCCCCCGTCCATCCGACGACGGCGAAGCGCTCTCCGGGCGCCACCCGGAACGAGACGTCGTCGAGGACGGGCGGCCCGTCCGCGTAGCCGAACGTCACGTGTTCGAAGACGATCTCGCCGCGGGACCGCCCCGCCGGCCGGAAGGGAAGGGGCGGCGAGGCGAGCTGCGGCTCGATGTCGAGGAGCGAGAAGATGCGCTCGGCCGAGGCCATCGCCGCCTGCATGACCGTGTAGCGTTGGGACATTTCCTGGACGGGGCGGAAGAAGCGCCCGGCGTACTCGATGAACGCGACCAGGGTCCCGAAGGTCAGCGCTCCGCCCCAGAGGCGCGCGCCCCCGGCCCAGACGATCGCCGCGAGCGTGACCGAGGCCATGAGCTCGGCGACGGCCGAGAACGCCGATTCGAAGAAGACGCCCGACATCTGCGCGCGGCGATGCTCCGCGTCGAGCGCCGCGAACTCCTCCGCGACCAGCCGCTCCCGCCGGAAGAGCTGGACGATGCGCATCCCGGAGACGATCTCCTGGAGCGCGGCGTTGAGCCTCGCGACCGCGGCGCGCATCCGGCGGTAGGCGTCGCGCACGCGGATCCGGAACCACCAGGAGACGAGGAGCATCGGGGGGATGACGGCGAACGTCACGAGGGCGAGGCGCGCGTCGAGCGCCAGCAGGATGACGACGATCCCCGCGAGCTTCGCGAGGTCGGCGAGGACGAGGACGACGCCCGAGGTGAACGCCTCGTTGATCGCCTCGACGTCCGTGGTCACGCGGGTCATCAACCGCCCGACGGGCGTCCGGTCGAAGAACGACGAGGGGAGCCTCTGGAGATGGGCGAAGACCGCATTGCGGAGGTCGAAGACGATGTTCTGGCCGGTCCGCTCGAGCAGGTAGGTCTGGAAGAAGCCGAGCACGAAATCCGCGGCCAAGGTCGCCAGGAACAGGACGGCCGGGAGCGCGAGCCCCTCCGACCGCCGGGTGACGATGAAGCCGTCGATGACCTCCCGGACCAGGTACGGCTGGACGAGCTGCACGGCGGCCGCGGCGAGCAGCGCGGCGATCGTGAGCGCGACCAGGCCGCCGTAGGGGCGCACGTACGCCGCCAGACGCCGCATGAGACGCGCGTCGTACGCCTTCCCCAGGACGTCGTCGCGGTCCACGCTCACGCGAGCCTCTCCTCCATCCGGCTGCGGTGGAACAGCCCGGCGTAGACGCCGTCGCGGGCGAGCAGCTCGTCGTGGGTCCCGTCCTCGGCGAGGCGGCCGCCCTCCAGGACGACGATGCGATCCATCGCGCGCAGCGTCGAGAGCCGGTGCGTGATCAGGATCAGCGTGCGGCCTCGCCGCTCGGTCTCGAGGCCGTCGAGGATCCGCCGCTCGGTGTCGGCGTCCACGCTCGACAGTCCGTCGTCGAGGACGAGGATCCCCGGTCCCGCCGCGACCGCGCGGGCGAGGGTGGCGCGTTGGCGCTGGCCCCCCGAGAGCGTGAAGCCGCGCTCGCCGACCACCGTGTCGAGCCCCGACGGGAGCTGCGGAAGGTCGGCGGCGAGCCCCGCGACGCCGACGGCGCGCGCCAGGGGCTCGGGGCCCGCGCCGGGGTTCCCGAAGAGGACGTTCTCCCGCAGCGGACGCGAGAAGAGGAACGCCTCTTGCGGCACGAACCCGATCCCCGAGCGGACCCGCGACACCGGGACGCGCGCGATGTCCTCCCCTCCGACGAAGAGGGTTCCCGCCGGGGCGGGGTAGACCCCCGCGAGCAGATGCGCGAGCGTGGACTTCCCGGAGCCCACCGCTCCCACGATCGCCACACGCGCGCCCTCGGGGATCCGGAGGTCGATCCCCGCGAGCGCGGGGCGGCTCTCGGCGCCCGGGTAGGCGAACGTGAGCCCCCGGACCTCGATGTCCCCTGCGACCGGAGGGCGCGACACGTCCTCGGGCGCGCTCGACGGAATCGCCGGGTCGACGCGGAACACCTGGTCCAGCCGGTCGAGCGCTCCGGCGGCGCGCTGGAACACGTTGACGATCCACCCCAGCGCGATCGTCGGCCACGCCAGCTGCCCGAGGTAGGCGTTGAACGCGACGAAGTCGCCGAGCGAGATCCGGCCGTGGATGACGTGGAGCCCGCCGACGAAGACGACCAGCAGCGTGCCCAGTCCGGTGAAGACGCCGATCAGGGCGACCATCGCCCCCCGCACCCGGGCGAGCGCCAGGGTCTTGCTACGGAAGTCGTCCGAGAGACCGCGGAAGGCGGCGATCTCGCGGTCCTCTTGGGCGTAGATCTTCACCTGCTGGATGCCGGAGAGGTTCTCCTGCGTGCGCGCGCTGATCGAGGAGAGCTGCTCCTGCACGGCGAGCGACCGCGCGTAGACCGACTTGCTCATCCGGTTGACCGCCCAGTACAGGATCGGGAAGAGGGCGAGCGCGACGCCGGTCAGCGGCGCGTCGAGGCGGATCATCAGGACCAGCGCGCCGGCGTAGACGACCGCGGTGTTGAGCGCGTTCATCAGCCCGGGGCCGTAGAACGCCTGGAGGAGCTGGAGGTCGTTGACGCCGCGGGACATGACGTCCCCGGTCCGCCAGACGTCGTAGAACGTCGCATCGAGGGTCAGGAGCTTGGCGAAGAACGCCTCGCGGATGTCGAACGCGATCTTCCGGGAGGAGCCGAGAATCGCGAGCCGCGAGATCGTCCGCACCCATCCTTGCGCCAGCGCGAGGACGATCATCCCGCCCGCCCACGCCGCCAGCCGCCGCGGCCCGGCGCGGGTCTCGAGGTCGTGGACCGCGCCGCGGAGGAGCCAGGGGATGGAGAGCGCGAGGGCGTTGGTGGCGAGGAGCCAGACGAGCCCCCGGGCGTACGCCCACCTGTAGGGGCGCGCCCATTTCCAGAACGACGCGAGGAGCCGCGGGTTCACGAGTCGGGGTCCGCCACGGGGTCGCGCCGCGCGCGGGCCTTCGCGCCGGCCCGGTGGATCCCGAGCCCGACGAGATAGAGGAGGCTCGCGGCGATGTGGGTTATCGCCGCGCGGAACACCCAGGTATCCGAGGTGAAGGTCTGGATCGCGTACCCCGAGAGGACCATCGGCCCGAGCGTCGCGAGGATCGCGATCCCGGACCGGCGCCCCGCGGGGCGGCCGGTGCGCCAGAGGCGAACGACGTGACGCGTGTAGACCACCCCGGCCGCGAACACCAGGAACGGCGCAGAGAGGACGTGCGCCTTGAGCACGAGCGGCTGCAGCGGATGGTGAACGACCGCATAGGGATCGGAGGAGCGGACGAAGTACTTCATCCATCCGAGCAGGATCCCCGTGGCCGCGACCGCCGCGGTCGCGCTCCACAGCAGCCATTTCTCGAACGAGCTCATCCGAGGACCGCGTGGATCGCGAGCACCCTGCGCACGGCGTCGGTCGCCGCCTGGGACGACAGGGTCGCTCCGGTGATCCCGCGGATCCCCCTCTTCACCGAGAGCTCGGGGTCGAGCGCGCGTCCGTGGAATTGGGAGAGCCAGCCCGGTTTCGGAAGGTACTCCGGCGGCTCGCCGCACGCGAGGACCTCCACGCGGGCGACGCGGCCGTCCGCGCCGACCACGATCATCAGCGTCTCGTCGAGCGTGCGGACGCGGTGCGTGTCGAAGTACGCCGTGCCGACGACCTTGCCGTCCGCCGACCTCCCGACGTAGCGCACGACGAGTGCGGAGGCGACCTCGATTCCTGCTCCGGCGCGCGTCCTCGCCTCGGCGATTTGGGCGTCGGTGAGGAACGCCGTCTGCCGCTCGACCGCGACCCCCTTCGGGAAGGCGAGCGCGAGGGCCGCGTCCTTGGTGAGGTACACCGCGCCGCGGGCGGCCGTTGCCCCGAGGAGCGCGGCCGCGACCGCCGCGACGCGGCTTCGCTTCAGAACATGAAGCCCAGAGATGCGTTCACCTCGCTCAGCCCGGTACGGGCCTCGTTGGTCGCGCGGTTCCAGTCCAGCTTGACCGAGATGTTCGGAATCGGCTTCCACATGATCCCCGACGTCAGAAGGGTCGCGTCGTTCGCCGGGTCCGCCGCGAACCCCGCCGGCACGCGGTGCTGCGTGTTCAGCCGCTCGTAGCGCACGTAGGGGCTGAGCGATTGCCGCGCGTCGGCCGCGTGCGCGAGCACGTCGTAGCCGGCTTCGCCGTACCATCCGTACTGGCGCGACCCGACCGACGCGCTACCGACCAGCCCCTGCGCGAGGTTGACGTCCTCGGCATCGTCGATCGAGGTGCGCGCGTACAGCGCCCGCGCGGTCAGCCCCCGCCACCGGTACTCCGCGTGGAGGTCGGCGACCGTCGTCCGCGCGTCGAGAGTGCCGCCCGCGAACGCGAGCCCCTGCCCCGCATCCCCCGTGAAGAACGCTCCCCCCACCGTCAGGCCGTCGAGCACCGTTCCGTCGATCCGGCCCGTCAGCGCCAGCCGCTCGGCCGAGGCCTGGGCGCCTTTCGAGCGCCCGTCGCGGATCCCCTCGGCGGAGAACCCCTCGGCGCCGCTCGACGTCCCCGCCGCCGCCGCGAGGCCGCTGGTGAGGTACGCGCGGTATGAGACGCGCGTCCCGAGATCGCCGAACACGCCGGCCCCGTCCTCGCTCCAGGTCGTGGGGAGGATCGTCTGCTCCACGAGAGGACGGCGCGTCCCGAAGTAGGTCGGAGGCTCGTGGCGCTCGTTGATGAAGCCCATCGGCACGAGGAGAAGCCCCGCGCGCGCGTTGATCCCCTTGCTCACGAGGAAGTCCACGTACGCGAACTCGACGGTGACCTCCCCCCGCTCCTCGTCCCCCTCGCCGGTCGTCACGTGCTCGAACTCGATCTCCGAGTTGAAGAGGATCGTGTCGTTGAACTTCGCCCCGAAGTACAGGACCGCGCGCAGGAGGTCGATCTGCGACGCCGCCCCGGAAGGGGAGTCGTCCTCGAGGGACGCCGCGGGCCGCGAGTAGAGCATCTCGCCGTACCCGCCGAAGGCCACGCCGCGCTTCGCGCCGTAGATCTTCGAGGCGGACGGTCCGAGGCCGTACACCCCCGCCGAGGTCTCGGCCCCCGCCTCCCCGAGCTTCAAGCCCTCGACCTCCTTGGCGAGGATCTCGATCCGCCGGGACAGCTCGGCGATCTTCGCGTCGTCCGCTCCCGCGGACAGCGCCGCGACCTGCCGGGACAGCTCGCGGATCTTCTGCTCGAGCTCCGCGATCCGAGGATCGTCGGCGGCACGCGCCGCGCCCACGACGAGCGCGGCGCCAAGCAAGGCTCCGGCGATCCGCCCCCATCCGCCCTTCCGATGCATGCATTCCTCCACCGTTGTGTTGCGAACCGTTCGCAGAAAGGACACAAAAAAAGGACGCTCAGGCGCTGCTGCGGGAGCGCCTCCCCTGGCACGCGGAGCAGGTCCCCGCCATCTCGATACGGACGACCTCGGGACGGAACCCGTTGGCGCTCTCCACGCGGCGCTTGAGGTCCTCCCAGAACGTCTCGCCCGGCTCGTCGACCCCCTTGCAGGTCGTGCACACCAGATGGATGTGCAGCGTGCTCGGCCGGATCTCGTAGTAGTGGCGCTCACCGCTGACGTGCATCAGGTCCAGCTCGTCCACCAGACCGAGCTTCTTGAGCTTGTTCAGCGTGCGGTAGACGGTCGCGCGGTGGACGCTGCCGTCCATCGCGCGCGCCCGCTGATAGACCGACTCGGCGTCGAGGTGCTCGTCGGCCCCTTCGAGGAGCTCCGCGAGCAGCTTGCGCTGCCCCGTCAGCCGGAGCCCCCGCGCCTTCATCCTCTCGACCAGGCCGTCTTCCGCCCCGCGCCGCCGCTTCATCCGCTCCCCGATCTTGTTGCGAAACGTTCGCAGAAGAGACCGAAACGATATCAGGCGCGCGCGCGCGGCGTCAAACCGCCGACGACGGAAGGGGCGCGATCGCGACGCGGAGGATCCGGCGTCCGCGGATCCTCACGACCTCGAGCGTGCGCCCGGCGAACGGGACCACGTCGCCGACGCGCGCGAGACGTCCGAGCCGCGCCTGGACGAGCCCGCCGATCGTATCCACGTCCTCCTGCACGTCCTCGTGGGCGCCGGTCACGCGCTCCAGCTCCGAGATGGTTAGCGCCGCATCGAGCACGAGGCGGCCGTCGGGCTGCGTCTGCACGCGAGGGGCTTCCTGGTCGAACTCGTCCTGGATGTCGCCGATCAGCTCCTCGAGCACGTCCTCCAGCGTCACCAGCCCCGCGGTGCCGCCGTACTCGTCCACGACGATGCTCAGGTGGAGCTTCTGGCGCTGGAACAGCGCGAGCGCCTGCTGGATCTTGGCCGCCTCCGGGATGTACAGCGGCGCCCGTGCGAGCGAGGCGAGGTCGGGGATCCCCGCGGGGCGCGGCGGCGCCATGAAGAGGTCCTTCACGTGGATGATCCCGACGACGCGGTCGATGGTGCCGTCGCACAGCGGCAGCCGCGTGTGGCCGTACTCGCGCGCGCGATCGACGTTCTCCGCGAACGACCCGTTCCGGTCCAGCCAGAGGACGTCCGCCCGCGGGACCATGATCTGGCGGACCGCGCGATCGGGGAAGTCCAGCGCGTTCGAGAGGAGGCGCCCGTGCGACTCGGACAGCGCGCCGCTCTTGCGGCTGACCGCCAGGATCATCCGCAGCTCCGCCTCGCTGTGCGCCAGGCTCTCCTCGCTCGGGGCCACCAGGCCGAGCGCGCGGACGAGGACGTTCGCGGTCCCGTTCATGAAGGCGATGAGGGGGTAGAAGAGGAACCGGAAGAAGCGGAGCGGCCAGGAGACGGCCAGCACCGTCGATTCCGCGTGCGTGATCGCGAGCGTCTTGGGGACCAGCTCCCCGACCACCACGTGCAGGAAGGCGATGAGCAGGAAGGAGAGGCCGATCGCGATCGTGTGCGCGGCTCCCTCGCGGAACCGGCCCGCCCACCCGAACGCCGGCTCCAGGAGATGGGCGAAGGCGGGCTCGCCGATCCATCCGAGCGCGAGCGAGGCGAGCGTGATGCCGAGCTGGCAGGCCGAGATCGCGGCGTCGAGGTGCCGGAGGACCTCGCGGGCGGCGGCGGCGCGGTGCACTCCGCGCTGGACCAGCTCCTCGATGCGGGTCGCCCGGACCCGGACGATGGCGAACTCGGCGGCGACGAAGAACGCGTTGATCGCGACCATCGCGAGGGCGCAGACGACGAGGACCGCGTCCATCAGCGGGGGAGTATAGGCGACCCCTCGGGATCGCCGAGCGTGCCGCGCTCGAGGAACCACCTCAGCCGCGCGACCACGTCCTCCGTGGATTTCAAGTGCGTGGGGTCGAACGCGACCGCGCGATCCCGATGCTCGGCGAGCCAGCGCGCCACGATCTCGACGTCCACCGGGCGCGCGCGCGCCGAGCGCGGGCCCACGCGCGGGTCGAAGAACTCGCTCTCGAGGATCCGCGCGACGCGCGCGAGCCCTCCCCCGCGGCGCCCCAGCGGCACGGCGTCGAGGAGCCGCCCCTCGCGGATCAGCCAGGCGCGGAGCACGAACGGCGCCTCCGCCGGCTCCAGGATCAGGATCGATGCGAGGCGCTGCGCGCGCGAGGGGTGCGCGTGGATCTCGCGCTGCACGTTGTGCTCCGGCGCGTCGCGCCGGATCGAGCCGGCCTCGCGCAGCAGCGCCTCGAGGTCGGACCCGGAAGGGTCGGCCTCGAACCGGTGCACCGCCTCGACGATCGCCCGCGCGCGGGGGCTCCGGCGCGCGTCCTCGCGGAACCAGCTGGCCAGCCTCCGGCGCAGGCTCCGCGACTTTCCGACGTAAAGAAGCTTGCCGTCGTGGTCGAAGAAACGGTAGGTCCCCGGCGCGGACGGAAGGGCCTGGAGGTCCTCGCGCGTGAACGCGTAGCGTGGCCAGGGGATCACATCGCCTCGCGGGCGGCACGAGTCGACGAGCGCCCCCCAGGGCTCCCCGGGCTCTCGCAAGGCGTCGAAGCAGGCGGGGAGGACCTCGATGCGGCGCGCCGCGTCGTCGTCGATCCGGACCGCGAGGCCGAGCGCCGCCGCGAGCGCCTCGACGTCGTGCCGCGCGGCGATCCCGGCCCGGCGCCGGGCGAGGAGGGCGATCGGGAGGGGATCGGTGAGCGGCTCCTCGAGCCAGGCCTCGAGGGCGCCGAGCCCGCCGGGAGGGGCGTGGAGCGCGACGCGGGCCCCCTCCAACAGCGCGCGCAGCTGCTGCTTCAGCTCGTGATCGTGCGTCCAGCCCGCGAGCTCGCCGCCGCACGCGGCGACGACCTCCGCGCCGCGCCGGCGGACCGCGCTGACGATCCGCAGGGCGAACCGCGCGCCGGCGGCCGGCCGCTCCCCCTCGACCAGGACGAAGGCGAGGTCGGGCTCCACCTCCTGCGGCTCGCCCGGAGCCGGCTCCGGTTCCGGGGCCGCCGTGCGGGGGCGCCATGCGCCTTCTTCGTAGGAGAGGCGCGGGTCGCCGCCGAACGCCGTGCCGAGCACGCGCGTCGCCTGCGCCTCGTCTCCCACCTTCAACGAGAGCAGCTCGCGGGCCAGCTCGATCGACGGCACGGGCTTGCCGGATTCGAGAAGGTATCGGACCGCGCGTTCGGCGACGAGGGACGCCGGGCGCGATCTCACGGCGTCACCGTTTCGGCGGGGTCGGCGAGGGCGCCCGCGGCGAGATCGGGCCCCACGTCCGGAGGAGCTTCACGAGCGAGGCGACCTGGCCCGCGTTGAGCGGCCCTCCCATCGCCTCGGAGAATCCCGGCATCTTCGGGTTCGAGGTGCCGTACGCGATCGCGAGGTCGAGCGCCGCGTCGTCGTGCGAAGCGAGGTAGTCGGGCGCCCGCAGCCCGGGCGCGAGCCCCCCCTCTCCGGTCTTTCCGTGGCACATCGCGCACGTCGCCTCCCAGAGCGCCGCTCCTGTCTTCCCCGCGGAGGGGGTCGCGTGGCATCCGGCACAGGAGCCCATCAGCAGGGACTGTCCGGTGAAGCGCGGGTGGCCGTTGGCGAGTGTCTCGGCCTCGTTCGGGACCACCCTCGCGCGCAGGGTGAGGATCGTCCGCGGATGGGCCGGGTCGTTCGTGACGACGGTGAGCGTCTTCCGGACGTCGCCGCTCTGCCCCGCGGGGTCGTAGGTGACGGCGAGCGCTCCGGCGGCCCCCGGCTCCACGCGCCTCGGCTCCGCGACGCTCGCCGTGCAGCCGCACGAGGGGCTCGTGTTGAGGATCTCCAGCGTCGCGTCGCCGGTGTTGCGGTAGGCCCACGAGAAGGTCTGCTTCTTGTCCGAGTCGATCGTCCCGAAATCGTGGGTCGTGCTCTCGAACCGGATCGCGGGGGAGGCGCCGGCCGGCGCGGGGCCGTCCGCGAGCGCTCCCGAGGCGATGAGAGCGACGACCCAGGGCAGCCGATGCATCGCCAGGTTTGTACCATCCGGTCCGCCCGGCGTCAAAAACGGCGGCGTGGTACAAGGCGCGCGGACTCGTCATGGAGCATCGACCCCCCGAGCAGCCGTTCGACGCGGATCGACGGCGGGCCCGCGAGAAGGCGCGCGCCGCGCTGCGGAGCGTCTCCGCGGGCGCCCTCCTGACGGTGCTCAAGCTCGTCGCCGCGCTGGGGACGTCGTCGTTGGGGCTGCTCGCGGAAGCCGCGCACTCGGCGTTGGACCTCGGCGCGGCGGCGGTCACCTGGCTCGCCGTCCGGACGTCGTGGCGCCCGCCGGACGCCGACCATCACTACGGGCACGGCAAGATCGAGAACCTCGCGGCGCTGGTGGAGACCCTGCTGCTCGCCGCGACCTCCCTCTGGATCGTCATCGAGGCCGCAGAGCGTCTGACCGGCTCGGGACCGACGGTCGATCCCGGGTGGCCGTCGTTCTTCGTGATGGCGATCGCGATCGCGATCGACCTCCGGCGCTCCCGGGACCTCGCCCGGGTCTCGCGATCGACGGGGAGCCAGGCGTTGGAGGCCGACGCGCTCCACTTCCGCGCCGACGTCGCGTCGTCGCTCGTCGTGATCCTCGGGCTCGTCGGCGCATGGGCCGCCCGGCGCGGAGGGCCCGGGTGGCTCGAGCGAGCCGACCCGGTCGCCGCCGTGCTCGTGGCGATCCTCGTGCTCGTGCTTTCGTGGCGCTTGGGCCGGAGCGCAGTGGACATGCTCCTCGACCGCGCGCCGGCGGGGATCCGCCTGCGGATCCAGGAAGACCTCGCGAAGCTCTCCGAGCTGGTCGAGCTTCCCCGTGTGCGCGTGCGCCAGGGAGGGGACACGCTGTTCGCCGACGTGGAGATCGCGCTGCGTCCCGGCCTCCCGGTCGCCGAGGCCGACCGGGTCGCCTCGGAGGCGCGGAGCCGGATCCGCGCGCTCGTCGGGGAGCGCTCCAACATCCTGGTGCAGCTCCGGCCGGTCCCCGACGACCAGGCACCCCTCCACCGGAGGATCGCCGAGGCGTCGGCGATGGAGGGGGCGCCGGCGCACGACATCACCCTGCGAACGGAGGCGGAAGGGATCCACGCCGACCTCCACCTGGAGCTTGCGCCGGGGATCACGCTCGAGGACGCGCACGCGATCGCCGACCGCGTCGAGGCGCGCATCCTGCGCGACGTGAGCCCGGTCACGCGGGTGGACATCCACCTCGAGCTCCACGACGAGGGGGCCGAGCCGGCCGACCGGCTGCCGCCGGAGGTCCGCGCGCGCGTCGAGAAGGAGGTCCGCGAGATCGCCGCGCGCGTGGTCGGCGCCGCGCGCGTCCACGACCTGCTCCTGCGCAGGACCCCGGCGGGGCTCTATCTCTCCTGCCACTGCTTCTTCCCCCCGTCCACGCCGCTCGACGAGGCGCACGCGACGACCGATCGCCTCGAGGCCGCTCTCCGCGCGTCGATGCCGCAGCTCGCGCGGGTCGCGGTCCACGCCGAGCCCGAGGGGACTCCCGATTCGCGGTGAGGACGAGGTCGTCGACGTCGCCGTCGTCGGCGCCGGCGCCGCTGGGCTGATGACCGCGATCCAGGCGGGGCGCGAGACGCGGGGGCGGGGCGCGCCGGCGGCGATCGTCGCGCTCGACGGCGCGAAGCGTCTGGGGGCGAAGATCCTCGTCGCCGGCGGCGGGCGGTGCAATGTCACGCACGACAGCGTCGACGAGCGCGCCTTCGCCGGGTCCACCCCGCCCGCGATCCGCAACGTGCTCCGCCGGTTCACGGTCGCCGACACGATCCGCTTCTTCGAGGAGCTGGGCGTCCGCCTCAAGCGGGAGGAGACCGGGAAGCTGTTCCCGACGAGCGACCGTGCGCGAACCGTTCTCGACGCCCTCCTGGCGGCGGCCGCGTCGGCGGGGGTGGAGCTGCGGCACCCGTGGCGCGTGGAGTCTCTCGAGCGCGCCGAAGGGGCGTTCGTGCTGCGCGGCCCGGCGGGGACGCTCCGCGCGCGTCGGATCGTCCTCGCGACCGGCGGCCGGAGCCTTCCGAAGTCCGGCTCGGACGGGCGCGGCTACGAGCTCGCGCGCGCGCTCGGCCACACGACGACGGCGCGGATCCTCCCGGGGCTCGTCCCGCTCCTCCTCCCGCTGGGATCGTACGTGCGCGCGCTCTCCGGCATCGCCGTTCCCGCCGCGCTCTCCGTCCGAGGCTCGACCGGAAAGCTCCTCGCGCACCGCGAGGGCGCGACGCTGTGCACGCACTTCGGCCTCTCCGGGCCGGCGGTGCTCGACATCTCCCGGCACTGGCTCCACGCAAGGGGCGACGACGCCGGGGCGCGTCTGCTCGTGGACTGGCTGCCGGCCCTCGGCGCGCGCGGCCTCGCGCCGCTTCACGCGGCGCGGCCGGGGACGACCGTGCGCGCGGGGCTGCGCTCCGCGCTCCCGGACCGGCTCGCGGATGCGCTCTGCCGCGAGGCCGGGATCGACGGCGAGATCGCCTTCGCCCGGCTCGACCGCGGCGCGCGGGCGCGGCTGACCGAGACCGTCCGGGCGCAGGCGCTCCCGGTCGCCGGGGACCGGGGATACTCCTACGCGGAGGTGACCGCCGGGGGCGTGCCGCTCTCGGAGGTCTCTCTCGGGACGCTGGAGTCGCGGCGCGCGTCCGGCGCCTACCTCGTCGGCGAGATCCTCGACGTGGACGGCAGGATCGGCGGGTTCAACTTCCAGTGGGCCTGGGCGTCGGGGTACGTCACGGGCCTGGCGATCGGGTCGGTCTAATCCTCGCGCTCCGGGGGAACGATCCCCGAGGCTTCGAGGTAGCCCCTGCCGTGCCGCTGCGCGCGGACGGCGCACTCCTTGATCTTCCTCAGGAGCGACGTCGCCATCGCTCCCTCCCCGGCGCGGGTCGCGGCGCCGATGATCCGCGCGCCCTGCATCGCCAGGAACTCGACGAGCGCGCCGATCTCGGACGGGGAGACGAACGCTCCGACGTCGCGCGGGCGGCGCAGCTCGAGCCCCAGGGTCTCACGAAGCGCCGGGTGCGCGTCGCACGCCTCGGCGAACAGCCTCCACGCCGGGCTCAGGCACTCGGGCGGGGGGACGCCGGCGGCCCGGCAGATCGTCTCCAGCCCGTCCACGTCCTGCGCGATCCAGAACGGCTCCACCCGCGCGTGCATCGCGACCGCCCGCCACGGCAGCTCCTCCGCGAGCGCCTGGCCTGCGGGGCGTGGCGCCGTCTCGCCGTCGCTCCAGGTCTTCCCCTCGCGCGCGGCGCGCGCGAGCTCGTGGATCTTCCTGAGCAGCGCGAGGAGGTCGTTCCTGTAGCTGAGATCCGAGGGGAGCTCCGGAATCTCCGCCGGAGCGAGATCGCGGGCGAGCGCGGCGTCCATCTTCGCGAGCTGCTCGCGCGCGATCCCCTCGACCGCTTCTTCCGTGGGAGCGACGGCGTAGGCGTCCACCGCATCGGCGACCCTCTCCGCGGACCCCTCCGCGATGAAGAACGGCCGGCCGTCGAGGTGCAGGTCCGGGTCGAGGACGCGGGCCGCGCGGCGCGCGCGCTCGTCGGGACGGTGGTCCATTCGCTCGATGTTGCTTCGCAGCCTCTGCCAGAGGTTCGATCCGGGCTCGGGGCGGGGG
>DASRJG010000120.1:0-41827 GCA_035649595.1 Candidatus Polarisedimenticolaceae bacterium
CATCCGCCTCCGCGAGACCGAGCGCAGGATCGAGGGGCTCCAGGCCGACGGCCGCGCAGGCGCTCCCGCGCGGCCCGCGCCGCCGTCCCTGCCGAAGGCCGTCGCGGCCGGCACCGGCACGCGCCTGGAGGTGGAGGGGGAGGGGCTCCTCTTCCCCGTCAACGGCAACGAGACCTTGATCGGGCGCTTCGATCCGGTGACGGAGCTGATGCCCGACGTCGATCTCACGCAGGTGGACCTCAAGCGATCGGTCTCGCGGCGGCACGCCCGGCTGGTCCGCACGAACGAGGGGTTCGTCCTCACCGAGGAGGTCGGGGCGCTCAACGGGACCTTCGTCAACGGAACGAAGCTCGTCACGGGGCGTCCGCATCCGATCCAGGACGGCGACCGCGTGAGCTTCGGCATGGTCAAGCTCGTCTTCAAGGCATGAGCGGGGCGGCGCGTCGCGCGCTGGGCGCGGCGGTGCTCGCCGCAGGCGCGGCGGCGGACGCGCAGGCCGCGTCCCCGGCGACGACGCGGTCGACCATGCTCCTCGTGCGGTGGGGCGCGAACGCCGGGTCCGAATCGTTCCGCGCCGACGTGGCGCGCGCGCTCGCGCAGTCCCTCCGCGCGGCGTGCCTCCCGCGTATCCAGGAGGTCGATGACGCCGCGGCCTCGCCGGACGCGGACCTGTCGCTCTCCGTGATCCTCTTCGACGCGCTCGACGAGGTCCGCTACGACGATTCGATCGCGGGCGCGTTGCAATCCGACGACCCGGGGCACGAGCTCCGGCGCGTCGCGCGCTTCGAAGTCTCGATGGAGGCCACGCTCGAGGCGCGCGGCGCCGGGGCGGTGATCCGGCGCAAGCGCGCGCGGTCGCACATCTTCCGGCGTCCCATGGTCGTCGGGGAGGATCCGCGGGAGACGGCGCAGACCGAAGCGATCGACGACCTCGTCCGGGAGGTCCGCAAGGGGATGTGCAAGGACGGCGACAAGCTCGAGCGGGACGTGGCCGCCGCGCTCGCCGCCGAGGGCGAGGACGCGGAGAAGCGTTGACCCGCCGTTCGGCGGATGTTAACCTCCGCCGACCTTCAGTGACGCCATGACCGGAACGCCACGCCAACGGGTCCTGTCCGGCATGCGGCCCACCGGTGGCCTCCATCTCGGTCACCTCGTCGGAGCGCTGCGGAACTGGGTCGCCCTTCAGGAGACCCACGAGTGCTTTTTCTCGATCGTGGACTGGCACGCCCTCACGACGGAGTATGCCGATCCCTCCGCGGTCCGCGGGTTCGTGCACGAGCTGGCGATGGATTGGCTCGCAGCGGGGATCGATCCCGACCGCGCCGTGGTGTTCGTCCAGTCGGAGGTGCTCGCCCACGCCGAGCTGCACCTGCTCCTCTCGATGATCGTTCCGCTGCCGTGGCTGGAGCGCGTGCCGACCTACAAGGAGCAGCAGGAGCAGCTTCGAGAGCGCGACCTCAACACGTACGGCTTTCTGGGCTACCCGCTCCTCCAGACCGCGGACATTCTCGCCTATCGCGCGGATGCCGTGCCGGTGGGGGAGGATCAGGTTCCCCATCTGGAGCTGTGCCGTGAGATCGCCCGGCGGTTCAACCATCTCTACGGCGAGACGTTCCCCGAGCCCCGCGCCTTGCTGACCCCCGCGGCGCGGCTGCCGGGAACGGACGGACGGAAGATGTCGAAGTCGTACGGGAACGCGATCTTCCTGAGCGATCCGCCGAAGACGGTCTCCACGAAGATCGACGGCATGCTCACCGATCCCCAGCGGACGCACCGGCACATCCCGGGGAACCCGGAGGTGTGCCCCGTGTTCGCGCTTCACAAGGTCTTCTCGTCGCCGACGACGGTCCGCTGGTCCGACGAGGGATGCAGGACCGCCGGAATCGGCTGCCGCGACTGCAAAGGCGCGTTGAAGGACGCTCTCGCCACCGTGATGGCGCCGGTCGCCGAGCGCCGCGCGGCGCTCGCCGCGGACCCCGCCCGGATCGAGTCGGTCCTCGACGAGGGGGCCGAGCGGGCGCGCGCCGCGGCGGGTGAGACGCTGCGGCTCGCGCGGGCCGGGATGGGACTCGGCCGATGAGCGAGATGCGCGACACGATGCACGTCCACCTCGCGGCCTTCGAGGGCCCGCTCGACCTGCTCCTGCACCTCGTGAGGATCAACGAGGTCGACATCACCAACATCCCGATCCTCGAGATCGCGGCGCAGTACGACGCCTACCTCGACCTGATGCGGGAGCTCGATCTCGAGATCGCGGGGGAGTACCTCGTCATGGCGGCGACGCTCCTCCACATCAAGTCGCGCCTGCTCCTCCCGCCCGACCCCACGCTCGCCGCGGAAGAGGCCTCCGAGGACCCGCGGCGCGAGCTCACCCGTCAGCTGATGGAGTACCAGCGTCTCAAGCAGGCCGCCGAGAACCTCCACGCGATCGACAGCGTGCGCAGCCTGATCTGGACCCGCGACGGCGGCGTCCCCGCCGAGTTCGAAGGGGAGGAGCTGCTCGCGGTGGAGCTGTTCGACGTCATCGCCGCCTTCAAGAAGCTGCTCGATCGATTGGGAGAGGAGGCGCGGCTCCAGCTCAAGCGCGACGACGTGTCGGTCGCCGACAAGATCGGGTGGCTCTCGGACCTGCTCCAGGAGCGCGGCTCCCTCGACCTGATCGAGGTGATGGCCGGCCTCCCGAATCGCGCGGAGCGGATCGCGACGTTCCTCGCGACGCTCGAGATGGTCCGGCTCCAGATGATCGTTCTCTTCCAGCGGGCGCGAGTCGGAGAGATCCGCGTCGCGCTGCGCAGCGAGCCCGCATGAGCGAGCCCACCGCATCCTCGCCCCCCACGGCCGCGCTCGTGGCCGCCGTCGAGGCGGTCTTGTTCGCCGCCGCCGAGCCGGTGCAGCCGCGGGAGATCGCCGCGGCGTTCGAGAGCGTCACGGAGGACGAGGTCGCCCTCGCGATCGACGCCCTGCGCGAGCGCTACGCCGCCGGGGAGGGCGGCCTGACCGTGGAGCAGGTCGCCGGCGCGTATCGCCTGGCGACCCGCCCCGAGGTCGGCCCGCTCGTGCGGCAGTTCTTCCGGCAGCGCAATCGAACGCGCCTCTCGGCCGCCGCGCTGGAGACGCTCGCGATCATCGCGTACCGCCAGCCGCTGACGTCGCCCGAGATCCAGGCGGTGCGCGGCGTGGATCCCGCGGGCGCGATCAAGAGCCTCCTCGAGAAGAAGATGATCCGCATCCTCGGACGCAAGCGGGTGGTCGGCAACCCCCTCCTGTACGGCACCACGAAGCACTTCCTGGTGCACTTCGGGCTCAACCGCCTGGAGGACCTTCCCTCGATCGAGGAGTTCGATCAATTCGTCGGAGCGGTCGAAGGGCTGGCGCCGGGGGCGGAGCTCCGCGAGCCGGCCGAGGCCGCGGGGCAGGCGGATCCCGCGGGCGCGCCCGAGCCCGTCGCCGGGGAATGACCGAGAGGCTCCAGAAGGTCCTGGCGCATGCGGGAATCGCCTCGCGGCGCGCGGCCGAGCGGCTCATGCTCGCGGGGCGCGTGACCGTGAACGGGACCGTCGCCACGGAGCTCGGCATCAAGGTCGACCCCGAGCGGGACGCGATCAAGGTGGACGGGCGGCGCGTCGGTCGGCCGCCGTCACACCGGACCTATCTGGCCTTTCACAAGCCTCGCGGCGTCGTCACGACCCTGAGCGACCCGGAGGGCCGGCCCACCGTCCGGGATTACCTGCGCGGCGTGCGGGCGCGGGTCTTCCCCGTCGGGCGCCTGGACTACGACAGCGAGGGGCTGCTGCTCCTCACCGACGACGGTCCGCTCGCTCGCGAGCTGATGCATCCGTCGCGCGGCGTCGAGAAGACCTACGCCGTCAAGGTCAAGGGACAACCCGACAACGACGCCGTCATCCGCCTCCGCCGGGGAGTCCCGGTGGACGGGCGCCGCAGCGGGCCCGCGCAGGTCCGGATCGTCCGCCGCGGGGACAACGCCTGGCTCCAGGTCTCGATCGTGGAGGGCCGGAACCGCCAGGTGCGCAAGATGCTCCAGGCCGTCGGGCATCCGGTGCAGCGCTTGCGCCGGATCCGCTACGGCGGCGTCGAACTCGGGACGCTGCCGGTCGGCGCCGTGCGGGCGCTGAGCGAGGCGGAAATCATCCGGCTCAAGCGCGCGGCGCGGGCGGACGCATCCTCGTAATTCCCTGAAAAACCGATTCTTGACAGCGTCCGGGGCGATCTCTACGATGACGTCTTTGCCGGGTCCGTTATGCGGACACCGGCAGCCCGCCCCAAGCGGGTACCAACGGGACCGGCGCTCATCGGATCGAGGCGCAGGCCCGATTCAGGAGGTTCGATCCCCACATGAGCATGCAGGACGGCGACAAGATCGCGGGGGTGGCGGCGCACGACGCCATCGAGGACGCGGAAGATTTCGGCAAGGCGCTCGAGGCCTGGGAGAGCGGGTTCAAGTCGCTCAAGGAGGGGGACGTCGTCCACGGGCGCGTCCTGAAGATCCTCGAGAAGGAAGTCATCGTCGACATCGGCTTCAAGTCGGAAGGCGTGATCGACATCGACGAGGTGCGCGGCTACGACGGCCAGCTGACCGTGAAGGTCGGCGATCGCATCGAGGTCCTCCTCGAGCGCACCGAGAACAACGACGGCTACGTGGTCCTCTCGAAAGAGAAGGCCGAGAAGATGAAGATCTGGGACGAGGTCGAGCGGGCGTTCGAGACGGGCGACCCGGTCCTCGGCCGCGTCATCGACCGGATCAAGGGCGGCCTCAAGGTCGACATCGGCGTGCCGGCGTTCCTGCCGGGCTCGCTCGTCGACGTGCGTCCGGTCCGCAACCTCGACGCGCTGCGGGGGCAGGAGTTCCGCATGCGCGTGATCAAGGTGAACAAGCGCCGCGGCAACATCGTGCTCTCGCGCAAGGCGGTTCTCGAGGAGGAGAACGCCGAGAAGAAGAAGAAGACGCTCGAGGACCTCGAGGAGGGGAAGATCCTCCGCGGCACGGTCAAGAACCTCACCGAGTACGGCGCCTTCATCGACCTCGGCGGCATCGACGGCCTCCTTCACATCACCGACATGGCGTGGGGCCGCATCAACCATCCTTCCGAGAAGTTCCAGATCGGCGACGAGGTCGACGTCGTGGTCCTCAAGTTCGATCGCGAGCGCGAGCGGGTGTCGTTGGGCTTCAAGCAGCTCCAGGACGACCCGTGGGAGAGCGCCACGTCGAAGTACCCGCCGCAGACCCGCATCCGCGGGAAGGTCGTCAGCCTGACGGATTACGGCGCCTTCATCGAGGTCGAGGAAGGGGTCGAGGGCCTCGTCCACGTCTCGGAGATGTCCTGGACGAAGCGGGTCAAGCACCCGTCGAAGATCCTCAACGCGGGCGACTGGGTCGAGTGCGTCGTGCTCGACATCGACCAGGAGGGCCGCCGTCTCTCGCTCGGGCTGAAGCAAACCGAGCCGAATCCGTGGGACCTGATCGACACCAAGTACCGCGTGGGCGACGTCATCAAGGGCAAGGTGCGAAACATCACCGATTTCGGAGCGTTCGTCGAGGTCGAGGAAGGGGTGGACGGGCTCGTTCACATCTCCGATCTGTCCTGGACGCGCCGCATCAAGAACCCCGGCGAGGTCCTCAAGAAGGGGGACGACGTCGAGGCGGTGATCCTCAAGATCGATTCCGAGAACCAGCGGCTGTCGCTGGGGATCAAGCAGCTCCAGCCCAACGTCATCGAGGACTTCTTCCGGAGCCATGGCGTCGGGGACATCCTCACCGGCAAGATCGTGCGGCTGACGGAGTTCGGAGCGTTCGTCGAGCTGTTCGAGGGGATCGAGGGGCTCGTGCACGTCTCGGAGCTCTCGAAGGAGCGGATCGAGCGCCCGGAGGACCACTTCGCAGTCGATCAAGAGGTGCGCGTCAAGATCATCAAGATGGACCCGGTCGAGAAGAAGATCGGGCTCTCCATCAAGGCCGCGCTCGACGAGCCCGAGGACAGCTCGCTCCACGCGTACCAGCAGAGCCAGGAAGGTGACGGCAGCGCGACGCTCGGTGACCTCATGGAGGGCGGGATGCTGCGCACCGGATCCTCCGAGGACGACGAGCGTTCTGGCGCATGACCAAGGCCGATCTGGTCGAGGAGGTCATCCGGGTCGCCGATCTCAGCAAGAAGGATGCGGAGATCGTCGTGAACACGGTGTTCGAGCAGATCGTCGATGCGCTCAAGGGCGACGACAAGATCGAGTTGAGGGGCTTCGGCAGCTTCCGCGTGCGGCGGCGCCGATCGAGGCAGGGGAGGAATCCGAAGACGGGGGATCGCGTCGACGTTCCCTCGAAGAGGATTCCGTACTTCAAGCCCGGCAAGGAGCTCCGCGACCTGATCAACGGCGCGGACGCCGCTCAGCCGGCCTCGCGCGACCCCGGCTCGGAGCCATGAGCGCCCCCGGCGGGCGCCTCGGTCGCTACTTCATCGAGACGTGGGGCTGCCAGATGAACGTCCTCGACGCCGACAAGACGGCGGGGGCGCTCGAGAGCCACGGCTACGCGCGCGCGGCGTCGGCGGAGGACGCCGACGTGGTCCTGCTCAACACCTGCTCGATCCGTGAAAAGGCCCAGGAAAAGGTCTTCTCCGAGCTGGGACGTCTGAAGCCTCTCAAAGACCGCCGGCCGGGGCTCGTGCTCGGTGTCTGCGGCTGCGTCGCGCAGCAGGAGGGTGCGGCGATCTTCGGGCGAGCGCCGTACGTGGACTTCGTGGTCGGAACCCGCGCCACCCGCTCGATCCCGCTCCTGGTGGACCGGCTCCGGGCGGGGGACGAGTCGGCGCGGCACGTGTCCGACACCGCCCTGCGGGACGACTCCATCGAGTTTCCGTACGATCGGATCCGCCGCGAGATCGGCGGCGCCGCGAAGGCGTTCGTGACGATCATCGAGGGCTGCAACCACCGGTGCAGCTTCTGCATCGTGCCCCGCACGCGCGGTCGCGAGAGCTCGCGTGACATGGACGACGTGCTCGACGAGGTGCGTGCGCTCGGCGCGAAGGGGTTCACGGAGATCGAGTTCCTCGGGCAGACCGTCAACGCCTACCGCGACGCGCGCGGCAGGACGCTCGGCGACCTTCTCAGGGCCGCCGCGCGGATCGACGGGATCACGCGGCTCCGGTTCACCACCTCGCACCCGGCTCAGATGACGGCTGCCCTGATGGATGCCATGGCCGACGCCAGGCCGGTGCTCTGTCCCTATCTGCATCTCCCGGTCCAGTCCGGTTCGTCCTCCGTGCTGCGCGCCATGAGGCGCGGCTACGACAGGGCCGGGTACCTCGGGAAAGTCGCGGCGCTGCGCGAGCGGATCCCCGGCCTCTGCCTCGGGACCGACGTGATCGTCGGATTCCCGACCGAGACCGACGCGGACTTCGAGGAGACGCTCTCGCTCCTGGAGGAGGTCGAGTTCGACACCGTGTACTCCTTCGCGTACTCGGCCCGGCCCGGGACCACGGCGGCGGCGCTCGGCCCGGACCTTTCAGCCGAGCTGAAGTTCGGCCGGCTCGCGCGGCTTCAGGGCGTGCAGCGGGAGATCCAGGAGCGGCGCAGCCGGAGGTGGGTGGACCGCGACGTCGAGGTCCTCGTGGAGGAGCCCAACCCGCGAAGGGCGGGGGGGTGGACCGGCCGGACCCCGGAGGCCCGCATCGTCCACTTCGACGGCCCGTCGGCGCCGGGGCGGCTGGAGCGGATCCGCATCACCCAGTCGGGGGCCTTTTCCCTCCGTGGCACAATGTCTGCCGGGGCTTGACCCCGCGAAAGCACGGCGTCAGTATGGACGTCTCCGGAGCGAGCATGGCCGTCGAGATGAAGGTCAAGGGCTTGATGTGGGACCCGGTCTCCCGCATGCCCATCGTCCTCCTGAAGACCCAGGAGGGGAGCAGCCTCCTTCCGATCTTCGTCGGGCTCTTCGAGGCGAACGCGATCGCCCAGCAGCTGGACGGGAGCCTGTCTCCGAGGCCGATGACGCACGACCTCCTCGGGAACTTGATCGACGCCCTCCACGCCCGCGTCAACCGGGTCGTGATCACCGATCTCCGCGACAACACCTTCTTCGCGCTGATCCATCTCGACCGGAACGGCGAGCACCTCGCCATCGACGCGCGTCCATCCGATGCGATGGCCCTCGCGCTTCGCGTGAAGGTTCCGATCTTCGTCGAAGAGGCGGTGCTGGAGCGCTCGACCGCCTCCGGCGACGAGGGGGAGATCGACGAAGCCGAGCGACTCCGCAGGTGGCTCGAGAGCGTCGACCCCGAGGAGCTCGGTCGATACGAGATGTGACGGCCGCAACTCATGAGTAGCACCTAGCCTTCCCGCCGACAATTTCGTCGTCTATCCGGTTGACAGTCCGAGGACCCCTCGGTACACTCACGCCGTTTCGAGGCGGTGCCATATCTTGCGGCTCGTTCCCAATCCTCACCTACATCATGTGGCCATGTCCGGCCGAAGCCGATCGTCAGCCTTCGAGATCGGAGGAATCCAGCGATGGGCGCCATGACCGTCGTCGTAGCCAACCAGAAGGGGGGCGTCGGGAAGACCACCACGGCGATCAACCTGGCTGCGGCACTCGCACAGAAGAAGCTCAAGACCCTCCTGATCGACCTGGATCCCCAGGGGAACGCGACGATCTCCTTCGTCGACGTCGACGACATGCAGCGAACGGTCTACGACCTGCTCGTCGATCCGACCGTAAGCGCGGAGCAGGTCATCAGAACGACGGCGAACGAGAACCTGGACGTGCTCGGATCGCGGATCTCCCTCGCCAAGGCCGAGGTCAAGCTCGTGGGGGAGTTCGACAGCCACTTCCGGCTGAAGGACAAGCTCGAGCCGATCCGGGACCTGTATGACTACGTGGTGATCGACACGCCCCCAACTCTCGGGATCCTCACGGTCAACGCGCTCGTCGCCGCCAGCCACCTGCTGGTGCCGATCCAGTCCTCCTACTTCGCCCTGGAGGGGACCGACGACCTGCTCGAGACGTACGAGAAGATCCGCTCCCGCCCGAATCCGGGACTCGAGTTCCTCGGCGTCGTCATCACCCTCCATGACAAGCGAACGGTTCTGGCCCGGGATATACACCGGCAGATCCGCGACGTCTTCGGGGAGAAGGTCTTCCGAACGACCATCTCGAAGTCGGTTCGCCTGGAGGAGAGCCCGGCCTATAAGCAGAGCATCTTCACCTTCGCTCCAACGTCATCCGGGGCCACGGAGTACTACAGCCTCTCGGAGGAGGTCATCGCCCGTGTCTAAGTTCAAGGGACTTCCCGAAGATCGACGTATGCGCCACGACAGCCACTTCGTCGAGGAGATCACGTCGAGCCGCTCCGAGTCGATCGGCCGCCTGCTGGACATCGATCGCATCGAGCCGAACCCGCACCAACCCCGAAAGAGCTTCGGAGACCTCTCCGAGATGGTCGCCTCGATCAAGGAGAAGGGAGTGCTCGAGCCGATTCTGGTGAGGGCGATCGAGGGTGGGCGGTTCGAGATCATCGCGGGGGAGCGGCGGTACCAGGCCTCGAAGATGGCCGGGCTGCGCCACGTCCCGGCGATCGAGGTCGACGTCGACAATCGCGGGATGCTCGAGATCTCCCTGATCGAGAACCTGCAGCGGAAGGATCTCACCCCGTTCGAGGAAGCGGCGGCGATTCAGAGGCTGTGCGATCAGTTCCGGTACACCCACGAGGAGATCGCCAGGAAGCTGGGCAAGTCGCGGACGGTCGTGACGGAGGCCCTGAGCCTGAACCGCATGCCGGAGTCGGTGCAGGAGCGATGTCGGCAGGCCGACATTGAGAGCAAGTCGATGCTCCTCCAGATCGTTCGCCAGGATACCGAGGAAGCGATGCATCGGCTGGTGGACCGGATCACCGGAGACGGGATCACGAGAGAGGAGGCGCGGCGGTTCAACAAGGCGGAGGGCGGTGAGAGCCGCCGGCCGAAGCGGTACGTCTTCCGCTATGCGCCGGAGGGCGACGCGTTCCACTTCAGCGTCAGCTTCGCGACGCCGGAGGTCGACAAGGCCGAGCTGGTGCGTGCGATCCAGGCCGTGCTGGAGAACCTGGTGAGGGAGATCCAGGAGGAGAGCCGAGGCGAAGCGGGGTCGGGGCGTCGCGCGAGAGGGGGGAAGGGACCGGAGGCCCATGCTTGAGGGAAGGCGTTTGTTCCTAAGGGTTCTGCCTGGACACTAGTTGACATAATATACCTTATCGGACGTAAGGCGGGGGAGTGTTCCGCGCGAATAACGCTCGAATCCACACTGAAATCGCCTGCTAGACTCCCCTCCCGATGCTCCGGCCGCGTCGTCTCACCCTCTACCTTCTGACGGAGCTCGGGTACGCCACGCTCGTCGGGATCGCGCTTTGGACCGCGATTCTGATGATGAACGACTTCTTCTTCATCGCGCGCCAGGCGATTCAGAAAGACCTCGCCCCCGCGATCATCCTCCAGCTCCTCGCCCTCAAGCTCCCCAACCTGCTGATCCTCTCGATCCCGATCGGGACGCTCCTCGGGTCGCTCATCGCCGTGGGTCGCCTCTCGGCCGACGGGGAGATCGTGGCGCTCCAGGCCTCGGGGTTGGGTCCCGGCAATCTCGTGAGGCCGATGGCGCTCCACGGAGGCGTCGCCCTCGCGGCCTCGTTCGCGATCTATGTCTTCCTGCAGCCGTGGGCCAACTACGAGATCCACGCGATGCAGAGCAGGATCCTGACGGCGAGAAACGTCAGCAGCGAGCTCAAACCCCGTGTCTTCTTCGACAAGCTCCCGGGGTACGTCCTGTTCGTCGATGAGATCCCCGCCGGCTCTCGCGGGCTGCTCCTCCGGACCCTGCTCTATGAAGCCGCCGATCCCAACTCGCGCTCCAGCGAGCAGCTCATCGTCGCGAAGAAAGCCACCCTGGCGCCTGTCGCGGGCGGCCAGGGACGGCTCCGCGTCGTCTTCACCGATGGCGTCGCCCACTTCTTCCGTTCGTCGGAGCCGGACAGCTACCGCAGCTTCCAGTTCCAGACCTTCTCCCCCGAGCCGATCGAGACTCCGGCGTGGATGAAGGCGACCGAGGAGCCCCCCGACAAGACCGTCGCGGACATGTCGGTCGGCGAGCTGTGGCGCGAGATCCTGGCCTCGATCCAAGAGCCCGACCTCCTGCTCCGGGGATATCGGGTGCGGATGGCTCGCGCCGAGGCCCACCGCAGGCTCGCACTCCCGTTCGCGAGCTTGCTCTTCGCTCTCCTCGCCTACCCTCTCGGCGTTTCCCGCGTGCGGAGCGGAAAGGGGGCCGGGTTTGCGATGAGCCTGGGGATCGTCCTGGGCTACTGGCTCCTCTACAGCGTGGGGCTCGAGCAGGCGCGGGAGGGGCGGATTCCGATCATCCTCGGTGTCTGGGGAGCGAACATCGCGATCGCCGTCTGGACCGTGATCTCGTACGCCCGGATGCGGGGATCGGGACGCGCGACCCTCTTGGCGTCGCTGGCGGAGCGCGCGGGGTCGATCGCTGCGTGGCTCGGCCGCCGCATCGAGAGGAAAGCAGAGCGCTCCGGAAAGTCCCTCCCCCGAGGTCGCCGGATCGCACTGGGCGTCGCCGCCGTCCTCGACCGCTACGTCGGAACGCTCTACCTCCGGATGCTTCTCCTCTCGCTCGCCTCGACCTACCTGATCTTCTCGCTCATCGAGCTGAAGGGGATCATCGACGCGGTGGTCGAGCGGAAGCAGCCGACCATCCTCGTCGTGAACTACTTCAAGTACTTCATCCCCGGAGCGCTCGGACTCACGCTCCCGTTCGCTGCCATGATCGCCGCGGTCGTGACGGTCACCCTGCTCTCGCGCAACGGCGAGATCACCGCCCTCAAGGCCGCGGGAATGAGCGCGCGGCGCGTGTGCCTGCCGATCGTCGTGCTCACCGCGATGGCCTGCGGAGCGCTCTTCCTGGTGCAAGACCGCATTGCGCCGGAAACGAATCGGCGGGCCCAGGCGGTCAAGGACCAGATCCAAGGGCGCAATCCCCGGACTTACGGATGGTCGCCGGGGGGCCGATGGACGTTCGGAGGAGACGGTCGTCTTTATCACTACCGGCTCTTCGACGCCCAGACGAAGCTGTTCCAGGGACTGTCGGTCTTCCGTCTGGATCTCGGGGCCGCCCGCGTGCTGGGCCAGTGGTTCTGCGCCTCGGCGCGCTGGAACGGTCACGCCTGGGAGGCCGAGCGCGGATGGTACCGTTCCTTCCCCGAGGCGGGGGCGGCGGGAGAGTATCGACGCTTCGAGCGTGAGGAGATCGCGGCGTTCGACCATCCGGACAACTTCATGAGGCAGGAGCGCTCGCTCGTCGCCGGAAACGATCTGCCCGAGCAGGAGTCGATCGCCGAGCTTGCCAATCAGATCGACGAGCTGGCGAAGAGCGGCTACGACACCACGCGATTGCGTGTCGAGTTTTGGCAGAAGACGGCTGCGATCGCGACACCGCTCGTGACGGTGCTGCTCGGACTCCCCTTCGCGTTCAAAGTCGGGCGCCGCGGCTCGATGTACGGCGTCGGCGTCGGTCTGGTCCTGGCGATCGCGTTCTGGGCCACCGCTGCAATCTTCAGCGCGCTCGGATTGGAGACGATCCTGTCTCCGCTCATCGCCGCCTGGTCGCCGAATGTGCTCTTCGCCGCGCTCGGCGTGTATCTTCTGCTCTTCATACCGACTTAATAATTATTTAGCTTGTTTTAGTTGTTCAAGGGCCTCGCGCACCCGCGGTTGGTTCGGGTTCACGGCAACCGACCGTCCCCAGGCCTCCCCCGCGCGTTCGAGCTGTCCCAGCCGGGCGTAGGCATCCCCCAACGGGTTCAGAACGTCGGGACGGTCCCCGAGTCGCCGACGCGCTTCCTCTAGCGCCGCCGCGGCCGGCCGCGGGCGACCCGCCCCAAGCTCGAGCAACCCGAGCTTCATGCGCGCGACCGCGAAGGAGCGGGGATCCTTGGCGGCCTCCGCCAGCTCGCGCCGCGCGCCATCGACGTCCCCCCTTTGCTCCGCCAGGAGAGACTTGTTGATGCGCGCGTCCCCGTACTTCGGGTCGAGAGAGAGTGCCTTGTCCAGAAGCACCGCGGCCTCGTCGTACTTCCCTTCGGACAAGGCCAGTCCCGCGAGATTGTTGACCGGGGAGGCGTACTTGGGGTCGGTCTCCGAGGCGCGCCGCCACAGGGCTCTCGCCCCCTCGTTGTCTCCACTCGCGAAGTAGAGCGAGGCGAGGTTGTTCATCACCACCGCGTTCTTCGGTGCCTTCTCCACCGCGCGGCCGTACAGCTCGATGGCCTTGTCGCGCCGCCCCTGGTCCTGGTAGAGGAGCGCCAGGTTGTTGTAGGCCCCCATGAAATACGGATCCGCTGCAATCGCCGCCTCGTACCAGCGCATGGCGTCGTCGTCGCGCCGCGCCTGCCGTGCGAGGTTGCCGAGGTTGTTCCTCGGCTCGGCCGCGTTGGCATCCAGGCGCACGGCGGTCAGGTACTGCTCCTCCGCCTCGGCGGGGCGTCCGCGCCGCTCGAGGACCAGCCCGAGGGAGTTCCTGACTTCAGCCGCCCCGGGCTCCGAGGCGAGGACCTCGCGAAGATGCCACTCGGCGGCCGGCAGGTCGCCGGCATCGAGATCCAGCTGCGCGAGCTGGTGTCCGGCCGCCCGACGTGTCGCGGCGATCGGGAGCGCTTTTTCGAACAGCCTCCGCGCCTCTTCGATGTTCCCGGACTGTCGCAGGGCAATCCCGAGGTTCACCCAGAGGGTCGGCTGACCCGGCTCGTCGCGGATGGCGTCACGGAAGGCCGCGGCGGCTTCGTCGAACTTCCCTTCGGCGAGCAGCGTGACCCCTGTGTTGTTCTTCGTGGTCATCGGCGCCGAGGCGGACGAGGCGACGTACCCGAGGCTCTCGAGCTTCGCGCGCAGCTCCGCCGCCTCGGAGGACTGCTCGTCGGAGTCCTCGCCGTCGCGATGCCGGGGCGGGTCGTCCGTCCGGAAGGTCACCGGCCGGCTGGCGAGGAACGCGGGCTCCAGGGCGGAGGCGAGCACGTGACCGGGCCACGAGCGCGGCACCGGCTGATGGAAGAGGGTGAGGATCGTGGGGGCGATGTCGTACACGGACGCTTCCTCGAGCCGCGCGCCGGAGCGCACGCCCGGACCGCTCATTACGAAGATGCCGAAACGCCGGTGCCAGTCCGCGGCCGCGCCGTGACCGATCCGCGAGTCGGTGGTCAGCGGCCGGGTCGCGTCGGAGGCGAACCCGTGGTCGCTGACGACGATGACGATCCAGTCTTCCCGCCCCTCGAGGAGCCGCCCGAGCATGGCGTCCGCGGTCTCGTAGTACCGGTCGACCACGGCATGGAACGAGGCGAAGCGGTCACGGCCGACCGACGGGAGCTTCGGGGGGCGGTAGGGCATGAACAGGTGCCCGACGGTATCCGTTCCCTCGAAGTAGACCGCCTCGAAGCGCGGCGAGCGATCGCGCCGCGTCGCGAGCGCGATGTCGCGGTACGTCTTCCCCGAGGCCAGGAGCGTCCGGAACTCGTCGAGGAGCTTCCGCTCCTCCGGATCGAAGTCCTCGGGGCGGCGCCGCGGCCCGTCGAGATAGGGCTCGATCTCGCTCCACGCCACGGAGGTGGGAGAGACGATCAAGGGACGCACCGAGTCGTAGAGCTCGGGCGGCCACGTCTTGCCGCTCGACGCGCGCTCGTCCGAGCTGAATCCGAAGAGCTGGTAGGCGACACGGTCGGTCACCAGCGCGCCGCGCACCCGGTCCGCCGGCCACGTCGCCCACCATCCGGTCACGCTGACCTCGGCCCCCGCGTCCGAGAGGATCTCCCAGACGGTGGGGACCTTCCGCGCTCGGGAGGTCACGGGCTCGCTTCGACCGTCGGGCGCCGGCGCGAGAAAGTCGAGCACGCCGTGCCGCGCGGGCTCGACCCCGGTGGCGATGCTGGTCCAGACGACCGGCGACAGGATCGGAGAGATCGACAGGAATTTCGCGCGGACCCCCCGACGCACCAGATGCAGCAGGTTCGGCATCCGGCCGGCGGCCATGAGGGGGTCGACGATCTCCCAGTCGGCGCCGTCGAGGCCGACGACCAGCACCCGGACGTCCGGGGCCAGGGGGACCCTCGCCGCCGCCGCGGTGAGGTCGTCGAAGGCGGCGAGCCGGAAGCTCTGCAGGACGCAGCCCCGCGAAGCGAGCTCCTCCACGAGCCGGTGCTCGAACGCGCGTGTTCGGGTCGAGACCGGCTCGTCCCCGGCCCGGACCTCTCCAAGGGCCGGCGCCGAGGCCCGGACCGCGTCGAGAAGGATCTCCGGAAGTCCCGCGCGCCTCGATCCGGCGAGGGCGCCGAGCTGCGCGGGGTCCGCTCGGACGACCGCCGTTCCCACCAGGCCGAAGTGCCCGCCCTCCGCGCTCGCGAGGAGCGCGTCGGACGCCTTGGGGAGCGGGAGCTCCCGCGCCTCGCGGGGGAAGACGCCGAGCCGAACCAGTCCCGGCGGGGCCAGGACGATGCGCCGCGACGTCACGAGCCGCGGGAGGCCGGGCCACGGTCCCGCGAGGACGCCGAACTCTCGCTCGGGCGCGAGTCGCCGCACGCCCAGTCCGGCCCAGACGACGATCAGCAGCCCCGCGACGCCGGCGGCGACGAGTCCGCGCCTGCGGCGGGACGGGCGCTCGCCCGCGACGGTCACGAGCGCGGCCCGGCCGGGGCTACGTGCCCTCGGACCACGAGGCGAGGTAGCGCTGCTGCTCGGCAGTCAGCGTGTCGATCCTCACGCCCAAGCTCTCGAGCTTCAGGGCGGCGACCTTCCGGTCGATCTCCTTCGGCACGGCGAGGACGGTGGGGTCCAGCGTGCCGGCTCGCGCCGCGAGGTGCTCGACCGACAGCGCCTGATTCGCGAAGCTCATGTCCATGATCGTCGCGGGGTGCCCCTCCCCCGCCGCCAGGTTGACCAACCGCCCGCCCGCGAGCAGGTTGATGCGCCGTCCGTCCGGGAGCTGGAACTCCTCCACGAGATCGCGTACCGGCCGGCGGCCGACGGCGGCCCTCTCGAGCGCGGCGACGTCGATCTCGACGTTGTAGTGACCGGCGTTGGCGATGAGCGCGTTGTCGGGGAGCCGCTGGAAGTGCTCCCCGGTGACGACGTTCTTGCTCCCCGTCGCGGTGACGAGGATCTGCGCCTCGCGCGAGGCGTCGATCATCGGCAGAACGCGGAAGCCGTCCATGCACGCCTCCAGCGCGGCGACCGGATCGATCTCGCAGACGATCACGTTCGCGCCCAACCCCCGGGCCCGCAGCGCGATCCCTTTTCCGACCCAGCCGTACCCCGCGATGACCGTGGACATCCCCGCCATGAGGACGTTCGTCGCGCGGACGATCCCGTCCATCGTGGACTGCCCCGTCCCGTGGCGGTTGTCGAAGAGCTGCTTGGTCACCGCGTCGTTGACGGCGACGATCGGGTAGCGCAGCGACCCGCGCGCCGCGAGGGACCGGAGCTTGATCACGCCCGTGGTGGTCTCCTCCGTCCCGCCGACGACCTGGGGGAGGAGATCCTTCCTCCGCTCGTGGAGGATCGAGACCAGGTCCGCTCCGTCGTCGAGGGTGAGCGTCGGGCCGGTCTCGAGGACCTTCTCGAGCCCCGCGGCCCTCCGGGCCGCGTCGTCTCCCTTCGCGCCGAACGTCGGAACCCCGAAGTCGGCGGTGAGAGACGCGGCGACGTCGTCCTGCGTGGAGAGCGGGTTGCTCGCGCAGAGCACGGCGCGCGCCCCCGCGGCCTTGAGCGTGAGGAGCAGGTTCGCGGTCTCGGCCGTGACGTGCAGGCACGCCGCGATCCGGTGTCCGTCGAGAGGACGCTCGCGGGCGAACCGCTCGCGCACGTGACGGAGCACCGGCATGCTCCGCTCGGCCCACTCGATCCGCCGTCGGCCGTCGTCTACCCGCATGTCCGCGCGCTCACGCGCGCCCGGCCACGCGGAGGTTCTCCGCGGGCGCCGTCCCCTCCCACGTGAAGCCCGGCTCGTTGCGGCCGAAATGCCCGTAGGCCGCGGTCGCGCGGTAGATCGGCCGGCGGAGGTCGAGGTACTCGATGATCCCGCCCGGGGTGAGGGGGAACGCTTCGCGCACGAGACCCACCAGCCGCTCCTCGGGGATCTTTCCGGTCCCGAACGTGTTCACGAGGACCGACACCGGCTCGGCGACGCCGATCGCATACGCGAGCTGGACCTCCGCCCGGTCCGCGAGACCGGCCGCGACGAGGTTCTTCGCGATGTGCCGCGCCATGTAGCAGGCCGAGCGATCCACCTTCGTCGGATCCTTCCCCGAGAAGGCGCCGCCGCCGTGATGCCCCATGCCGCCGTAGGTGTCCACGATGATCTTCCGGCCCGTCAAGCCGGTGTCCCCTTGGGGCCCTCCGGTGACGAAACGTCCGGTCGGGTTGACCCAGATCTTCGTCTCCTTGTCGAGGAGCTTCGCCGGGATCGTCGGCGTGATGACGGCGTCCCGCACCGCGCTCTCGAGATCGGCGTTGGAGACGTCGGGGGCGTGCTGCGTGGAGACCACGATCGCATCGACGCGGACCGGCTTCCCGTCGTCGTACTCGACCGTCACCTGGGACTTGCCGTCGGGGCGGAAGAAGGCGACCGAGCCGTCCTTGCGGCAAGAGGCCAGCCGGCGGGTGAGCGCGTGCGCGAGCATGATCGGCATCGGCATCAGCTCTTCGGTCTCGTGGCAGGCGTAGCCGAACATCATGCCCTGGTCGCCCGCCCCGCCGGTGTCGACCCCCATCGCGATGTCGCCGGATTGCTCGTCGATCGCGGAGAGCACGGAGCAGCTCGCGGCGTCGAGCCCGTAGGAGGCGTCGGTGTAGCCGATCGATTCGATCGTCCGGCGGGCCAGCTTCTGCAGATCGACGTAGCTGCGGGTGGTGATCTCTCCCGCGATGATGCACAGGCCGGTGGTCAGGAGCGTCTCGCAGGCGACGCGGCCGCGTGGGTCGCTCGCGAGGATCGCGTCCAGGATCGCGTCGGAGACTTGGTCCGCGACCTTGTCGGGGTGCCCCTCGGTCACGGATTCGGAGGTGAACAGGTGCCGGCTCGCTCGAGACATGGAGGCTCCTCGTGAAACGAAACAGGAATCGTAGCAGCCGGGGGGATCCGGCCCAAGGGGCATGTCACGCAGGGCGCTCCGCGGACCCCTTTGCCGTCCGTGCGCGATAACGCAGCCTCCCGGGCCCGACGACCCCCTCGATCGCGGCGGAGAGCCGGGGCGAGGGGGCGACGCGGAGCGTCGGCTCGGCCCGCGCGACGACCCGGAATTCCCCGCTTCTGACGATCTCGAGGTAGAGGGCCACCTCGCCGCGGTGCGCCTCGACCGCCGCCCGGAGCCGGGCCAGGAGGTCGTCGTCCACCTCGGCCGCGTCGAGGCGGACCTGGACCGCCTCGGCCTTGGTCTCGCGCAGGGCGTCTAGAGGCGCGACCTCGTCGGCGGTCAGGCGCACCCGGCCGTCCTCCGACTCGACGCGTCCCGTGACCAGGACGGCCCGCCCGTTCTCGAGGATCGCCTGGGACTGCTCGAAGGTCTTCGGGAAGGCGAGCACCTCGACCTGGCCGGCGAGGTCCTCCAACTGGAAGGCGGCCCACCAGGCTCCTTTCTTGGACTTCCGCTTGCGCAGCTCCCCCACCATCCCCCCGACGGAGACCTCGGCGCCGGAGGCCAGCCCGCGGAGGTCGGCGGTGCCATGGGTCGCGAAGTCGTCGAGGAGCCCGCGGAGGCTCTCCAGCGGATGTCCGCTGACGTAGAAGCCGAGGGTCGCCTTCTCGTAGTCCAGGCGCGTTCGCTCGTCCCAGTCGGGAAGCTCGGGGAGGGAGCCCTCCGGCGCGTCCGCGCTCCCCCGCTCCGAGGAGGCCCCCCCGAACAGGCTCCCCTGCCCCGACTCGCGATCGGTGCGCCGCTTCTGGCCCCACTCGAGCGCCGCGTCCACCGCCGCCATCATCGCGCTCCGCCGACCGCCGAGAGTGTCGAGCGCGCCGGACTGGACGAGCGCCTCCAGGACCCGCTTGTTCGCGAGCCGCAGGTCGATCTCGGCCGCCAGCTCGAACAGCGAGCGGAACCGGCGTCCCAGCCGCTCGCGCGCCTCGAGGATCGAGACGATCGCCCCCTCCCCCACGTTCTTGATCGCGGAGAGCCCGAACCGGACGCTCGCAGCGTCCGGTGTGAAGTCGAGGCTCGAGGAGCAGACGTCCGGGGGCAGCACAGGGATCCCCATCTCGCGCGACTCGTTGACGTACTGGACGAGCTTGTCGGTGTTCCCCTTCTCGGTCGTCAGGAGCGCGGCCATGAAGTGGACCGGGTGGTGCGCCTTGAGCCAGGCCGTGCGGTACGCGACGAGCGCGTAGGCCGCCGAGTGCGACTTGTTGAAGCCGTACCCCGCGAAGTACTCCATCAGGTCGAACACCTTGCCGGCGTCGTCGGCGCGTATCCCCTGCCCTCGCGCGCGCTGGATGAACTTCTCGCGCTCCGCCGCCATCGCGTCCTTCTGCTTCTTGCCCATCGCGCGCCGCAGGATGTCCGCTTCCCCGAGCGAATACCCCGCCATCGCCGAGGCGATCTGCATCACCTGCTCCTGATAGACGATGACCCCGTACGTCTCCCGCAGGACCTCCTCGAGGAGCGGGTGCGGGTACTCGACGCGGACCTTGCCGTGGCGGCGCTTGATGAAGTCGTCGATCAGCCCGCCGCCGATCGGGCCCGGCCGGTAGAGCGCGTTGATCGCGACCAGGTCCTCGAAGCGGTCGGGCTTGAGCCGCCGCAGGATGTTCTTCATCCCCTCGGACTCGAACTGGAAGATCCCGGCGGTCCGCGCGCGTCCGAACAGGTCGTACACGGCCGGGTCGTCGAGGGTCAGGCCGTCGATGTCCGGTCGCGCGCCGGTCGCGGCGGCGATCGACGCCTCGGCGTCGGCGATCAGGGTCAGCGTCTTGAGCCCGAGGAAGTCCATCTTGAGGAGGCCGATCTCCTCGATGTCGGACATCGCGAACTGCGTGGTCACCGCCTCGTCGGTCCCGCGGTAGAGCGGCGCGAACTCCACGATCGGCTTCGGGGCGATCACGACCCCGGCGGCATGCGTCGAGGCGTGGCGCACCAGCCCCTCCAGACGCTGTCCCACATCGATGAGCTGGCGGACCTGCGGGTCGGCCTCGTAGGCGGTCCGGAGCGCCGGCACCTCTTCCAGCGCCTTCGCGATCGTGATCTCCTGCCCGGGCTGCTGCGGCACGAGCTTCGCGATCTTGTCCACCTCGGCGTACGGGATGTCGAGGCCGCGGCCGGCGTCGCGGATGACCGCGCGGGCCGCCATGGTCCCGAACGTGATGATCTGGGCGACGTTCGGGCGTCCGTACTTCCCGGTGACGTAGTCGATCACCCGCTCCCGGTTGCGGAAGCAGAAGTCGATGTCGATGTCCGGCAGCGACACCCGCTCGGGGTTGAGGAAGCGCTCGAAGAGGAGGTCGAACTGCATGGGGTCGATGTCGGTGATCCGCATGCAGTAGGCGACGAGCGAGCCCGCGGCCGAGCCGCGTCCGGGACCCACGGGGATGCCCTGCTCCCGCGAGAACCGGATGAAGTCCCACACGATCAGGAAGTACCCCGCGAACCCCATGTCGCGGATCATCCGGATCTCGCGGTCGAGCCGGTCGCGATAGACGTCGATCGGGTGGCGGAGGCGCCCCGCGTCCGACTCCGCCCGCCAGCGCGGAACGCGCGTCTCGAATCCGTCGCGGACGACCTTCTCGAAATACCCGTCGAGATCGTAGCCCTCGGGGACGGGGAAGTTGGGAAGCTGATGCGGCTGCTTCTCGAAGGAGAAGCCGCAGCGCTCGGCGATCGCCGCGGTGTTCGCGACGGCCGCGGGGGCCCAGGCGAAGAGCTCCCCCATCTCCGCGCGGGATTTCAGGTAGTGCTGGGGGGAGTAGCGAATGCGGTCGTGCGAGTGGACGGTCTTGGAGGTCTGGATGCACACGAGCACGTCGTGGGCGAAGTGGTCCGACGGCAGCAGGTAGTGGCAGTCGTTGGTCGCGACCAGATCGATTCCGAGCTCGCTCGCGAGCCGGGCGGCGCCGTCGTTGACCTTCTTCTGCTCCTCGAGACCGTGGTCCTGGATCTCGAGCCAGTACCGGTCCCGCCCGAACAGCTCGCGGAACTCTCCGGCGGCCGCGCGGGCCTCCTCGTAACGGTCGGCGCGGAGCAGCGTCGGGACCTCACCGGCGAGACAGGCGGAGAGGCAGATCAGCCCTTCGCCGTGCGCGCGCAGGAGCTCCTTGTCGATCCGCGGGCGGTAGTAGAACCCTTCGAGGAATCCCGCGCTCGCCAGCCGGATGAGGTTCTTGTAGCCGGCGTAGCTCTCCGCGAGGAGGATGAGGTGGTGGTACGGCTTCTGCCGCCCTCCGCCCGCCTGGGCGCTTCCGCGGTCGTGCCGCGATCCCGGCGCCACGTACGCCTCGATCCCGATGATCGGACGGATCGAGCGCTTGCGCGCCTCCCGGGCGAACTCGAGAACGCCGAACAGGTTGCCGTGATCGGTGATCGCGATCGCTCGCTGACCGTCCTCCGCGGCGCGCGCGAGCATCTCGTCGAGGCGCTGCGCGCCGTCCAAGAGGGAGTACGTGGTGTGGTTGTGGAGGTGGACGAAATCCGGCGTGCGCTCGGGCATGGTCGCGGCGTCACTCCCACTCGATGGTGCCCGGAGGCTTGCTCGTCACGTCGTAGACGACCCGGTTCACCCCGCGGACCTCGTTCACGATCCGGCTGGACGCTCTGGCGAGCAGATCGTACGGCAAGCGCGACCAGTCGGCGGTCATGAAATCCTGGGTCGCGACCGCGCGCAGCGCGACCACGTTCTCGTAGGTGCGGTAATCCCCCATCACCCCGACCGTCTTGATCGGCAGGAGCACGGCGAACGCCTGCGACACCGCGTCGTAGTGGCCCGCGGCCCGCAGCTCGGAGATGAAGATGTCGTCGGCCTCCTGGAGGATCGCGACCCTCTCCGCCGTGACCTCGCCGACGACGCGGACAGCGAGCCCCGGTCCGGGGAACGGGTGGCGCGAGACGAACTCGCGGTCGAGACCGAGCTCGACGCCGAGCCTGCGGACCTCGTCCTTGAACAGGTCCCGCAGCGGCTCGATCAAGCGGAGCCGCATCCGCTCGGGAAGACCGCCCACGTTGTGGTGCGTCTTGATCGTCGCCGACGGGCCGCGGACGGACGCCGATTCGATCCGGTCGGGGTAGATCGTCCCCTGGGCGAGGTAGGTCGCGTCGAGGCCGCGCGCATGCTCCTCGAACACCTCGATGAACGTCTCCCCGACGATCTTGCGCTTGCGCTCGGGGTCCTCGACGCCGGCGAGGCGGCCCAGGAAGCGCGCTCCCTCGTCGGCGAGCCGGACCTCGAGCCGGTATCGATCGCGGAAGTCCCGGAGCACCTGCTCGCGCTCGCCTTTCCGGAGCAGCCCGTTGTCCACGAAGATGCAGACCAGGCGGTCGCCGAGCGCGCGATGGAGAAGCAGGGCCATCACGGAGGAGTCCACCCCCCCGGACAGCGCGCAGACGACGCGCCCCTCGGGGGCGGCGCGCCTCACCTCCGCGATCGCCTCGTCCACGAACGCGGCGATCGTCCAGTCCCCGCGGCAGCCGCAGATGTCGAAGAGGAAGTTCCGCAGGACCTCCCGGCCGTGCTCCGTGTGGACCACCTCCGGATGGAACTGGACGCCGTAGAGCCGCCGCTCCGCGTCCTCCACGCCGGCGTACGCGGCGTTCGCCGAGGCGGCCACGCGGCGGAACCCCGGGGCCGCAGCCTCCACGCGATCGCCGTGGCTCGCCCAGACCCGCTCCTCGGGACCCAGACCCGTGAACAGCCGCGCGTCCGGCTCGACCACGCGGACGACGGCCGGTCCGTACTCCCGTCCGCTCGCCGGGCGCACGTCGCCTCCCAGCGCGTGCATCATCAGCTGCATGCCGTAGCAGATCCCCAGGACCGGCACCTCGGACCGGAACAGGGCGGCCTCGACCTTCGGCGCGTCCGGGTCGTAGACCGAGTCCGGCCCACCCGACAGGATGATCCCCTTCGGCCGGCGCTCGCGCACCGCGGCGAGGCCGGCGTGGAACGGCACGACCTCCCCGTAGACGCCGAGCTCGCGGATGCGCCGGGCGATCAGCTGCGTGTACTGCGAGCCAAAATCCAGGATGAGGATCAGCTCGTGACCGGGGTTCACGCGCGCGCCCGCCCGACGCCGGTCAGCTCGCGCACCAGCGTCTCGATCACCGCCCCTCCGTCGAGACCGCTGCTCTTCAGCGTGCGGTCGGCCGCGAGGAGGCGCGACGGGAAGGCCAAGGTCTCCTCGAGCGTGTACCGCTCCATTCCGGCGGCGAGAGCGTCCCTGAAGTACCACGCGCGCGCGCCGTCGACGATCGCCTTCGTCCCCGTCCCCCCCGCGCGCATCGCTCGTGCCTGCAGGAGCGCCCGCATCCGCGTGGCGATCCCTCCGAGGATGCGGAGCGGCTCCTCCCGCTCGGCGAGCAGTCGTCGCGCCTCCGCGAGGGCGCGCGGGGCGTCCCGCTCGAGGATCGCGTCGCCGAGCGTCCAGACGCTCGCGAGCGCGGAGCCCGACCCGAGCGCGGCGACGATCTCCGGGGTCACCTGCGGCCGTCCGGGCGTCTCGCCGAGCCAGGTCCGGATCTTGGTGAGCTCCGAGGCGATCCGCGCGACGTCGGCGTGGTAGAGGTCGATCAGCATCGGCCCCGATCCGCGCGCGAGGGTCATCCCCTCGGCGGCGGCTATCGCGGCGAGCGCGGCCTCGAACTCGGCCGACGGCTTGGCCTGCTCGACGCTCAGCGCGCGGAACTCGAGGCAGATCCCCGCTTCCGCGAGCGCCTTGTGGAGCTTGCGCTTACGATCGAGCTTCGGCGCGCGCACGATCAGGTAGCTGTCCCGCGGCGGGTCGGACGCATAGCTCCGGAGCGGCTCGGGGTCCCCCTCGAGGACGGCGACGTCCTTCAGGAGGACCACGCGACGCGCGGCGAACATCCCGCCCGACCGGGCGGCGCCGACCAGCGCGCCGGTCGCGATCGGCTCGTCGCCGACCAGCGAGAGGGCGAATCCGTCCGCTCGATCCGGCGCGAGCGCGTCGAGCAGCGCGGTCTGGGCGCGGTCGAGGTGGTAGGTGTCGTCGCCGGTGAGCACCGTGAGGCCGGGCTTCCATCCGCGGGCGAGGTCGGCCTCCACCTTGCGCAGCATCGTGCCGCCCCAGGACATCAGAACCCCTCCGTGATGGAGTTGACCAGCGTCTGCGCCGCCCCGCGCGCGAGGGTGTCGAGCGCCGTCGTCTCGAGGTCGAAGTAGTTCGCCTGCTCCTGCTGCACGTCGTACTGGTCCCGGAAGAGGAGGCTCGCCTGACTCCAGAGCACCTGGCCGGATGCGAGGTCCCGCAGGCTCGCGCGGAGGACGACCGCGGTCTCCACCCGCGTCGCGCGCCCCTGCGCATTGAATTGCACGGGGGTCGTGCGGAAATCGGTGACCGCCCCCTCCAGGTAGGCGTCGGCCTGCGCCTTGTCCGTCACGACCTTGTAGCCGCCGCGCCGCGAGAGCTCGCGCGCCACCGCCTCCGTCGTCCGCACCTCGATCTCGGGACGGGCGCTCCGGTTCTCGAACGGGGCGACCGCGATCGTCCGGATCGACGCGGGCAGGAAGCTCCCCGTTCCGGCGAGCTTGTAGCCGCACCCGGTGCCGAGGGCCAAGGCCGCCGCGAACGCCGCCGCGAGCGGGCGCGCCGCGCTCATCCGACCACCAGGTTGAGGAGCCGGTCGGGCACGAAGACCGTCTTCAGCACCGCCTTGCCGTCGAGGTGGGACGAGACGTTGCGATCGCCGCGCGCGGCCTCGAGGGCGGCGTCCTCCGAGAGTCCGGCGGGGACCGTCAGCTTCCCGCGGACCTTTCCGTTGATCTGAACGACCAGCAGGACCTCGTCCTCGACGAGCATCGCCGCGTCGGCGACGGGCCAGGGGGCCGTCGCCACGAACGGATCGCGGCCGAGCCCCTCCCACAGCTCCTCCGCGACGTGCGGCGCGAACGGCGCGAGGATCTTCGCCATCGTCTCGAACGCCTCCCGGAGCGCCCACGCCTCCCCGGCGCCGGCCTCGTGCCGGATGAGCGGCGTCGCTGCGTTCAGGAGCTCCATGACCGCCGCCACCGGCGTGTTGAGGTGCATCCGCGGGCCGAGGTCGTCGGTCACGCGGCGGATCGTCCGGTGCGTCTTCCGCCGCAGCGCGCGAGCCTCTCCGCGGTCGGCGTCCGACGGCGCCGGTGCGCCCGGGGCGGGGAGGAGCGCCCGCGCCGTCTCGAACGCGCGCCACAGGCGGCCGAGGAAGCGGAAGCAGCCCTCGATCCCGGCGTCGCTCCACTCGAGGTCCCGCTCGGGGGGGGCCGCGAACAGGGAGAACAGGCGCGTGCTGTCGGCGCCGAACCGATCGATCATGTGATCGGGATCGACGACGTTCCCCTTGGACTTCGACATCTTCGCGCCGTCCTTGATCACCATCCCCTGGGTGAACAGCGCCGCGACCGGCTCGTCGAGCGCGACGAGGCCGAGGTCCCGCATCACCTTCGTCCAGTAGCGCGTATAGATGAGGTGCATGGTCGCGTGCTCGATCCCGCCGATGTAGAGGTCGACGGGGAACCAGGGCTCGACCTTGCTCCGCTCGAACGGGACGCGGTCGTTCCGCGGATCGCAGTAGCGGAAGTAGTACCAGCACGAGTCCACGAAGGTGTCCATCGTGTCGGTCTCGCGGCGGGCCGGCTCGCCGCATCGCGGACAGGTCGTCTCCACGAACTCCGGCACCTGCGCGAGCGGCGACCCGCCGGAGCCGGTGAGCGGCGCGCGCTCGGGGAGGAGGACGGGAAGCTGGTCGTCGGGGACCGGCACGATGCCGCAGCCCTCGCAGTGCACGACCGGGATCGGCGTTCCCCAGTAGCGCTGCCGCGAGATCCCCCAGTCCTTGATCCGGTAGGTGACGGTCGCGGAGCCGATCCCGCGCTCGGCGACGATCGCGGCCAGGCGCTCCCGGGCGGCCGCGCTCGGAAGCCCGTCGAAGGCGCCGGACCCACGGAGGATCCCGTCCTCGGTGAACGGATCTCCGCCCGGCGGCGCGCCCCCCGACGAGGGGACGACGACGGCGCGGATCGCAAGGCCGTACGCCGTCGCGAACGCGTGGTCGCGCTCGTCGTGGGCCGGGACGCTCATGATGGCGCCGGTTCCCACGTCCATGAGGACGAAGTTCGCCGCCCAGATCGGGATCGGCTCGCCCGTGAAGGGATGCACCGCATGGCGCCCGGTGAACACGCCGAGCTTCGCGGCCCCCTCCGCGAAGCGATCCTCGATCGAGCGTCCCCCCTCGTGCGCGACGAAGGCGCGGACGGCGTCCTCCTGCGGCGTGCCGGCCGCGAGCGGAAGGAGCTGCGGGTGCTCGACGGCGAGGGCGAGCGAGGTCGCGCCGAAGATCGTGTCCAGCCGCGTCGTGAAGATCTCGATCGGGCCGCCTCCGCCCGTCACCTCGAACCGGACGGTCGCGCCGTCGCTGCGGCCGATCCAGTTCCGCTGCATCGTGCGGACGCGCTCCGGCCACCGGTCCAGGCGGTCGATGCCGTCGAGGATCTCCTCGGCGTAGTCGGTGATCCGCAGGAACCACTGATCGAACTCCCGGCGCGTCACCGGGTTGTCGCAGCGCCAGCAGCGGCCCGCGACGACTTGCTCGTTGGCGAGCACCGTCCCGCATGAGGCGCACCAGTTGAGCAGGCGTCGCGCGCGGAACGCGTCCCCCCGCTCGAGCATCCGGAGGAAGAGCCACTGGTTCCAGCGGTAGTAGTCGGGGAGGCAGGTGGCGATCTCGCGGTTCCAGTCGTAGCCGATACCCAGACGCTGGAGCTGCCCGCGCATCGTGTTGATGTTCGCGAGCGTCCACGCGCGCGGCTCGACGCCGTTCTGGATGGCGGCGTTCTCCGCCGGGAGCCCGAACGCGTCCCACCCGATCACGTGCAGGACCTGCTCCCCGCGCATCCGCCGGAACCGGGCGACGGCGTCCCCGATGGAGTAGTTGCGTACGTGCCCCATGTGGATGCGCCCCGACGGGTACGGGAGCATCTCGAGCGCGTAGAACCTCGAGCGCGCGGCGTCCGCCTCCGCGACCTCGAAGACGCGTGCGGCCGACCACCGGGCCTGCCACTTCAGCTCGATGGCCTTCGGGTCGTAGCCGCTCACGGAACCCCTCCGCGCGGGAGATCGTCGGGGACCTCCCCGCGCTCGATCCGCTTCCGGACGGAGTCGAGGATCCCGTTGATGAAGGAGCCGGACTGCTCGCTCCCGTACTTCTTTCCGACCTCGATCGCCTCGTCCAGCACCACCGCCGCCGGCGTGTCGGGCAGCCAGGCCAGCTCGTAGACCGCCATCCGCAGGATGTTGCGGTCCACAACGGCCATGCGCTCCAGGCGCCAATGCTCCGCGGCCTCGGCGATCACGCGATCCAGAGCCTCCCGGCGGCGCATCACCCCTTCGACCAGCCCTTCCGCGAACGTCTTGACCTCGATCTCGGCCTCGTGCTCCCTCCAGAAATGAGGATAGATCTCCCCGGGGGCGCCGCCCGCGAGGTCGATCTGGAAGAGCATCTGGAGCGCGCATTCCCGGGCGCGCCGTCGCTGGCCCACGTCCTCCTCGCCGCTTCAGCCCAGCCTGCGATAGAGGCTGACCATCTCGATCGCGGCCAGGGCCGCGTCCCAACCCTTGTTCCCCGCCGCGCCGCCCGCGCGGCTCAGCGCCTGCTCGAGCGTCTCGCACGTCAGCACGCCGAACACGACCGGGATCCCCGACGACGCTCCGACCCGTCCGAGCCCTGCGGCGGTCTCCGCGGCGAGAACGTCGAAGTGCGGCGTCTCCCCCCGGATGAGGCAGCCGAGCGCCACCAGGGCGTCATGACGTCGCGCCGCGGCGAGCTTCGCGGCGGCGAGCGGAAGCTCCCACGAGCCCGGGACCCGGACGACGGTGAGATCGTCCGGGGAGGCGCCGTGTTTCACCAGCGCATCGAGCGCCGCGTCCATCAGCCGCGAGGTCACGTCTTCGTGCCAGCGCGCGACGATCAGGGCGACCTTGAGCCCCTTCGCGTCCGACGAACCCTCGACCGTGCGCGCCACCCGGCCTCCGCGCCGTGGAAAGGCCGAAAAGTATAGCAGCCGGGCCTACGGCAGCGGATCGAAGCGGGTGAGCCGCGAGAAGTCCTCGTACCGCTCACGGATCTCCGGCTCGGTGAGCTTCAGCACGCGGTCGAGCGAGAAGTCCTCGACCTGGTACGACGCCATGACGGAGCCGACGACCGCCGCGCGGCGAAGGTCGCGCTCGCCGTCGAGGCCGCGCGACGAGAGGTAGCCGAGGAACCCGCCCGCGAAGGCGTCCCCCGCGCCCGTCGGGTCCTTCACCACCCGCAGCGGATACGCCGGGAGCGCGAACGCTCCGTTCCGGTCGAAGACGACGACGCCGTGCTCGCCGCGCTTGACGACGACCGCGGCCGGCCCCTTGGCGAGGAGGCTCTCCGCCGCGCGCACGAGGTTCCGCTCCCCCGTGAGCTGGCGGATCTCCGCGTCGTTGACCAGGAAGAGATCGACGCGCGTCAGCAGCTTCTCCAGCGCCGCGGGCTTGGACGCGATCCAGTAGTTCATCGTGTCCGCCGCGACGAGCTTCGCCCCGTGCACCTTCTCGAGCACCTCCCACTGCAGCTCCGGGTCGATGTTGGCGAGGAAGAGCAGCGGCGTGTCGTGCCAGCCGTGCGGGATCTCCGGCCGGAACTCCGCGAACACGTTGAGCTGGGTGTCGAGCGTCCGCGCGGTGTTGAGGTCGTCGCCGTACTCCCCCGCCCAGCGGAACGTGCGTCCCTTGGCGGTCGCCAGCCCCGCGAGATCGACGCTCCGCAGGCGGAGCGGCTCCCGGTGCTCGTCCGTGAAGTCCTCCCCCACGACCGCGACCAGGCGCACCGGCGTCCAGAACGAGGCCGAGACGGCGAAGTGCGTCGCCGATCCGCCGAGCACCTCCCGCCCTTCCCCGAACGGCGTCCTGACGGTGTCGAAGGCGACCGAGCCGACCACGAGGATGGACACGCGCGCTTCCTCCTAGCTCGCGCCGCGATCCGAGAGGATCACGCCGAGCCGTTCCCGGACCGCGGGGCCGATCGCCTCTTCCGGGGTGATCACCGCGGCGCGGAGGGCGTCCGCGCAGGCGCACGCGCTCCGGCTCCGCGGGAGCCCGACCACCGCGCGACGGAGGATGTCGGCCGCGAGCCGCGCGTTGGCGCGAAGGTTCTCGAGGACGCTCGCGACCGAGACGTCCTCCTCCTCCTCGTGCCAGCAGTCGTAGTCGGTCACCAGCGCGAGCGTCGCGTAGCACAGCGCCGCTTCGCGCGCGAGCTTCGCCTCGGTCGCGTTGGTCATCCCGATGACGTCCGCGCCCCAGCTCCGGAAGAGGTGGGACTCGGCGCGCGTGGAGAACGCGGGGCCCTCGATGCAGATGTAGGTCCCGCCGTCGTGCGTGCGCGCGCCCGCGGCCCGCGCGGCCTCGACGAGGATCCGGCGCGCCTCGGGGCACACGGGATCGGCCAGCCCGACGTGCGCCGCCGCGCCGCCGCCGAAGAACGTCGCGTCGCGCCGGCGCGTGTGATCGATGAACTGGTCCGGGAGCACGACCTCGCGCGGGTGGATCGTCTCCCTCATCGAGCCGACGGCCGACGCGGAGAGGACGCGCGTGACGCCGATCCGCTTCATCGCGTAGAGGTTCGCGCGATAGTTGACCTCCGAGGGGAGGAGCCGGTGCTCGCGCCCGTGCCGCGCGAGGAAGGCGACGCTCCGGCCCTCGACCCGTCCGACGATCAGCGCGTCGGACGGTGCCCCGAAGGGGGTGTCGATCCGGACCTCCCGGGGCTCGTCCAGCCCCGCGAGCGCGTACAGGCCGCTTCCGCCGATGAGCCCGATCGAGGCGGACGGCTCGCTCACGGAGTGCCGACTTCCTCGGCGAGCAGCGCTTTCATCGCCTCGGGGAGCTCCGACGCGGCGCTCACCCGTCGCGTTCCGCCGCGCCACTGGAGGGACGCCGCCGCGCGCGTCCCGGGCGCCGAGCGGATGACCGTCCAGCCGTGCTTGAGGTTGAGCGCCGCCCGGCGGAGCGCCTGGGTCGCAGGCTCGGAGGCCGGGCCCTCGATCGTCACGACGAGCGGGTCGGTGACCATCTCGTCGATCGCGAGCGCCGGCTCGATCGCCCGCGCGCCGTGCATCGTGAGGTCTCCGGCGTACTGCCCGAGGATCGACTCGGCGGCGGCGCGCCCGTCGTCGAGGGCTCCGTGCGCGGCGAGGCGCAGCAGCACGCGCGCGAAGCGCGCGTTGTCGAGGAGCGGCCGCAGTGGCATGTCGAGGAGGCCATAATCGGCCGTCGTCGCGAGGTGGTCGCGATAGGCGAGCTCCTCCCCCACCCTCATGTTGTTCCGCACGAAGGCGGCGATGTCCTTCGCGGCCGCGAGGTACCTGGCGTCGCCGGTGGATTCGTAGGCGTCGAGCAGCCCGAACGCCACCTCGGACTGGGTGACGAGGTACCGCCCGCTGTCCGGATCGGGCTCGACGATGTGTCCGGCGCCGCGCCCCGGCTCGATCGCGCGCTCCAGCACCAGGTCGAGAGCGGCGCGCCCCGCGCGCTCGAGCGCCGGGTCCTCGAGGAGCGCGCCCACCCGCAGCAGCACCGCGCCCGCGAGCGCGTTCCCGCCGGAGAGCACCAGCTTGTAGACCGGCGGCGCCTTTCCGGCGTCCCGCTCCGCCGCCTTCCAGTAGCCTCCGCCGTCCGGGGATTTCGCGTCGGCGGATTGCGCGACGTAGAAGCCTCCCCCCGGGCGCGCGAGGACGGTCGTCACGAAGCGCGCGGTGCCGGCCAGATTCTCGCGCAGCTTCGGGTCGTCCTGCTCGCGCAGCGCGAACACCATCTCGCGCATCATGTCGACGTTGGCGTCGAGCATCTTCTCGTACTGGATCCAGCCCCAGTTCGGCGCCGCCGCCATGCGGTGGAAGCCGCCCTCGCGCGTGTCGTAGAGCGGGCTCGCGGCCATCTTGTCCAGCGTGTTCCGCGCGAGCGCGACGAGCGCGGGCTGCTGCTTGTCCTCGCGCAGGTAGGCCCACTCCATCAGCCCGCGGAGCGCGAATTTCGGAGCGACGCCGAATCCGCCGTTCTTCGCGTCGGCGTTCCCGATCAGCCACTTGACGACGGGCTCGATCGCCTTCGCGTCCGCGGTCCCGGCCTTCGCTTCCTCGATGTCGATCCGCTTCTCGTAGACCCGCGAGACCCCGTGGAGCAGGTTCTGCCACAGATCGAAGTACTTCCGCCCCTCGTTGAGGTTGAACAGGATCCCCTTCTTGTCGGTGTACCCGACGGTGATGGGGAGGGCGACCCCCTGCGCGTTCACCTCGCTCAGCATCGGCGAGCCGTCGGGGAGGAGGAGCGAGATCGCGGGCCAGTTCCCCGTTCCATACCGCGCGAGGATGTCCGGACGGCGGTCGGCCCGCACGTTGATGCTGACGAAGTCGTGGTTGAGCGTCCGGAGGACGAACGGATCGGCGAGGGCCTCCTCCATCATCCGCTGCGCGAAGCGGTTCCAGGGAACCGTGACGACCAGGAAGACCGGCTGGTTGAAGACCTTCGCGCGCTCGAAGGAGAGGACCGACCACGGGAGCCAGTACGCACGCTCCTCGAGCTCCTTCGGCGGCCAGGTCCGGAACGCGGCTTGGGCCGGACCGTTCAGATCGATCCCGCGCAGGTAGGCGGGCATGATGAAGCCGGGCTTCTCGGGGGCGGCTTCCGGGGTCGCGGGAGTCGCAGGAGCGGGGGCCGGGGGGACCTCCTGCGCGGCTGCGGTGAGCGTGACGAGGAGGACGGCCGCGATCGCAACGCGGAGCTTGGACACGATCACCTCATCTGTCGAAGGGGCGCGGCACGAAAGCAGGCATTATCCGGGCCGCCTCCGCGACCGTCAAGGCGCCGGATCCTAACCGCCTTCCTGCGCGCCACTTAAGCGAAGCCGGCGGCGTTGTCGGCGAAGGCACGCACCTTCCGCGTCGGGAGCGGGGTCTGCCCGAAAGGCCCGTTCGCGCTCATCAGGGGCTTGCCGCCGAGCGGGATCACCGTAGGTTTTCGGCACGTCGGGGCGACGAGGATCGGCGTTCCCTTGTTCACGCGGCACGACCTGCTGAGCGGGATCCTCCTCGCGCTTTCCGCGGCGGCGAGCGCCTGGTGGTCCGCCCGCATCCGTCGCGCGACCCATCCCGTCCGTCTCGCGGCATCGTTCGTGATCGCGGCCGCGCTCGCTCTTCCGATGCCCTACGCGATGGCGGTCGCCGCCGCGGCGCTCGCCGCGAGCCGAGGCGCCGCGCTCGCGGGAGTCGCCGCGCCCGGCTGGCGGGCGATCGTCGGCGGGGGCGCGGGGGCCGCCGCGGCGTGCGCGGTCGCGGCCGTGGGGAAGCTCCCGACCTTCGCCGCGGCGCTCGCCTCCTACGCCGCGCTCGCGGCCGTGTCGTTCGCGGTCGCGCTCCTCTTGCGCACCCCGCGGCGCGCGCCACGCCCCCGAAGGCTGGCGTTCGAGCTGACGAACGTCCCTGCCGCGGCTCTCCTGGCGAGCGCGCTCCGAGCGGGCGATATCGCCGCCGTCGTCTCGCTCGTCATGCTCCTCCTCCTCGCGGGGTACGCCCTCACCGCCCTCGCCCGGGCGCTCGACACCCTCCGCGCGACGAACGACGCGCTCGCTTCCCGCGTCACGGAGCTCGCCACGCTCCATGCGATCGGGCGCGAGATCCTCTCGACCCTCGACCCCGAGCGGATCTTCGCGATCGTCGAGCGGGAGTGCCGGAAGATCTTCGACGCGGATTTCTTCTTCATCGGCGTCCTCGATCCCGAGACGCGCCAGCTGCGGATCTCCCATCGCGCCGCGGGCGAGGCGGCCTCGCACGACACGCTGCGTCCCCTGGGGGACGGGCTCGCTTCGTGGATCGTCCGGGAGAAGCGCGGGCTGCGGATCGACGATACGCCGAAGGAGGCGGACGCCCTCCCCTTCCGGCCCCACATGATCGACGGGGCGATCCGCTCGGTGATCGCGGTCCCCCTGCTCGTGGACGGCCGCGTCGTCGGCGTGCTCTCGGTCCAGAGTCGCCGCGCTCGCGCCTACGACGACCATCAGCTCTCCGTGCTGTCGACGATCGCCCAGCAGGCGGCGGTCGCGGTCGAGAACGCGCGGCACTACACGCTCGCGACCGTGGACTCCCTCACGGGCGTCAGCCTGCGCGAGTACTTCTTCAAGCGGCTCGAGGCGGAGCACGCGCGCGCGCGGCGCTACGCCGGCGCCTTCTCCGTCCTGATGCTCGACGTGGACGGGTTCAAGCAGATCAACGACCGGCAGGGGCATCTCGCCGGGGACCGCTATCTGCGCGCGCTCGGCGCGGCGCTCCGGTCGCTCCTCCGGAGCGCGGACCTCGCCTGTCGTTACGGCGGGGACGAGTTCTGCATCCTGCTCCCGGAGACCGACCTCGCGGGCGCGCACCCGATCGCCGAGCGGATCCGCCAGGCGGTGGCGCACCTGGTGGTCGAGACCGACGGGAGCGCGATCCGCACGACGTTGTCGATCGGGATCGCGTCCTTCCCGGAGCACGACGCGGGGGAGCTGAAGGCGCTCCTCCTGCGGGCCGATCAGGCGCTCTATCAGGCGAAGCGCGCCGGGCGCGACCGCGTGGTGCCGTTCGCGGCCTAGCCGAGGACGTCCCGGACGGTGCGGCCGGTGCGTCGCACGAATCCCTCCGAGAGCGCCGGGAGGGAGGGAGTCCCCCGATCGAGCAGGAGACGCTCGACGCGGGACATCGGAAAGAACAGGAGCGACGGCACGATGCCGTCCTCCCCGCGCTCCACCTGGGACATCCAGGCGTCGAACGAGGCCAGGTCCATCCCTTCGATGGTGATCCCCGCGGCGTCCCGCTCCCGCAGCACTCCCCAGATCTTCTCCTGCGGGTCGCGGAGATAAAGGAGGACCGCGTCGCCCGGGGCGATCCCGGCCGGACGCGCGGCCACGCCCGCGCGCTCGACCAGCTCGACCAGGACGCCGCCGGCGGCCGCCGGGTGGAGGAACGCCACCCGCGTCCCCTCCGCGCCCTCGCGCGGCGTCTCGTCGAGGAGCGGAACCCCCGCGGCCTTCAGGCGGTCCAGGACGGGCTGGATCGAGGCCACGGCGAAGGTCACGTGGTGAATCCCCTCGCCTCGCTTCCCGATGAACTTCGCGACCGGCGAGTCGTCGCGGCTCGCCTCCAGGAGCTCCACGCGGGTCTCCCCTGCGGGGAGGAACGCCACGCGCACCCCTTCGCTTTCGACCGACTCGGTCCCGGCGAGCCGGAGCCCCAGAGCATCGCGCCAGAACCGGAGACGTTCCTCGAGGTTGCGGACCGCGATCCCGATGTGGTCGATCCCGACGATCATCCGACGCCTCCCTCGCGGAAGACCCGCTCGGCCGCCGTGTACGGGTCCACGCGCCGCTCCGCGATCTCCCGCACCATCTCGCCGAAGCGCGCCCCCGGCAGCAGGCGCTCGCGAACGTCGCGCTGGAAGCGCTCCGCGAGCACGCTGAGGAACCGCATCTCCGCCCGCTCCCGTCGCCGGCCCTCACGACGATCGGCCCCCTCGCGCGTCACGAAGCCGAGGAGCCCTTCGCCGAGGGCGTCCACGCCCTCGCCCGTGACGGCGACGGTACGGAAGATCGGCGGCCGGGCGGCGGCGATCCCCGTCGCAAGCGCCATCATCGCCTCCAGGTCCGCCACCACCTTGTCCGCGCCGGGACGATCGGCCTTGTTGACCACGAAGACGTCGGCGATCTCGAGGATCCCGGCCTTGATCGCCTGGATGTCGTCCCCCATCCCCGGGACCAGCACCACCGCGACGACGTCCGCCGCGCGGGCGATCTCGATCTCGTCCTGCCCGACGCCGACGGTCTCCACGATCACGGGGTCGAACCCGGCCGCGTCGATCAGGTCCACCGCGTCGGACGCGGCGCTCGCGAGCCCGCCGAGGTGGCCGCGCCCCGCCATCGATCGGATGAACACTCCCTCGTCCACCGCGTGCCCCTGCATGCGGACGCGATCCCCGAGGATCGCCCCGCCGGAATACGCGCTCGAGGGATCGATCGCGACCACGCCGACGCGGCGCCCCTTTGCGCGGTAGGACGCGACGAGCCGGTCCACGAGGCTCGACTTCCCGGCCCCCGGGGCGCCGGTGACGCCGATCACGGTCGCGGCGCCCGTGTGCGGGAACACCTCGCGCAGCAGCTCGACGCTCCCGTCGGCGTGCTCCTCGACGAGGCTGATCGCCCGCGCCAGCGCCCGGGTCTCGCCGCGGACGACCTTCTCCACGTCCGACACTAGACCGCCTTGAGGATCTCGCGGGCGATCACCAGACGCTGGATCTCGCTCGTCCCCTCGCCGATCGTGCACAGCTTCATGTCCCGGTAGTACTTCTCGACCGGGAAGTCCTTGACGTACCCGTAGCCGCCGAAGATCTGCAGCGCGCGGTCGGCGACCCAGACCCCGATCTCGGAGGCGTAGAGCTTCGCCATCGAGGACTCGAGCGTCGTCTTTTCCCCCGCGTCCTTCATCGCCGCCGCGCGGTAGACGAGGAGCGACGCGGCGTCGAGACGTGTCGCCATCTCGGCGAGCATGTGCTGGATCGCCTGGAACTCCGAGATCGGCTTCCCGAACTGGTGCCGCTCCTTCGAGTAGGCGAGCGCGGCCTCGTAGGCGCCGCGGGCCATGCCCAGCGCCAGGGCGGCGATCGAGATCCGCCCGCCGTCGAGGATCTTCATGGCGTCCACGAACCCTTCGCCGCGCCCTCCGACCATCGCCTCCGCGGGGACCGCGCAATCCTCCATGATCACCTCGGCGGTGTCGGAGGCGCGGAGCCCCATCTTGTTCTCCTTCTTGCCGGGACGGAAGCCGGGCGTTCCTTTCTCGAGCGCGAAGGCGGAGATCCCCTTCTGCCCCTTCCCCGGATCGGTGACCGCGAAGACGATGGTCAGGTCGGCGACGGAGCCGTGGGTGGTGAAGGTCTTGGAGCCGTTGAGCACCCACCCGCCCCCCGGCGCCGGCTTCGCGCTCGTCTTCGTTCCGCCGGCGTCGCTCCCGGCGGTCGGCTCGGTCAGGCTCCACGCGCCGATCCACTCCCCGCTCGCGAGCTTCGGCACGTAGGCGCGGCGCTGCGCGTCGCTGCCGCAGGCGAAGACATGGTTGGTGCAGAGGGAGTTGTGCGCGGCGGCGGAGATCCCGATCGAGCCGTCCACGCGCGACAGCTCCTCGACCACGATCACGTACTCGACGTAGCCGAGCCCCGCGCCGCCGAGCTCCTCCGGAAACAGGACGCCGTAGTACCCCTGCTCCGCCGCGCGGCGGACGAGCTCCCGCGGGAACTCCTGCGCCTCGTCGTAGTGCATCACGTGGGGACGGATCTCGGACTCGGCGAACTCGCGCACCGACCGGCGCAAGAACTCCTGCTCTTCGGTGAGACGGAAATCCACGAAGACCTCCTGGGATGCGGCCGAGGATTATAGCGGTCGCGCCGGGGAGGGGGCCTCGTCGCCGATCAGCTCGGCGAACAGCTCGTTGGACCGGACTCGCCCGCTGGGGGTCAGCCGCACGCGATCCTCTTCGAGCGCGATCAGCCCCGCGGCTTCCGCTCGCTCCCAGGCCGCAGCGTAGACCGTGCGCGGATCGAGGCCGTAACGCCGCGCGAGCGCGGCGAGGTCCACGCCCTCGGCGACCCTGAGCCCCAGGAAGAGCGCCTCCTCGAGCCGGCGCGCGCGGTCGAACGCCTCGGTCCAGGAGCGCGGGCTCCGTCCGGCGGCGAGGTCCGACAGGTAGCCGTCGAGGTCGCGCCGGTTCGACCGGCGCTCGCCGGCGACGTACCCGTGCGCGCCGAGGCCGAAGCCGGCGTAGGGAGCGTCGGTCCAGTACTTCAGGTTGTGGCGCGAGCGGTGGCCGGAACGAGAGAAGTTCGAGATCTCGTACAGCGGATAACCCGCCCGCTCGAGCGCCTCCACGGTCGTCTCGTACATCGCCGCGAGGGCGTCGTCGTCGGGGATGCGCACGCGCCCGGAGCGGACCCCCCGCCCGAGAGGCGTCTCCTTGTCCGACTCGAGCAGATAGACCGAGACGTGATCGGGCTCCCATCCCGCGACGCGCGCAACCGTCCGGGCCCAGCTCGCGACGTCCTCCCCGGGGAGCCCGGCGATCAGGTCGACCGAGACGTCGGGGAACCCCGCGGCCCTCGCATCCGCGACCGCGCGGCGCGCGTCCGCGGCGTCGTGCGCGCGCCCCGCGCGCGCGAGCACCGCGTCATCGAGCGATTGGACCCCCACGCTGATGCGCGTCACCCCGGCGTGCCGGAACCCCTGCAGCGCGTCCGCTGTCAGCGACTCCGGGTTTCCCTCGAGCGTGATCTCGGCGTCGTCCGCGACGTCGAAGCGCTCCGCGATCGCCTCGAGGAGGCGCGCGGTCTGCGCCGCGGTCATCCGCGACGGCGTGCCGCCTCCGAGGAAGACGGTGTCGGCGGCGCCGCGGGCGTCGGGCTGGTGCGATGCGATCTCCTCGAGGAGCGCGCGCAGGTAGGCCTCGATCCGGTCGTCGCGCCCCGCGACGGTCGGGAAGTCGCAGTACGTGCATCGCACCGAGCAGAACGGGAAGTGCGCGTAGATCCCGAGCGGCGCCGCGGGCGGCGGCGCGCCGCGATCAGATCCGCTCGGCGGCATCGCGCGGCACCCAGCCGGAGAGCCCCCCCGGCAGGCTGACCTGGAGGTACTGCTCGCGCTCCCCCTGGATGTCCACCGTCGTGCCCTCGTGGAGCGTGAAGCGCGAGGCATTGTTGAGCCCGGGGCCGGCCAGGGCCTCGACCGCGGGCCTCAGCACGACCGCCCGCGCGGTCCCCTCGAGACGCGTCCAGGTCGACCGCCACGAGAGGCCGACGAGGAGCGTGACCAGCAGCGCCGCGGACAGCCCCCAGCCCCAGCCGGGCGTGAAGCCCCCGGGCCGGGCGCCGCACCAGGCGACGATCCCCGCGACGATCCAGACCCCCGCGACGAAGAGGAGCGCCTGCATCGCCACGCCCAGCCGGTCCTGAATCCCGCGGAGGGCGGTGAGCACGCCGCCCGCCTGCGGATCCTCGACCACGTCGCGGATGCGCGATCGGGCGACGGCGAGGTTCGCGACGATGTCCGGGTCCGAGGGCGAGAGCCGGCGCGCCCGCTCGTAGTGCAGGATCGCTTCCCCGAGCCGGCCGCGCTTGAACTCGGCGTTCGCGAGGTTGTACTCGATGCGCGGGTCGTCGAAGCCGTAGCGCAGCAGGCCGCGGAATCCCTCGGCGGCGGCGTCCCATTGCCCCTGCTCGTAGGCGTGCGTCGCGCGGTCGAACGTCTCCTCCGGCGTCTCGGCGAGCGCGGGGAGCGCGAAGAGCACGAGGATCGCGACGGTGACGGCGGCGATCCTCACGCGACCGCCTCGATCGCCCGGAGGATCTCCCGGGCTTCGCGGAGGAGCTCCGTGCGAGCCTGCGATCGCGCGGCGTCGGGGACGAAGCGGGCGAAGTCGCAGGCCTCGAGGCAGCTCCGGTAGCGGCGCCTCAGGTCGGCGGGCGCTCCTTTCGCCGCGAGGATGTCCTCGAGCTCGTCGTACGTGAGCCCCGCCGCGGACCGGTTTGCGCGGTCGGCCACGTAGTCGACGAGGGCCCCCGCGACCTCCTGGTGGAAGGCGGTCGAGCCATCGGCGGGCCGCCCCTCGGCGCGCGCGAGCCGGCGCGCCGCCGTGCGGGCGGCGCGGCGCGACCGTGCGAACCCGTGGTCGGACAGGTAGCGCGCGCGCCGCCTGCCGAGCACGATCCCCACCGGCGCGAGCAGGAACGGGAGGACCAGCATCGCGGTGAACCAGGCCCGCTCGTGGACCGGCGGCCGCGATTCCTCCAGCGCTCCGCGCCGGGCCTTCACGAAAGCGATGTCCTTCGTGTTCGGCTGGACCTCGCCGCGAGCCATCCCGGGATCGAAGGTGCCGGTGCCGCGGCGGACGGTCAGCTCCGCGATCTCCCCGCCCAGCGCCTTGTAGGTCCCGCTCCCGACGTCGAAGTAGGAGAAGCTCGGCTCGGGGAGCTTGACCGTTCCCGGCGCCAGAGGGACGACGACCCACTCCCAGGTCTTGCGCGCCCCGAGGTGGCTCGCGCCGACGGTCGTGTCCTCGACGACCTTCGGCTCGTAGACCTTGACGTCGGGCGGGGCCGGGATCGTGGGCGGATGCACGGATTGGAGCGATCCCTCCCCCTCCAGGGTGGCGCGGATCGCCACCGCCTCGCCGAGCTCCACGGTGCTCCGGTCCACGCCGACCTTCATCCGGAAGCTCCCGACCGCCCCGGAGAACTCCGACGGGCGTCCGGCCTCCGGGAGCGGCTTCACCTCGAGCTTCACCGGGGCGGTCTTCCGCAGGATGTTGATCGAGCGGCCGAGAGAGAAGAAGGTGCCGAACGGGTCGCGGGCGGAGCGGCGAACTTGGAGCTGGGCGGTGAAGGGGGGGATCGTCAGCGATCCCGCTCCGGTCGGCACGATCAGCTTCCGCGCGACCGTGTAGGCGGCGTAGGCGCGGCCGTTCATCGTCACCGTCCGGCGCTCGTAGTCCGGGTCGAGCGGCAGGTCTTCGGACCATAGCCCGCCGAGCGACGGGAGATCGGTCCAGCCGAAGTCGCTCACCGGCGCCCCCGCGTACAGCGTGATGTCCAGCACCGTCGGCTGGCCGCTCCATACCGAGCTCGCGCGGAGCCTCGTCTGCAGGAAGACGTCCACCGAGCCGTCCGCGTCTTCGTCCGCCGGCTCCTCCCTCCTCGTCCCCGGAGGCGGCGCGGGTCCGGCTCGCCCCGCTTCGACCTGGACGTGGAGCGGCTCGGTCCTGTAGCGCATCCCGCCGATCGATAGATCGAACGCCGGAACCTCCGCCGGTCCGGGTCCGAGGGGGGCGAGGAAGTAGGTGAAGCTCTGCGAGCTGGAGCTGACGATCCGCCCGTTGTCGAAGACGTACGACGACCCGTGCGCGGTGGACGGCCCCCCGACGATCCGGAGGTTCTTCATCTGCGGGAGCTGCGGCGTGCTCACGTCCGGGATCGAGGACCCCTCGATCTGGATCACGAGGCGCAGCTGCGTGGTGTCCGACACGCGCCCCTGCGGGAGCAGGGTCGTGCGCACTCGGACGTCGTCCGCCGCGTGCACCGCGCCGGCGGCGAGAACGGCCGCGATGAGGGCGCGGATCACCAGTCCTTCTCCGGGGCGTGCTCGTCCTTCGGCCGGCGCGCCTGCTCGCGCTTGACGTTCTCGCGTTCCTGGTCCCCCAGGCGGTCGAGGAGCTTCTGCGCGTCCGACGCGCTCATCCCGCCCCCCGGCTTCGGCTGCGGCTTGTCCTTCGGGCCCTTCGAGCCGTCTCCCTTGGGCTCCTTTCCCGCGTCGGGGGGCGGCTGCTGCCCTTCCTTCTGCTGCTGTTGCTGCTGCTGATCTTGCGGATTCGGCTTTTGGTTCTTCTTCTGCTGCTCGAGGGCCCGAAGCGCGAGCTCGAGGTTCCGCTTGGCGTCCGCGTCGCGGGGCGCCCCGCGCAGCGCGCGGGTATAGGCGCGGACCGCGTCGTCGTACTTCTCGTCCCGGAAGAGGGCGTTCCCGAGGTTGTAGGCGGCGCGCGGCGCGAGATCGGTGCCGGCCGCGCCGAGCGCGCGCTCGTAGGCCTCCGCGGCGCCCTCCCAGTTTTCCTGGCGGTAGAGGACGTTGCCGACGTCGTAGTGGAGCTGCGGCGCCTCGGGGGCCGCGTTCTGCGCCTTCTGGTACTCGGACAGGGCGGGGTCGTTCTTCCCCTCCCCGTAGAGATCGTTCCCCTTCTCGGTCCGTCGGTGGGCTTCGCCCCCGAGCCAGCTGAACAGCCCCGCGAGCGCGACCGCGGCGACGATCTTCACGACTCCCTCCGGCCGTCGGGGATCAAGGTCTCGATCAGGAGCGCGGCGAGCGCGATCGCGAGCGGGATCTGGAAGCGCTCCACCCAGCGCGTCCTCAGCACGGTCGACGAGCCCGACGTCCCCATCTGCGCGATCGCGGCGGCGATCTCCTCGACCTCCCCCTCCGCCGGCGTGGCCCGGTAGTACTTGCCTCCGGTGTCGATCGCGAGCGTCCGGAGAGGCCGCTCGTCCAGCTTCGTCGTCACCAGACGTCCCTCCGCATCCTTCTTGTACGCTCCGGCCTCGCCTTCGGGGATGGGGGCGCCCTGCTCGGTCCCGCAACCGATCGCGAAGACCACCACCCCGGCCCTCTTGACGGCCTGGATCGCCTCCTCGAGCCCTCCCTCGTGGTCCTCCCCGTCGCTGATCACGATCAGCGCGCGCCCCTTGGCCTCCGTGCCCGCGGCGACCGGAGGACCGAGCGCGCGCAGCCCTTCCGCGAGCGCCTCGGCGAGCGCCGTCCCCGGCACCGAGACCGACTCCACGTCCACGGCGTCCAGGAACAACCGCACCGCCTCGTGATCCAGGGTCAACGGACACGCCAGGGCCGCCTTCCCGGCGAAGGTGACGAGGGCGATCCGGTCCCCTTCCGAGCGATCGAGCAGGCTCGAGGCCGCGCGAACGGCCCGGCCCAGGCGCGACGGAGCGACGTCGGCCGCGGCCATGCTCTTCGAG
>DASRJG010000121.1:0-13205 GCA_035649595.1 Candidatus Polarisedimenticolaceae bacterium
GGCCCAGTACGCGCGCTCGCAGAGCCCCCGCCCTTAGAATCCTCCGCGACGTGACATCCAAGAGACGCCTCTGGAAGCGGATCGGTCTCGGGCTGCTCGCGCTGCTCGTGCTGATCCAGCTCTGGCCGGTGACGCGGACGAACCCTCCCGTGGTCGGAGAGCTCGCCGCGCCTCCGGAGGTCGCCAAGATCCTTCGCCGCTCCTGCTACGACTGCCACTCGAACGAGACCCGTTGGACCTGGTACGCCTACGTCGCTCCGGTCTCGTGGATCGTGGCCCACGACGTCGAGGAAGCACGTCACGAGCTGAACCTGTCCGAGTGGAGCCTCATGACCGAGCGGCGGCAGGCGCTCGCGCCGCAGAAGATGCTCGACAAGATCGATACCGGCGCGATGCCGCTCCCTCGCTACATCCGGCTCCATCCCGACGCGCGCCTCTCGACCGAGGAGATCGAGACGATCCGCCGCTGGGTGGAGTCGTCGCGGTAGAAGCGCGGCCGGGAGCGACGCTCCCGGCCGCACCCGCTCAACGGCAGGGCTGAAGAGAGGAGATCTCGCGGCACGTGCACTTCGGCGTCGGCTGGGTGTTCGCCGCGCTGTTCTCGCACCTGCAGCAAGAAAAGTAGCCGTCGCCGCAGCTCACCGAGCAGGGGGCCTTGGTGGGCTTGGTCGATCCGTAGTTCACGCCGCCGGCGACGGTCAGCGAGATTCCCGCCTGCGCACCGCCTCCGGTCTCGCATCCGCCGCTGCAGGAAAGCGAGCCCTTCCCTCCGTTCCAGCATTCGACGTCGGAGCCGCCACAGGGAGGACCGTCCGCGGGCGCCATGGCGTCCAATCCATCGGTATCGACCTCGGCGAGAGCCACGTGCCGATTCAGCAGCGGGCTCGTGAGATCGTAGTGGGCCAGGGCGCGGCCGTACGCCGTGGTCGTCGTCCCCGAGACCGAGGTCGCGGACTCCCCCTGATGCGGGAGCGACGTGCTCAGCCGCAGGCCGAGGCTCCGGTCGAGCGCATGCACCTCCAGCTCGTCGCCCTCCGCGCGGACGACGACCTCCTTGGTGAGCGGCGCGACCGGATGCTTCAGCGCGCGGCGCGGCTCGAAGAGGAACGCATGGTCCGCCAGGCCGTCGTCGTTCGCGTCGAGCACGACCACGATCCGTTGCGCCGCGTCGGTGCGGATCAGGGCCGTCCCCCTGAACCGCCCGTCGAGCTCACCCGCCCGAGCGGGAGCGAGCAGCGCGGCCAGAATCAGCGCGAGCGAGAGCACGAACAGTCTTCTCATCGTCGATCCTCCCAGGCACGTCCTGGATATGAGGAGGCTGGCGACGAGAAGCTTCGCAGATGACTTCGTGCTCTTGCGCCAGCACATGCGATACTTGCGTTACATACAGACAACCGCCCATCGAGATCCGGAGGACAGGATGACCGACGAATCGACCCCGATCACGCGCAAGGAGCTCTACAGGTATCTTTCCTCCACCTATCTCTGGATCATGATCGCGATGGTTGCCGCGGTGGAGGGAAAGCCCTGGGTGTTCTGGTTGACATTCATCGGCATCACGACCATCGGCGTCGTTTTCAGTCTCAAGGCTTCGAGGCCCGACGAGCCCTTGCTGGCGCGCTTTCTGAAATGAGCCTCTGGAGCCGCTAACTCGAAGCTTTCGGTCCCGTATACTCCGCCTCATGCCCCAGCTCCTCATCGACGACGTGGTCAAGGCGTACGACGCGACCGTCGCGGTGGACCACGTGTCGTTCGAGGTCAACGGCGGCGAGGTCTTCGGCCTGCTCGGCCCGAACGGCGCCGGGAAGAGCACGCTGATCCGGATGGTGATGGACATTCTGCGCCCCGATGCGGGGCGCATTCTCGTCAACGGGCAGCCCTCGACCGGAGCGGATCACGACAAGGTCGGCTACCTCCCCGAGGAGCGCGGGCTCTACCGCAAGCAGAAGGTGATCGACGTCCTCGACTACTTCGGCCGTCTGAAAGGGATGAAGGGCCCCGACGTCAAGGCCAAGGCCCAGGCGGCGCTCGACCGCATGGGGCTCGGCGAGTGGGCGAAGAAGAAGGTCGAGGCGCTGTCGAAGGGGATGCAGCAGAAGGTCCAGATCATCGGCACGCTCCTCCACGAGCCCGAGATCGTCGTGCTCGACGAGCCGTTCACGGGGCTCGACCCGGTCAACGCGCGCGTGGTGAAGGAGCTGATCGCGGACTTGAAGCGCCAGGGGCGGCTGATCGTCCTCTCGACCCACCAGATGGACCAGGTCGAGGAGCTGTGCGACCGGATCGTGATGATCGATCGCGGCAAGCGCGTCCTCTACGGCACGGTGCGGCAGATCAAGAGGCAGTACGCGGAGGAGCTGCGGCGCACGTCGGGGCGGGCCAACGTCGTGGTCGTGGACGGCGAGGGGGACTTCGCGGGCCTGCCCGGAGTGCTGAGCGTCGAAGCGGTCGGCGGCGAGAGCCGCGTGACGCTCGATCCCGGTGTCTCGCCGGAGACCTTCCTCGCGCACGCGCTCGGTCGCGGAGTCTCGATCTCCCGCTTCGAGGCGGCGCCGACGCCGCTGGAGGAGATCTTCATCCACGTGGTCACGACGAACGGGGCGGCGGCCGCATGAAGGGGAAGACCTGGATCGTCGTGCGGCGGGAGTTCTGGGGGACCGTCCGCCGTCCGAGCTGGCTGATCGGCACCTTCGGCATGCCGGTGTTCGTCGGGCTGTACGCGGGGATCATCTTCCTGATCGGGTCCGCGGCGGCCAAGATGGACAAGCCCACTGGCAAGGCGGGGGTCGTGGACCACGCGGGGATCGTCCGCTTCGAGCAGGGCCCGTCGTCGATGGGCGGCGAGATCCCGGCCGAGGCCAAGCAGGCGATGGACACCGCGATCGCGATGGCCGGATCGTCGGCGGGTCCCGCCGCGGGGATGGTGAAGACGCTCCTTTCGGGAACGCAGTTCGTTCCGTTCGCGACGGAGGACGAGGCGCTCGCGGCGCTCGCCCGGAAGGAGATTGGCGCGGTGTACGTCGTACCCGCCGACTACCTCGCGACGGGGAAGATCGTCGCCTACGACGCGAGCGAATCGATCCTCTCCGAGGGGAAGCTGGCGCAGGCGCCGCTGCGGCGCCTCCTGGTCAGGAGCCTCGCCGCGGACCGCGTGGCGCCCGAGACCGTGGAGAGGATCCTCGACCCGCTCCAGGTGAAGACGCTCACGCGCGGCCCCGAGGGAGCCTGGGTGGAGCGCGGCGTCGCGGAGCTCATCCGCCGGCTCGGCGTCCCGCTCGGCTTCACGATGATGCTCCTGATCTCGATCCTGGTCAGCTCGGGGACGCTGATCCAGGGGGTGAGCGAGGAGAAGGAGAACCGCGTGATCGAGGTGATCCTTTCCTCGATCGACGCGCGGTCGCTCCTGCTCGGGAAGCTGCTCGGGCTCGGCGCGGCGGGGCTCCTGCAGCTCGCGATCTGGCTGACGATGGCGCTGTTCCCGCTGTTCCTGTTCGTCGCGGGGCTCGCGCTCTCGCCGATGATCGTCGTGCTCTGCCTCGCCTACTTCGTGCTCGCCTTCCTCCTCTTCGGGACGCTGATCACGGCGACGGGAGTGCTCGGCACCAACGCCAAGGATATGCAGCAGTACGGGATGTTCTGGTCGATCGCCTGCGCGGTCCCGATGTTCTTCTTGGAGATCATGCTCCGCGAGCCGAACGGGACCGCGGCGCGGATCCTCTCGATCATCCCGCTGACCTCGCCCGTGACGATGATGCTCCGGATCGGCGCGCGCGGGGTCGCCTGGTGGGAGATCCCGCTCACGCTCGCGATCCTCGCGCTCTCCGTCTGGCTCGCGCTGCGCTTCGCGGCGCGCGTGTTCCGGACGGCCCTGCTGATGTACGGGAAGCGGCCGACGATCCCGGAGGTCTTCCGCTGGATGCGCCAGGCCTAGCCGTCAGGCCAGGTGGTCCCGGATCGACGCCGCGATCCGCTCCGCGGTGCCGCGCACGAGCGCGTCGTCGTCGGCCTCGACCATGACCCGCGCGAGGTTCTCGGTCCCGGAGTAGCGCAGCACGATGCGGCCGCGGCCCGCGACGTCCCGCTCCGCCGCCTCGACGACCGGGCCGATCGCCGGGTGCGCGCGGAGGTCCGGCTTGGAAGCGACCGGGACGTTGATGAGGATCTGGGGGTAGGGGACGATCCCGTCGAGGACGGTCTCGAGCGGCTCGGCGCCGTCGAGCGCGGCGTCGAGCAGCAGGAGCCCCGTGAGGATCCCGTCCCCGGTCGTGCCCCGGTCGCGAAAGATGACGTGCCCCGACTGCTCGCCGCCGAGCGCCGCCCCCTCGGCCATCATCATCTCGAGCACGTACTTGTCCCCGACCTGCGCTCGGTGCAGCTTGATCCCCAGCTCGCCGAACCGCTTCTCGAGCCAGAAGTTGCTCATGATCGTCGCGACCACCGCGTCGCCGGTCAGCTTCCTCTCGCGCTTCAGGCGCGTCCCGCACACGAACAGGATGTGGTCGCCGTCCACGACGCGGCCGGTCCGATCCACGGCGAGGCACCGGTCGGCGTCCCCGTCGAAGGCGAGGCCGATGTCGTGCCCCCCCTCCCGCACCACGCGGGCGAGGCCGTCGAGGTGCAGCGAGCCGCAGTCGAGGTTGATGTTCCGCCCGTCCGGGGCGTCGCCGCGGGTGGTCACGCGCGCCCCGAGGTCGCGGAAGACGCGCGGCGCGATCTCCGTCGCCGACCCGTTCGCGCAGTCGAGCACGATGGAGAGCGAGGCGAACCGTCCCGCCGGCACCACGCCTTCCAGCGACGCGACGTAGCGGCGGACGAGCGACCCGTCGGGGATCGGCCGTCCGGCCCCTTCGGGAGGCGCTTCGCGGCCGCCGTCGAGCACCGACGCCTCGATCTTCATCTCGATCGCGTCGGGGAGCTTGAAGCCGTCGCGGGAGAAGACCTTGAGCCCGTTGTCGCGGTACGGATTGTGGCTCGCGGAGATCATGACCCCGGCGTCGAACGGGACCGAGCGCGCGACGTACGCGAGGCCGGGCGTCGTGATCACGCCGGCGTCGATCGTCTCCGCGCCTCGCGCGGCGAGCCCGTCCGCGATCGCCTGCATCAGCCAGGGACCGGACTCGCGCGTGTCGCGGCCGACCACGACCCGCGCCCGATGGCCGGCCTCGGCGGCGAGGACGTCCGCCAGCGCGACGCCGAAGCTCCGGACCCCCGGCGGGTCGAGCGGGGCCGTCCCCGCGATCCCCCGGATGCCGTCGGTCCCGAAAAGCCGCTTCACAGGCCGCCCCGGCGGACGTCCGCGGTCCGGCGCGACATCCCGCGCACCGTGACTTTCGCGCGCTCCTCGGGCTCGAGCCCGGGGAACTCCACGCGCAGCGGGGCGCTCGTCGTCTCCCCCGCCTTGGTCGCGGCCGCCACGTCCGCCACGACGCGAAGGCGTCCCGCGCGGAGCTTCGGCAGCAAGCCCGACGGAGCCGAGATCGTGAGGCCGACGGTCGAAGGGACGAGCGTGACCGCGCCCTGCGCGCCGACGGGGACGATCGGCACGCGGTCGAACGCCGCGTCCACCGGCGCGAGATCGATGTAGACGGTGACGTCGAGCGGGCGGGCGTCCACCACGCGGAGGTCGGCCCCGTCCGCGACCGCTCCCACCCGCGCGACGAACGGCTCGCTCCGGCCGTCCACCCGGATCGGGTCGGTCGCGAGGCGGGCCGCCGCCGAGAGCTTGGCCTCCGGCCCCTCGACCTGGAGCGCCTCCGGACGGGCGATCGCCCGGTAGACGTGATAGCCGCGGGGCGGCTTGCCGACGATCGTGGCGACCACCGGGACGTCCCGCTTCTTCCTCTTCGCGACCGACAAGCGCAGGCGGTCGGGCTCGATCAGCGCGACCTCCACGTCGAGCGGCACCCCCGTGACGTTCCGCGGCGTCAGCGGAACGGTCCGGTCACCGCTCCCGCCGTCCCGCAGGTCCACCCGCACGGCCAGATCGTAAGGGTCGAGCCGGCGCAGCAGCGACTCCGGGCCCCGGAGGCGGACCGTGACGTTGGTGGGCGGCGGTCCCGCGAGCGCCGCCTGAGGGCCTGTGACCACGTCCACGGGGACGCGGAAGTCCTGGACCCCGCGTCCCTCGCCGGTCACGGCCACCCACACCGCGAAGGCGAGCCCCAGCGCGAGCAGCTTCAGGTGCCAGCGGCGGAGGATCGCGTCAAGCATGGCGCGACTCCCGGGAGACTTCGGCGGCGGCGCGGCGCGCGCGCGGCCACCAGGTCTCGCGCCGCGGGGCGAGGGCGGCCTCGAGGCGCTGCGACAGCGCGTGGGCGTCGAGGTCCTCCTCGATCCGCCCCGCCTCGCAGAACGAGACCACCCCCCGCTGCTCCGACACCACGATCGCGACCGCGTCCGACTCTTCCGTGATGCCGACCGCGGCGCGGTGCCGCGTCCCCAGCGCGCGCGAGAGGTTCGGGTTGGTCGTCAGCGGCAGGTACGCGCAGGCGGCGCGGATGCGCGAGCCCACGATGACGACCGCGCCGTCGTGAAGAGGCGCGCCGCGCTGGAAGATCGAGACGATCAGGTCGTACGACACGTAGGCGTCGAGCGTGATCCCCGTCTCCGAGAACGCCCGCAGGCCCAGCTCGCGCTCGACGACGATCAGCGCCCCCAGCCGCTTGCTCGCGAGCGACACCGCGGCGAGCGCGACCTCCTCGACGACGTTCTCATGCGGCTTGCGCGAGAGGATCGCCGCGATCGGGTTCCTCCCGACACGCGCGAGCACCTGCCGGATCTGCTGCTGGAACAGCACGATGACCGCGAGCGGGATGTACAGCAGCAGGTCGCCGAGGACCGCGTGCACCGCGGGGAGGTAGATCAGCCCCGGCCGGGTCACGAAGTGGAGGATCACGAGCGCGACGACCCCGACGATCATGTGGACGGCGCGGGTCCCGCGGATCAGCAGCAGGATCTGGTAGATGACCGTCGCGAGGATGAGGATGTCCAGCAGGGCGAGACCGTTCAAGTCGTGCAGGTGCACGGCCGTCGCGAGTCGTTCCAGCATCCCGCTAGGTCCTCCGGATCGCGTCGATCATCCTCGTCGTGCGCTTGGTCTCGGCGACGTCGTGGGTCCGGATCACCTGCGCCCCCTGCCACGCCGCCCACGCTGCGATCGCGAGCCCCCCCTCGAGCCGCTCGTCCACCGGCAGGTCGAGCGCGGTCCCGATGAACGACTTCCGCGAGGCGCCGACCACGATGGGCCGCCCCACGCTCCGGAGCGTGGCGAGCTCGCGGAGGATCTGGAGGTTGCCGGTCGCCGATTTGCCGAAGCCAAGGCCCGGATCGACGAGGATCTTATCATCGGGGATCCCCGCCGAGGCCGCGGCCTCGATCCGCTTGCGCAGGAACCCGACGATCGAGGAGAGGAGGTCCACGTAGGCGGTGTCGTGCTGCATCGTGCGCGCCGTTCCGCGACGGTGCATGACCACGACCGGTGTGCGGGAGCCACGGAGGGCCGCGAGCATCGCCGGGTCCGTGAAGGCCGAGACGTCGTTGACGAGGTCCGCGCCCGCCTCGATCGCGAGCCGGGCGACCTTGGCCTTGGAGGTGTCCACGGAGACCCGCAGCGGGAGATCGCGCTTGATCGCCTGGACCACGGGCACGACCCGGCGGATCTCCTCGTCCTCGGTCACCGGCATGGCGCCCGGGCGCGTGCTCTCCCCCCCGACGTCGATCAGGTCGGCCCCCTCGTCCGCGAGCCGCGCGGCCGCCTCGACGGCGGCCTGCGGGTTGGGGAGGGCGCCGCCGTCGGAGAACGAGTCGGGCGTGACGTTGAGGATCCCCATCACCCGCGTCTCGGCGGCGAGGTCCATGCGGTCGCCGTCCGCGAAGGCGATCGTGAACGCCGTCCGCTCGTAGGCGGCGAGCGTGAGCCGCACGGCCGCCCCCATCGACTTGAGCCCCCGCGATTCCAGCCCCGAGCCCAGGCGCTTGAGGGTCTCGTCGTCGGAGACGACGATCCGCGGAGCGGTGCCTCCCGATCCGATCCGTCCGTCGATGACGACCGCGCCGAGCGCCTGCGCTTCCTGGCGGAGAGCCGCTCCCTCGTCCTCGGTCAGCGCGTCGAGGCGGATCGCGCGGCGGACGCGCCCGTACATCCGGTCGGCGGCGTCCGCCTGCGACGGATCGACGTCGCCCATCGCGCGCATCGCCCGCGAGAGCGAGCCCAGCTCGATGACCCGCGGATTGTGCTCCACGATCAGGATCGGATCGCGCCGGGGCGCGTCAGGCCGGTTGGCTCCCCGGGGCCGGCAGCACCCCGGGCCGTCTGGTCGGCTCGGCCGATTCGGTGACCTCGGCCCCCGCCGTCGGCGGCCCCTGCGGCGGCTCGGGGAGGGACTCTCCCCGGACCAGCGCGGCGATCTGATCGGCGTCGAGCACCTCCCGCTCCAGCAGCGCCTCCGCGATGTTCTGGAGGGCCTTCCGGTCCGCCTCGAGGATCCGCTTCGCGGTCTCGTACCCGGAGAGGACGATCGACTTCACCTCGCGGTCGATCTCCACAGCGGTGGACTCGGAGTAGTCGCGGTGCTGCGCGATCTCGCGCCCCAGGAAGATCTGCTCTTCCTTCTTGCCGAAGGTCAGCGGGCCCATCGCGTCGGACATCCCCCACTCGCAGACCATCTTCCGCGCGAGCTCGGTGACCTTCTCGATGTCGTTCCCCGCGCCCGTCGTCATCCGGTCGAACGTCAGCTCCTCGCTGACGCGGCCGCCCATCAGGACGGCGATCATCGACTCGAGGTACTCGCGCGAGTAGGTGTGCTTGTCGTCCACGGGGAGCTGCATGGTCACGCCGAGAGCGCGGCCGCGCGGGATGATCGTCACCTTGTGCAGCGGATCGGCGTAGGGGACCTTCACCGCGACCAGGGCGTGCCCCGCCTCGTGGTAGGCGGTGATCTTCTTCTCCTCGTCGGAGATGATCATCGACCGCCGCTCGGCCCCCATCATCACCTTGTCCTTGGCGACCTCGAAGTCGTCCTGCATGACGGCCTTGCGGTTGCGGCGCGCCGCGAACAGCGCGGCCTCGTTGACGAGGTTCGCGAGGTCGGCTCCGGAGAAGCCGGGGGTCGCGCGCGCGAGCAGCGAGAGATCGACGTCGGGGGAGAGCGGGATCTTCCGCGCGTGCACGCGGAGGATGTCCTCGCGCCCGCGCACGTCCGGACGCCCCACCACGACCTGGCGGTCGAACCGCCCGGGGCGCAGCAGCGCCGGATCGAGGACGTCGGGACGGTTGGTGGCCGCGATCAGGATGACCCCTTCGTTGGTCTCGAAGCCGTCCATCTCGACGAGGAGCTGGTTCAAGGTCTGCTCGCGCTCGTCGTGGCCGCCGCCCAGACCGGCGCCGCGGTGCCGGCCGACCGCGTCGATCTCGTCGATGAAGATGATGCACGGGGCGTTCTTCTTCCCCTGCTCGAACAGGTCGCGGACGCGCGAGGCGCCCACGCCGACGAACATCTCGACGAAGTCCGACCCGGAGATCGAGAAGAACGGGACGTTCGCCTCGCCGGCGATCGCGCGCGCGAGCAGGGTCTTGCCGGTCCCCGGGGGGCCCATCAACAGGACGCCCTTGGGGATCTTCCCGCCCAGCTTCTGGAACTTCTGGGGCTCCTTGAGGAACTCGATGATCTCCTGCAGCTCCTCCTTCGCCTCCTCGACGCCGGCGACGTCCTTGAACGTCACCTTCTTCCCCTGCGCGGAGGTCAGCTTGGCCCGCGACTTGCCGAACGAGAGCGCCTTGTTCCCCCCGGACTGCATCTGCCTCATGAAGATGATCCACACGACCACGAGGATCAGGATCGGGGACCACATGAAGATCAGCGAGAGCATCGAGTTGTCCGCCGGCTTCTTCGCCTTGATGACGACGCCGCGGTCGCGCAGCGACTTCATCAGCGACTCGTCCTTCACGATGTAGACCCGGAAGTTCGGGACCTGCTGGCCGGTCGTCGTCAGCTGCGGCGTCTTGAACTTCCCCTGGATGTCGTACCCGACCGCGTCCCCGGCGACCACCGCTTCCTGGATCTCCCCGGCCTCGACGAGCCTGTAGAACTCGGAGGAGTCGAGGTCCTTCCGCTGCGCGCTGGCGCTGGCGAAGATCTGGTAGGCGATGACCACCACCCCCAGAAAGACGAGCCAAACCAGGATGGTCCTGAGGTGATTGTTCACGAAGGGCGACCTCCAGGCGCCGCGAACCCCATCAATATATAAGGGGGGCTCCGCAGACGCCAAGACGCCGGGTCACTCGATGAACGAGATGTAGGGCAGGTTGCGGTAAAGGCCGTCCACGTCGAGCCCGTACCCGACGATCCACCGGTCGGGGACGGTGAACCCGACGTACTCGGGGACGAGGCGCACCTGCCTCCGGGCGGGCTTGTCGAGCAGCACCGCCATCCGGAGGCGCCTCGGGCGGAGCGTGGCGAGGTGGACCCGCAGCGCGTACAGCGTCCGGCCGGTGTCGAGGATGTCCTCGACGACCAGCACGTCGGCGCCCTCGATCGGAAAGTCTCCGGGGATGGGGAGCGCGCGGGGGTCGCCGCCGCGATCGACCGACGTCACGGGGACGAGCGCGAGGCGCACCGGCATCGGGAGACGGCGCACCAGGTCGGCGCAGAACATCAGCGCGCCGTCGAGCAGCGCGATCACCGACAGCTCCCCGCCGGGGGGCGTGTCGGCCGCGATCGCGGAGGCCATCGCCTCGACGCGGGCGGCGATGGTGCTCTCGCTGATGAGGATCTCCGGCGACAGCCGCATCCCGGGGACTCTAGCAAACGAGCAGCCGGCGCACGCGCTCCGCGAGCGGCTTGGGGAGGGACTCGAGCGACGCGGCGCCCGACGTCTCCGCCGCCGCGCGCGCGGCCGCGTCGAGATAGTCGGCGTCCTCGCGAAGCCGCCGCATCCCCTCGACGATGTGCCGTGCGGCTTTCGGGTTGACCTTCGCGGCGAGGACCGTCATGACGAGCTTGCGGACCCGGTTCCGCTCGAACCTGAGGCTCTCGTTCGACGGGTCCTCGCGATAGTCGATCCGGCGCCGCGCGAGCCAGCTTCGGAGCGCCGCGCGCTCGACGTCGAGGAGGGGGCGCACGATCGGCCCCGGCCCCGCCTCCCTCATACCGAGCAGCGCCGTCGGACCGGCCCCGCGCGCGAGGCGCATGAGGATCGTCTCCGCCTGGTCGTCGAGCGTGTGGCCGAGCGCGAGCTTCGTCGCGCCGTGGCGCGCGACCGCCTCGAGCAGGAACGCGCGCCGCACGCGGCGGGCGGCCTCCTCCGGGGACTCGCCGCGACGCCGAAGCTTCGGCACCTCGCGGCGCTCTCCCACGAACGGGAGGTCCAGCTCCCGCGCCGCGCGCCGGACGAACTCCAGGTCGGCCTTCGAGCCGCGGCGCAGGCCGTGGTCGAGATGCGCGACGATCAACGCGGGCCGCCGCCGGGCCGAGAGCCGGTGGAGGAGGCGCAGCAGCGCCATCGAGTCCCCCCCGCCGGAGCAGCCCACGACCACGAGGTCTTTCGGCCCGACGAGCCGGCCCGCGGCGTGGAGGAAGGCGACCTCGACGCGGTCCGGCTTCACCTAGCGTCCCTGCGCGATCATCGCGAGGTTCTCCCGCCGCGCGTCGAGCGCGCGCGCCGCCGCCGGCGCGAGCGCGGCGGCGATTCCCGCCGCGATCGCGAGCATCGCGATCGCGACGCCGAGGACGGCGACGGGAGCGCCGGTCCCCCAGAGCGTGAGCGCGAAGACCCCCCCCGAGGCGGCGGCGGCCAGCAGCACGGTCAGCATCGCCGCCACGCCGGCGAGCGGGTGCGGGTTCCCGGCGCGGAGCTTCATCAGGTCGCAGGCGGCCGGGAAGGCGGCGGCGAGCAGGGCGGCGACCGGCGCCTGCACCAGGTAGATCGCCGCGACGAGCAGGGCCGCGGCCGCCCAGAGCGAGAGGGCGCCGCGCGGGTGCAGGACGGCGGCGGCGACGAGCGCGGCGGCGCAGGGGAGCGCGTACGCCATCGCGCCGCCGGCCGCCTTCCCGAGCACGATGTCGCGGCCGGATGCCGGTCCGAGGAAGGTCAGCGTCAGCCCCGCGCGGTCCACCGCGAACTGGTTGGCGAAGACCGTCTGGAGCGAGGCCATCGCGAGGATCGCGCCCAGCGAGAAGACGAGGATCCCCGCGAGGTCGCGCACGGCCGGCTCGTCGAGAGACCGTCGCCAGAGCAGGCCGATCATGATGACCGGGATCGGCGACGTGAAGAGGATCACGCGTCCCCGGACCGAGCGGACGGTCAGCCGGAACGCGGTCCAGGCGACGGCCGACGCGGTGGGGGAGAGGCCGGGGATCCTCCGGATCGTCGCGTCCCGCGACGAGCGGTTCCGGCGCTCGGGGGGCGCGTCGAGCAGCCGCGAGAACGCGAAGCGGGAGAGGCCGGCGAGGGCGACCGCGGCGACGGCCAACCCCAGCGTCGGGAGCGCCGGGCTCTCGGAGGCCGAGGGGCTCGCCGCGTCCACCGCGCGCGCGTAGAGGTTCCACGGCGCCGACCGGAGCCAGGGGGACACGGCGGGATCGAGCGCCGCCGCCGACCGCCGGATCGCCTGCGCGTTCGCCTCGTGCGTCCGCCTCTCGAACAATCCGCCCCGGTGCTGGAGGGCGATCGGGATGTAGGCGCCCATGCTGACCAGCAGCAGGACCGCGATCATGGCGAGCTCGCCGATCCTCCGGTTGCGGAAGACGAGCGCCGCGAGCAGCGAGACCGCGCTTCCGAGCGCGCCGAGGAACGCGATCATCGCGAAGCCTGCGAGCGCGGCCCACGCGGCCGCGGCGGGATCGCCTCCCGCGAGGAACCCCGCGACCACCGCGAAGAGGGCGGGGACGATCAGGAGGATCCAGGGGTCGGCGAGCTGCGCGATCAGCTCCGCCGCGTGGAGCGAGCGCCGCGAGACGGGGAGGAGCGCGAGCCGTGTCGAGGAGCCGGGGGTCCCGCCGAACCTCAGGACCGGCGTGATCATGGTGACCATCGTCACCATCGCGAGCACGCCGCGCGCGCCGACGAGGACCGGCTCGGCGCGGGGCGATCCCGCCGCGAGCCCCCGGGCTCCGAAGAACGCGAGCAGCGCGAGGAGGATCGCCCCCGGGACGAGCGCCGCCGCCATGAGCGCAGCGACGAACAGGCGGGAGATGCGGGAGACCTGC
>DASRJG010000122.1:0-15492 GCA_035649595.1 Candidatus Polarisedimenticolaceae bacterium
TCCTTGTGGATGCGTCCCGGCATGATCCCGATCTTGCACGCCCCCGGGGTGATGATCCCCGGGCAGTTCGGACCGATCAACCGGATCGCCGGCCTCGTCCGGAGGGACGCCATCACGCGCATCATGTCGAGGGCGGGGATCCCCTCGGTGATGCACACGATCAGGGGAACGGCCGCGGCCGCCGCCTCCAGGATCGCGTCGGCCGCGAACGGAGGGGGCACGAAGATCACGCTGGCGTTCGCCCCCGTCGCCGCGACCGCTGCGTCCACGGTGTCGAAGACCGGGATCCCCTCGTGGGTCTGTCCGCCCTTCCCCGGCGTCACCCCGGCGACGACCCGCGTGCCGTACTCGATCGCCTGCTTCGTGTGGAACGTCCCCTCGCGGCCCGTCAGGCCCTGGACGAGGAGGCGCGTCTCCCGGCCGACCAGGACCGCCATGGCTACCGTCCCGCCGCGGCGGCGACGACCTTCTCGGCCGCGTCGCGCATCCCGTCCGCGACCCGGAACGCGAGCCCCGAGCCCGCGAGGATCTCGCGGCCGCGCTCGACGTTCGTCCCCTCGAGACGGACGACGACCGGCACCTTCACGCCGACCTCCTTCGCCGCGGCGACCACCCCTTCGGCGACCACGTCGCAGCGCATGATCCCCCCGAAGATGTTGATGAGGACCGCGCGGACGTTCGGGTCGGCGAGAAGGATCCGGAACGCGTTGGTGACCATCTCCTTGGTCGCGCCTCCTCCCACGTCGAGGAAGTTCGCCGGCGTTCCGCCGTGGTGCTTGATGATGTCCATCGTCCCCATCGCGAGCCCGGCGCCGTTGACCATGCAGGCGATGTTCCCGTCGAGCTTGATGTAGTTGAGCCCGAACTTGGAGGCCTCGACCTCGAGCGGGTCCTCCTCCGCGAGATCGCGCAGCTCGCGCAGCTCGGGATGGCGGAAGAGGGCGTTGTCGTCGAAGGCGACCTTCGCGTCGAGCGCGAGGATCCGGCCGTCGGCGACGCGGACGAGCGGGTTGATCTCCACCATCGAGGCGTCCGTCCCCAGGAGCGCGGCGTGGAGAGCGCCGCACAGCTTGACGAACGGGGAGACGAGATCGCCGGAGAGCCGGAGCGCGAACGCGAGCTTGCGCCCCATCCACGGCTGGAAGCCCGTGATCGGATCGACGGTGAGCCTCGCGATCGCCTCGGGGCGCGCGGCCGCGACCTCCTCGATCTCGGTCCCCCCCTCCGCGCTCGCGATGAAGACCGGCGCCTGCGCGCCGCGGTCGAGGAGCAGCGCGAGGTAGTACTCCGCCGAGATCGACATCCCCTCCTCGATCAGGACCCGGCGGACCTCGCGCCCCTCGGGGCCGGATTGCTTGGTCACGAGGACGCGGCCGAGCATCGAGCCCGCGACCTCGCCCGCCTTCCCCGCGTCGGTCACGACCACGCCGCCGAGGTCGGTGCCCTGGAAGCGGCCCTTCCCCCTCCCCCCGGCGTGGATCTGCGCCTTGACCACGACCTTCGGGGTCCCGAGCCTCTTCGCGATCGCCTGCGCCTCGTCGGCCGAAGCGGCGACCTCGCCTCGGGGGACCGGCACGCCGAAGCCGGCCAGCACCCCCTTCGCCTGGTACTCGTGGATCTTCACGGGCCCCCCGCGCCCCGCGCGGCTCGCGCGAGCGGCCGGCGATTATAGGAAGCGCGGAGGACCGCGTCGAGGGAGCTCCGCCGGGGGAGCGCGCTCCGATCAGTCGAACAGCGTGGGAGGCCGCAGCAGCGTGAACGAGCGGCGGTGAATCGGGCAGGGACCCAGGCGCCGGATCGCCTCGCGGTGGACCTCGGTCGAGTAGCCCTTGTGCACCGCGAAGCCGTACCCCGGGAATTCGTCCTCGTAGCGGAGCATCACCGCGTCGCGCGTCGTCTTGGCGACGATCGAGGCGGCGGCGATCGCGTGGCAGCGCGCGTCCCCCTTGACCAGCGCCTCCTGCGGGAAGCCGCAGTCCGGGATGCGGCGCCCATCGACCAGGACGTGCTGCGGCGCGCACGGCAGCGCCTCGAGCGCGCGCCGCATCGCCGCCAGCGTCGCCTGGTAGATGTTGACCCGGTCGATCTCCTCCACCTCCACCACCGCCACCGCGATGCAAAGCGCCCGCTCGCGGATCGCGACGGCCAGCTCCTCCCGCCGCTCGCGGGTCAGCTTCTTCGAGTCGTCCACGCCGCGGATCCCCTCCCCCGGCGGGAAGACGACCGCGGCCGCCACCACGGGGCCGGCCAGCGGCCCGACGCCGACCTCGTCCACGCCCGCGATCCGCTCGAGCCCCGACGCCCACAGCTCGCGCTCCCGCGCGAGCAGCTTCCCGAGCCGCCTCCCGATGGCGCGTGCGGACGGGGCCGGTGTCACGGGACGATCCGCGCGAGGCGCGCGAGCATCGCCTCCACGTCGTACCCCTCGTGGCGCGGAGCGTGCGGCGCGAGGTTCGCGCGGGCGCGCGCGCCGACGCTCGCGGCCCCGGCGGCGTTTCCCGTCCCGGCGTGGTGGAGCGCGACGGCCGCCTGGATCAGCCCGCGGTAGAAGTCCCGATCGGGACCCCGGTATCCGACCCAGAACGCCTCGAGGATCTCGTGGGCCTCGAAGTAGCGCCCCTCGCCGACCGCGGCGCTGAACTCGGCGAGGGCGTCCGTCGCGGTCATGGCCGGATTCTAAGCGCGCGGGGCCGGAGCAGCGTCGACGAATCGCACCCCTGGCGGCGCCGCCGGATGGGCGTACGCTGCCGGGGCGGAGAGAACGCATGTCCTCGCTTCGCCGTCGGGCCTTCGGTCTCGCGCTCGCGTTGAGCGTCTTGCTCCCCGGACTGGCCCTCGCGGACGACGGCGAACCCCCGCAGGACAAGCCGTACTGGCGCACCAACCTCTTCAAGCGATTCGCGCTCGATCAGAAGTTCCTCGTCGTTCACTGGTTCCCCGCCGAGCTGCGACGGCCGGCCTTCACGGCGCCCCTCGTCGGGGCGATCCTCCTCGCCTCGCACCCGAGCGACCGCGCGAGTCAGGCCGACTTCGGCTCGGATGTGCCCTCGGGCGGGATCCATCTGTCGCACCAGCTCACGTTCGTCGGGAACGCTCCGTTCGTCGCCGCCGCGCTCGGACTCACGTATCTGACGTCGCGCCGCGCGGAGGACGACCATCTGGCGGAGGCGGCGAGCTTGTCCGGCGAGGCGCTGATGAGCGTCGGCCTGTGGTCGACTGTCCTCAAGACGGTCGCGTCGCGCACGCGCCCCGGCCCCGCCAGCAGCGGAGGGTTCTTCCAGTACGGCGCGCCCCGCTCGGGCTCGTTTCCCTCGGGGCACGCGATGGTCGCTTTCTCGATCGCCACCGTCTTCGCCGACGAGTACCGCGACCATCGATGGGCCCCGTGGCTGGCCTACGGCACCGCCGGCCTCATCGGGGCCGCGCGGATCGCCGTGGGGCAGCACTACCCGAGCGATGTGATCTTCGGGGCCGTGCTGGGGCACAGCATCGGAAGCGCCGTGATCGCCCGGCAGCGAGAGCGAGGCGACGGCTGGTACGACCGGCTCCAGCCGTACTACGACGAGAGCCATCGCGGGTGGGGGATCGCGTACGTCCGGCGCTGGTGAGTCCCGCCCTTTCCGCGTGGCGCGCTACAATGCGCGCCCCATGCATCGCCTGGTCCTCCTCCGCCACGGTCAGAGCACCTGGAACCTCGAGAACCGCTTCACCGGCTGGACCGACGTGGACCTCTCCCCCCAGGGGCACGCGGAGGCCCATGCCGCGGCGGAGGTCCTCAAGGCGAACGGGTTCGGATTCGACGTCGCGTTCACGTCGATGCTGAAGCGGGCGATCCGCACCCTCTGGATCGTGCTCGACGACATGGACCTCATGTGGATCCCGATTCATCGGGACTGGAGGCTGAACGAGCGCCACTACGGGGCGCTCCAGGGGTTGAACAAGGCGGAGACCGCGGCGAAGTACGGCGAGGATCAGGTGAAGATCTGGCGCCGGAGCTACGCCACGCCGCCTCCTCCGCTCGCCCCCGACGACGCGAGGCATCCGTCCCGCGATCCGCGATACGCCGCGCTGCGTGCCGCGGAGCGTCCATCGACCGAATCGCTGAAGAGCACGGTCGAGCGGTTTCTCCCGGCATGGCGGGGGGCGATCGCGCCGGCGGTCGCCTCGGGGTCGCGGGTGCTCCTCGCGGCTCACGGGAACTCGCTCCGCGCGCTGGTGAAGTACCTCGACGCGATGTCCGACGAGGCGATCGTCGAGCTGAACATCCCGACGGGGATTCCGCTGGTCTACGAGCTCGACGACAACCTGAAGCCGATCCGGCATTACTATCTCGGGGACGAGGCGGCCGTGAAGCGCGCTGCGGAGGCCGTCGCGCAGCAGGGTCGCAAGACCTCGTAAGAGGAGAGAGTCCATGACGTTCGTGATCACCGAGCCGTGCATCGGGACCAAGGACACCGCTTGCGTGGACGTCTGCCCGGTCGATTGCATCCATCCGACGAAGAAGGAGGACGCGTTCGAGTCGAGCGAGATGCTCTACATCGACCCCGCGGAGTGCATCGACTGCGGCGCCTGCGAGCCGGCCTGCCCGGTCGAGGCGATCTTCGAGGCGGACGCGGTCCCGGACAAGTGGAAGCACTACACCGAGAAGAACGCGGCCTACTTCAAGAAGTGAGGAAGGAGAACAGGATGACCCCTCGTTCCCTGCGCCGCGCCGTCGTCCTGATCGCGATCGCCTCCGGCGCGCCGGCGGCCTTCGCGCAAGCCCAGCCGACCGGGGACCTCTGGGAGGTCACCACGAAGATATCGATGCCGGGGATGGAGATCCCGGGGCACACCTCGAAGGTCTGCTCTTCGAAGGAGTGGGACAAGCCGCCGATCGGGAACGACGCCGGTCAGGGCTGCACGATCGCCGATTTCAAGCGGACGGGCACCAAGGCGAGCTGGACGATGCGCTGCGACGGCCCGCCGGAGTTGACCGGCCAGGCCGAGATCGACCGGACGAGCACCGACCGGTACACGGGCTGGATGAAGATCGTGGCGCCGCAAGGGACTATGTCGATGACGATGGAAGGCAAGCGGCTCGGCGACTGCGACGCCGGCGAGAGCAAGCAGTAGCTCGCGGCGATCGGTCAGCGTGCGGAGGCGAGGGGACGCTTCCGAGCGGGAACGGCCGGGCCTGGTAAACTCCCCTTTCATGCCTCCCTCGATGCCGGAACGCCCCGCCGGGGGCCGTCGCGTGGTGGTGACGGGGATCGGCGCGATCTCGCCGAACGGCATCGGCGTGCCGGCGTTCTGGGACGCCGCCCGGACCGGCCGGAGCGGCGTGAAGCCGATCACGGCGTTCGACGTCTCCCATCTCCCGACACGGATCGCCGGGATCGTCGAGGACTTCGACGCCTCCGCCGTGATGTCGGCCAACGACCTCAAGCACGTCCCCCGCGTGGTCCCGATGGCGATCGCGGCGTCGATCGAGGCGATCGCCGACGCCGGCATCGACACGGACGCGATGGACCTCGACGTCCGGCGCCGGTTCGCGGTCGTCATCGGATCGGGGGGCGCGGGGCTGGAGTTCATCGAGAAGCAGTTCCGCCAGTACTACCTCGAGGACCCCAAGGGCGTCAGCCTCTACACCATCCCTTCGTCCACCCCCGGATCGCTCTCGAGCGAGCTGTCCATGCGCTTCTCCCTGCGCGGACCGTCGCACGTCATCTCGACCGGCTGCACCTCGTCGACCGACGCGCTCGGCCACGCCTTCTCGCTGATCCGCTACGGCCGCGCCGACGCGGCGCTCGTCGGCGGGAGCGACTCCCCGATCGGCCCGGGGATCGTCACGGGCTTCTGCCTGATGAAGATCATGTCCACGTCCTGGAACGACGAGCCCGAGCGGGCGTCGCGGCCGTTCTCGAAGGACCGGGACGGCTTCGTGCTCGCGGAAGGATCGTGGATGCTCGTCCTCGAGGAGCGCGAGCGCGCGCTCGCGCGCGGCGCGACCCCCTACGCGGAGCTGCTCGGCTACGGCGCGACCTGCGAGGCGTTCCACCGCGTGCGGCTGGACGAGAACGGCGAGGAGCCGGCCCGCGCCATGCAGCTCTCGCTCGAGGATGCCGGGATCGGGCCTTCCGAGGTGGACTACCTGAACCTCCACGGGACCTCGACGCAGCTCAACGACCGGATCGAGACCCGCGCGGTGAAGCGCGTGTTCGGGGCGCGCGCCGGGGACATCCCCGCGTCCAGCCTGAAGTCCCTGATCGGGCATCCCCAGGGGGCCTGCGGCGCCGGCGGGGTCGTCACGTCGGTCCTCGCGATGCGCGACTCGTTCGTTCCCCCGACGATCAACCACGACGTTCCCGACCCCGAGTGCGATCTCGACGTCGTCCCGAACGTCGGCCGCGCCCGCCGGGTGGACACCGTGCTGTGCAACTGCATCGGGTTCGGCTCGAAGAACGCCGCCGTGGTCCTCCGGGCCCACGCGGGGTGACCGGGTGCTCGTCCCTGCGCGCCGGCACGACCTCGAATGGATGGACCGGCGGGACAACTCGAGAGCGGATCTCGAGGGGGCGCTCGCGGACATCGGCACGGTCAACCGTTACCTCGGCGGCTCCCAGATCGTCGTCGCATCGGTCCTCCCCTACCTGCGTGAGACGCCGCCGGGGGGCACGCTCTCGGTGCTCGACGTCGGGACCGGCAGCGCCGACGTGCCCCGCGCGCTGGTCGTCGCGGCCCGCGGCGCGGATCGCGCCATCCGGGTGGTGGCGGTGGACCGTGATCCGGAGACCTCCGCGCTCGCGCGACGCGAGAGCGCCGCGTACCCCGAGATCGAGGTGCGGACGGGCGACGCGCTGACGCTCGATCTTCCCGCGGCGTCCTTCGACTTGGTGACGGCCTCGCTCTTCCTCCACCATTTCCCGCACGAGAGCGCCGTCGCGCTGATCCGCGAGCTACGGCGGATCGCCCGCCGCGTCGTGATCGTCAACGACCTTCGCCGCCACGCGATCCCCTGGGCCTTCATCGCCCTCGCGGCGCGCGTGACGCGGCGCCACCCGATGTTCGTCCACGACGCACCGCTCTCGGTCCTCCGCGGCTTCACGGAGGAGGAGCTCCGGTCGATCGCCGCCGACGCCGGGGCGCCGGGCGCGACGGTCGCCCGGCGCTGGCCGTTCCGGCTCCTCTTCACGGTCCCGGCGGAGGGCGCGTCGTGACGCCGGCGGACCTGCTCGTCGTCGGAGGCGGCCCTGCGGGCGCGGCTCTCGCCGCGATGGCGGCCGGTCGCGGGGCGCGCGTCGTGGTGCTCGAGCGCGAGGCTTTTCCGCGCGAGAAGGTCTGCGGGGAGTTCCTGTCGGCGGAAGGGTGCACCGTCCTCGAGAGGCTCGGCCTGCTCGACGCGATGCGCGCGGCCGGGGCTCCGCGCGTGACCTCGTGCCTCCTCGCCGATGCGCGCGGCCGGTCCGTGACCTCACCGCTCCCCTCGCCGGCGCTCGGGATCTCCCGCGCGGTCCTCGACGACGCGATCCTCGCCCTCGCCGCGCGCAGGGGCGCCGACGTGCGTCGCGTCAGCGTCGCGGCGCCGCTCGTCGAGGACGGCGTGGTGCGCGGGGTCGTCGCCGCGCGCACGGGCGAGACCCTCCGCGCCCGGCTGGTCGCCGGCGCGGACGGCCGCCGCTCGGCGCTCCAGCGCGCGCTCCACCCGGGGATCGGCGATCCGCTGGCGACCGGCGACAGATCCTGGTTCGGGATCCAGGCTCATCTTCCCGATCCGTGCACGGGGGCGCGCGGACAGGTCGAGCTCTACGTCTTCGACGGCGGGTACGCGGGGCTCGGACCGGTCGAGGGGGAGCGGTGGAACCTCGCCCTCATCGTCACCGTCCGGACGCTGCGCGCCTGCGGAGGCGCCCCCGAGCGTCTGTTCCGCGAGCGCGTGCTCGGGAATCCGCTCCTCGCCGAGCGCCTCGCAGGGGTCGCGCCGTGCTCGCCCTGGAGGGCGGTCGGCCCTCTGCGGTTCAACGTCCGCCGGCCGACGTCCCACGGCGCGCTGTTCGTCGGCGACGCCGCCGGGACGATCGACCCGTTCTCCGGAGAGGGGACCTCCAACGCGCTGCGCGGGGCGGAGCTTTCGCTTCCGATCGTCATGGACGCGCTCGCCGCGGGAGCGCTCACCCCCGCGCTCGCGCGGCGCTGGTCGCGGGCCTGGCGCGCGGCCTTCGCTCCGGTCTCGCGGCGCACGCGCCTCCTGGGGCGCCTGTTCGAGCACGAGCGCACCGCCGCGCTCGCGATGAGCTTGCTCTCGATGCCGCGCGCCGCCGCGATCCTCCCGCGGCTCGTCGCGGCGACGCGGACGGGGCGTTAGGGGAGGTCAGTGGAACGCGGGGCTTCCCGCGAGCCAGCGCTCGCAGTCGATCGCGGCGCGGCACCCCGCCCCCGCCGCGGTCACGGCTTGGCGGTAGACGTGATCGTGGACGTCCCCCGCGGCGAACACCCCCGGGATGTTCGTGTAGGAGGAGTGGCCGTCGAGCGTGAGGTAGCCTTCCGCGTTCATCGGCAGCTTCGTCCGGAAGAGCGAGGTGTTGGGCGTGTGCCCGATCGCGACGAAGAACCCTCCGCAGGGCTCCTCGGTGACCGCTCCGGTCTTCTTGGCGGCGACGGCGACGGATCCGACCTTCGTGCCGTCCCCGAGGACCTCGACGACCTCGGAATCCCAGAGCACCCGCACCTTCTCGTTCGAGAGCAGACGCTCGGCCATGATCCGCGACGCCCGGAAGGCGTCCCGGCGGTGGACGACGGTCACGCGCGACCCGAAGCGCGTCAGGAAGGTCGCCTCCTCCATCGCGGTGTCCCCGCCGCCGACGACCACGATCTCCTGCCCCCGGAAGAAGAACCCGTCGCAGGTCGCGCAGTACGACACGCCGCGGCCGGCGTACTCGCGCTCGCCGGGGATGTCGAGCGTCTTCGGGGAGGCCCCGGTCGCGACGATGACCGCGCGCGACTTGAGGACACCTTCGTCGGTCCGGATCGTGAACGGGCGCTCGGCGAGGTCCACGCTCGAGACGTCGCCCCCCACGAACGTGGTGCCGAAGCGCGCCGCCTGCGCCCGGAACTTCTCCATCAGCTCGGGGCCGAGGATCCCCTCGGGGAAGCCGGGATAGTTCTCGACGTCGGTCGTCTGCATCAGCTGCCCCCCCGCGAGGAGCCCCTCGACGACGACCGGCTTCAAGCCCGCGCGCGCGGCGTAAAGGGCGGCGGTCAGGCCCGCGGGGCCGGACCCGATGATGACGACGTCGTGCGGCGACACGCGCGAAATGGTAGCAGGAGTTCAGTCGAGCCGGGTCTCGCGCGGGATCACGACGACGCCTCCCGGCGTCACCGTGAAGCGGCGCTTGTCCTCCTCGGCGTCCTCCCCCACGATGAAATCGGCCGGGATGCGGACCCCCTTGTCCACGATCGCGCGAGCGACGCGCGCGCGGCGCCCGACGTCCACGCCGTCCATCAGCACGGAGTCGACGACGCGCGCGTAGGAGTTCACGCGCACCTCCGGGCCGAGGATCGAGCGCTCCACCCGTCCGCCGCTGACGATCACGCCGCCGCTGACGAGTGAGTCCAGGATGATCCCGAGCCTCCCCCCCGGCTCCTCCTGGGCGAACACGGTCTTCGCGGGAGGGAGCTGCGAGACCATGGAGCGGATGGGCCACGACTTGTCGTACAGGTTGAACACCGGCTCGACCGCGACCAGGTCCATGCTCGCCTCGTAGTAGGAGTCCAGCGTCCCGATGTCGCGCCAGTACGCGGTGTCCTTCCGGTTCTCGTCGACGAAGCGGTAGACGAACAGCTTGTTCGTCTCCACGAGCGACGGGAGGATGTCGTGGCCGAAGTCGTGGCGGCTGTCCCGCCGCGCGTCTGCGGTGAGCGCCCGGACCAGGCTCTCGGTGTCGAAGACGTAGACCCCCATGTTGACGAGCGCCGTGTCCGGCCGTTCCGGGACGGGGCTCGGGGTCTCCGGCTTCTCCTGGAAGGCCGTGATCCGCGAGGCGTCGTCCACCGCGAGGACGCCGAACGCGGAGGCGTCCTCGATCGGGACCTCGACGGCCGCGACCGTCGCGACGGCGCCGGTCCCCTCGTGATGCGCGAGCATCTTCGAGTAGTCCATCTTGTAGACGTGGTCCCCGGAGAGCACCATCACGGTGCGCGGGCGCTCCTGCTCGAGGAGGTAGATGTTCTGGTAGACGGCGTCCGCGGTCCCCTGGTACCACCGCTGCCCGACCCGGAGCTGAGGCGGGACGCACTGGATCCACTCGTCGAGCTCGTGGTTGAAGCGCGGCCCCCATCCGACGCGCACGTGCCGCTCGAGGCTCCCCGACTTGTACTGGGTGAGGACGTAGACCTTGCGCAGCCCCGAGTTGAGGCAGTTGGACAGCGTGAAGTCGATCACCCGGTAGATGCCGCCGAACGGCACCGCCGGCTTCCCCCGGTCGCGGGTGAGCGGGTACAGCCGCTCGCCCTGGCCGCCGGCCATCACGATCGCGAGGATGTCTCCGAGAAGCGTCCGGCGCCGATCGCCCATCAACGCTCCGCGCGGGCGGCGAGGACCTCGCGCACGCGCCGGCGCAGCTCTCCCGTGTCGGACGACTTGACCACGTAGGCGTCGGCGGACCAGCTCATGAAGCTGTCTTTGTACGACGAGTAGGCGGAGTTCAGCACGACCGGGAGCTTGGGGTCCCGGTCCAGCACGCGGCTCATCGCCTCCAGCCCGTCCATCCCGGGAAGCCGGATGTCCATCACGACGAGGTCGGGCTTCTCGCGTCCGACCAGCTCGAGCCCCTCGGGCGCGCTCGCGGCCGTGACGACCTCGAAGCCGTCCCGCTCGAAGTCCTGCTTGTAGAGGACCCGGAGGTTCTTCTCGTCCTCGATGATCAGGATCTTAGGCATCGGTCGTGGCCTCCGTCGCGGCCGGGAGGCGCAGGGTCACCGTCGTTCCCTCCCCCACACGGCTCTCGATCCGCAGCTCTCCGGCATGATCGCGCGCGATCTGGGAGGCGATCGTCAGACCGAGCCCCGATCCGTGGGTCTTCGTGGTGTAGAACGCCTCGGCCGCGCGGGAGAGGACCTCCGGGGGCATCCCGACGCCGGTGTCGGCCACCTCCATCTCGACGCCGTGGGGAACGCCGCGCAGCCGCACGACGAGGTCCCCTCCCTGCGGCATCGCGTGGACGGCGTTGCGCAGCAGGTTGATGATCGCCTGGAAGAGCTGGTCGGGATCGGCGGCGGCGGGCGGGCTCCCTTCCGCCTCCTCGACCCGCGTCGCGACCCCGGCCTCGTTCAGCTCCCACCGGAGCAGCTCCAGCGCCTCGGAGGCGAGCTGCTTGAGCGCGACCGAGCCGATCCTGGGCGGGGCGGGAACGGAGAAGTCGAGCACCTCCTTGACGATCGTCTCCAGCCTGCGGACCTCGTTCACGATGATCTCGAGCGACTCGCGCGTGGCCGGGTCGCGCCCCTCGGGACGCTCGAGCAGCGAGCGGGCGAACCCGCCGATCGCGACGAGCGGGTTCCGGATCTCGTGCGCCACCCGCGCGGCCATCTCGCCGACCGCGCTCAGCCTCTCCGATCGGACCAGGCGCTCCTGGTTACGCCTCAGCTCCCGGGTCGCGGCCTCCAGCGACTCCACCTGACGCGCGAGCTCCTCCGTGAGCCGGGCGCGCTGGAGCGCCTGCGCCGCCTGGAAGCCGAGCAGCTCGAGGATCGCGACGTCCTCGTCGGTGATCGCGCGCCGCGTGATCGCGTTGTCGGCGAGGAGGAGGCCGACCGGCCGCCCCTCGGCGCGGAGCGGGACCGCGACGAACGCGTCGACGCCGAGCGTTTCCGTGATCCGCTCGGTCGCGGGATCGCCGCTTCCCCGCCCGTCCACCACGCGGGTCGTCCCGTCGGCGCGGAGCGCGGCGATCACGAACTGCGTGTCGTCGTCGAGCCGCGCGGAGAGCTGGCGCGCGATCGTCTGCGCCTTCGGCTCCTCGTCGGTCTGCGGCTCGTACTCGTCCACGAGATCGCGCAAGGTGCGTTTCCCGGCGGCGAGACGGTCCCAGATGCGCCGCGCCTCCTCCGCGTCCGCGGGTCCGATCGCGTCCCTCCCGCGGAGCATGCCGTGCCGCTCGTCGACGAGCAGCAGGAACGCCCGGTTGAACCGGAGCCCCTGGCTCGCGGTCGCGCCGACGAGGATCGTCCGGAGGATCCGCTCCAGCCCCATCGCGGACTGCAGGCACTCTCCGATCTCGCGGATGATCGACAGCTGCGCCACGCGGCGCCCGAGCTTCCGCTCGAGCCCCTTCGCCTCGGCGAGATCGGTGACGAGCACGAACGCGCCTTCGGTTCCGTCCCCGGAGGGAAGCTCGGTGCGGGTCACCATGACCGACAGCTCCTCCCCCGCCGCGCTGCGGTGCCGGGTCTCGTAGCGCCGCGTGCGCACGCCGGGGGCCGGCGGCGCGGGCACGAACGCCGGCTCGGAGACGACCTCCGCCCAGGGGCGCCCGAGCACGTCGTCCTCGACGAGTCCGTAGAACTTCGTCGCGCCCCGGTTCCAGAAGAGGATCGTGTCCCCGGCGTCGAGGAGCGCGAAGGGGATCGACCAGGACCCGAGCAGGCGCAGGAAGTCCGCCGCGCTCCCCGGGAAGAACGCCTCGAACCGCGCGTGCTCGTCGAGATGCGGCCCGGCGCCCATGGGCTGTCCTCAGGAATGACCCGTCGAGATTGTACGCGCCCCTCCGCTCGCGCGGGGGTCAGATCACGGCGTCCCGGAGGAAGGACGCCGCCTCCTCGGGGGCGGTCGGATTGATGTAGAAGCCGGTCCCCCACTCGAACCCCGCGACGCGCGTCAGGCGAGGCAGGATCTCGATGTGCCAGTGGAAGTCGAACGGGAGCGTGTCCCAGTAGTGGCGCCGCCGGACGAGCGTCTCGGTGTTCGGGGCGCCGTGGAGGACGAAATTGTACGGCGGGTCGCGCAGCACGCTCTTCAGCCGGGCCAGCGTCTCCCGCAGGACCCGCGCCAGCGCGGCGAGAACGGGGCCCGGCTCGTCGGTGAACGCGTGGCTGTGCCGCCGCGGCACCACCATGAGCTCGAAGGGGAAGCGGGAGGCATAGGGCGCGAGCACGGCGAAGTGCTCGTCCAGCGCGACGATCCGCTCGCGCTCGGCGATCTCCTGCTCGAGCATGTCGCAGAAGATGCAGCGCTCCTTCAGGTGGAAGTGCGCCCGGGCGGAGTCGAGCTCGACGGAGATCGCGCGCGGGGTCACCGGCGTGGCGATGATCTGGAGGTGCGGGTGGGCCAGTGTCGCCCCGGCCGCCGCGCCGTGGTTCTTGAAGAGAAGGACGTATTTGAACCTCTGGTCGCGACCGAGGTCGCGCATCCGCTCCTGGCACAGGCCGAGGATCTTCTCGAGCGCCGCCGGCTCCATGTCCCCCATGTGACGGGCGTGCTCGGGGGACTCGACGACGACCTCGTGCGCCCCCACGCCGCGCATCCGGTCGTAGAGCCCGACCCCGCGGCGGTCGAGCGTCCCCTCGATCGAGAGCGCGGGGTACTTGTTGGGGATCACACGGACCTGCCATCCCGTCCCGTTGGGCGCGCCCCCCGCCGGGCGGACCGCCGCGATCTCGGCGGGGGTCTTGTCCTCGTTCCCCGGGCAGAAGGGGCAGAACCCTCCGTCGTGCGCCGGCTCCTCGAGCACCGCGAAGTCCTCGGGACGGCGGGAGCGCTCGGTCGCGATGATCACCCAGCGCTTCGAGAGCGGATCGTGGCGCAGCTCGGACATCGGGCTCCTCTCTCAGGCGAACAGCGTGGCGGCGAGGTCGATCAGCTCGGGGGGGACGGTCTTCAGGGCCGCGACCGCGTCGGCCAGCGGGACGGGCTCGAAGACGCCGCCGCGGTAAGCGGCCATCATGCCGAACCGCCCCTCGTGGACCATGTCGGCGGCGAGCAGGCCGTAGCGGGAGCCCAGCCAGCGATCGAACGCCGTCGGCGTCCCCCCGCGCTGGACGTGGCCGAGCTGGACCGACCGGGTTTCGAAGCCGGTCCTCCGCTCGATCTCGGCGGCGAGCCTCGCGCCGATCCCGCCGAGCTTGACGTGGCCGAAGGCATCCCGTCCCGCGTCGGCCGTGACCCCCCCCTCCGGGAGGGACGCGCCTTCCGCGGCGACGATGATCGAGAACGCAAGACCGCGGGCCCTGCGGCGTGCGATGCCGGCGCAGACCGCCTCCAGATCGATCGGCCGCTCCGGGACCAGGATGTGGTCGGCCCCTCCCGCCATGCCGGAGTGGAGCGCGATCCAGCCGGCGTGCCGCCCCATCACCTCGCAGACGATCACCCGGTCGTGGGACTCGGCGGTGGAGTGCAGGCGATCGATCGCCTCGGTGGCGATCGAGACCGCGGTGTCGAAGCCGAAGGTCGTGTCGGTGCCGGAGAGATCGTTGTCGATCGTTTTCGGCACGCCGACGATCCGGTGCCCCGCCTTCGAGAGCTTGGCGGCGACGCCGAGCGTGTCCTCGCCGCCGATCGCGACGAGGGCGTCGAGGCCGAGCGCCGAGACGTTTTCTTCCACGAGCCGCGCGGTGTCGGGACTCTTGTACGGGTTGGTCCGTGACGTGCCGAGGATCGTCCCGCCGCGATGGAGGATGCCGGAGACCGCATCGCGGTCGAGCGGAACCGTCTCGCGCTCGAGGAGCCCGCGCCAGCCGTGCCGGATCCCCACCAGGCGGTGGCCGCGCGGCAGAGACCGGCGGACGATCGCGCGGATCACGGCGTTGAGGCCGGGCGCGTCCCCGCCTCCGGTCAGGATCCCCACGGTGCTCATGGCCGACCTCCGGCCGGGCATTCTAGACGACCCGTCACGCGGACCAGTCCCAGCGCGACGGATCGTCCTCGGGGCGCATCAGCTCGGCGAAGCCGTCCACGGGGAGCCGCTGGGTCGCGCCCGCCGGGGTCGCGAGCTCGATGGCGAAGCGGACCCGCGACCGGCTCGCAGGAAGCGGCATGGACAGCTCGAGGACACGGTCGAGCGCGGAGACCATCCTCCCCTCGGACGATCCGGCGACGACGGAGGCCGCGGGGGCCGAGGACTCATCGGTGCGGAGCGTGACGCGCGCCCCGTCGAGGGCCCCCGGCTCGATCGGATCGACCCGCACGAACAGCGACGCACCGTCGGTCCCGTAGAACATGTCGCGCGCAAGCCGGACGGAGGCGTGCATGGCGCCGTGCACGCACAGGACGTGCCCCGCCGCCCGCCACTCGAAGTAGTCGCCGACGCGCCCGTCGATGGTGGCGCGGACGGGTCCGGCCGGAGGGGTGATCCCCCGCGCGGGCCCCTTGCGGATCGGCTCGTCGAGAGCGGCCGGCGGCGTCCGCCCCGCGGCGAGGTAGGCGGCGCGCAGCTTCCCACGGAAGCCGGCGTCGAACTCCGCCCCGAACGCGGTCGGGTGGTCGTCGCCGTACCACCAGAACCAGTCGCTCCCCTCGGC
>DASRJG010000123.1:0-13677 GCA_035649595.1 Candidatus Polarisedimenticolaceae bacterium
CGAGGCGCGAAAGCTCCTCCTTCCGCGCCCGCAGCTCCTCGCCGAGCTGGCGGACGACCTCCCCGCGCTTGGGCGCCGGGACCATCCTCCAGGTCGCGAACGCGGCCTCCGCCGCGGCGACGACGGCTTCGTAGTCGTCGGCGGTCGCCTGCGCCACCCGCCCGAGCGGCGCCCCGGTCGCGGGGTTCTCCGAGACGAGGGCGGGCCCCTGGGTGGGCCGCCACGTGCCGGACGAGGCGCCCGAGCTGGACGCGGCGACGGAGAGCGCGGCGAGCGTGTCGGCGACCGCGGTGGGCGTCATGGGGACCTCCGATTCATGGGCGAGGAGCGGGCATCGTAGCAGGCGGAAGCGTGAACCGCGGGGAGTCGGGCGTGAAGCGTTCGCGTGCCGACGCGGCCAGCGAGAGGCGCCCCGAGAGGCTCGCGGAGGCGATCATCGCGAGCCTCCCGCCCTCGCGGACGATCAGCACCGCCTCGGCGCCCGGGTACCGGCGCAGGATCTCCGCCGCCCCCCGCGACCCGGCGACAAACAGCGCCGTGCTCAGGAGGTCGCTCGTCGTCCCCGCTGGATGCACCGCCGTGGCCTGGAGGACGTCGGTCGCGGCGGGGCGACCCGTTCGTGCGTCCATCAGGTGGCCGTACCGGATCCCGTCGCTCTCGAACCGGTTCTCCGCATCGGACGACGTGGCGACACCCCGATCCCCCGGAAGCCGGATCGTCGCCAGCGTCCCGCGCTCGGCGTCTTCGGGATCCGCGAGCCCGATCGCGGCGCCGCGCCCGTCGAGCGCCATCATCCCCCCGCCCAGGTCGAGCGTGATCGCGCGCAACCCGGTCCCCCGCTCTCCGCGGAGCCGGGCGGCCGCCAGGTCGAGCGCGCATCCCTTCGCGATGCCGCCCAGATCGAGCTCCATGCCCGCGTCCTCGAACCGGATCGCGCGGGCGTCGCGGTCGTGGACCACGCGCGCGCTCCCCACGTGGGCCAGCGCCCGCTCGATCTCCTCGTCGGTCGGGACGCGCGGGCGGCGCGGGCGGAACCCCCAGAGCGTCATCAGCGGGCCGACCGTGGGATCGAACGCCCCTCCGGTCGCCTCGGCCGCATCGAGCGCCGCGGCGAGGCACGCGGCGAGCTCGGCGTCGTCCACCCGCGCCGTCCCCGACCGGGCCTCGCGGTTGACCCGCGCCAGCTCGCTCGTCTCCGACCAGTTGCTCATCGACGCGTTCACCTCGTCGAAGGCGGCGCGCGCGATCGCGATCGCCCGCTCGCGCGCATCGGCAGGCCCCCCCGAAACCGCCACGCGGGCGTAGGTCCCCATCACCGGCCACGAGCGCTCCGTGCGTCCGATCGCGCACGCAGAAGCGCACGCGGCGGCCAGCGTCGCCGCGACTGCGCGCCTCATTGCCCGGCGTCCCTCCGAAACGTAGGATACCGGGCGGAATGAACGGGTTCGGGCAGAACTCCGGATACGTGGACGAGCTGTACGCGCGCTACCTCGCCGATCCGAGCTCGGTCAGCGAGGCCTGGCGCGACTTCTTCGCCGACTACAAGCCCGCGGCAGGCGCGGCCGCAGCCGAGGCCGAGGACGGCGTCCCGCTGACCGGCGCGAAGGCGCGCCTGGTCGCCAACATGGAGGACTCGCTCTCCGTTCCGACCGCGACCTCGGTCCGCACGATCGCGGTCAAGTTCCTCGAGGAGAACCGCAGGGTCGTCAACCATCACCAGGGAGCGCGGTTCGGCGCCAAGGTGTCGTTCACCCACCTGGTCGCCTGGGCGCTCGTCCGCGCGGTCGAGAAGCACCCCGCGATGAACGCCGGCTTCTCCGAGATCGACGGCGTGCCGCACGTCCTCGATCGCGACGCGATCGCGCTCGGGGTGGCCGTCGATGCGGAGCGGCGCGGGGAGCGCGTGCTGCTCGTCCCCAACGTCAAGAACGCGCAGGGGCTCGACTTCCCGAGCTTCGTCGCGGCCTACGACGACGTGGTCGCGCGCGCCCGGGCCGGCTCGGCGCGCGTAGAGGACTTCGCGGGGACCACGATCACGCTGACGAACCCCGGGACGCTCGGCACGACGCTCTCGGTCCCGAGGCTGATGGCCGGGCAAGGGGCGATCGTCGGCTGCGGAGCGATCGGCTATCCGCCCCAGTACGCCGGGATGAGCGAGGAGACGATCTCGAACCTCGGACTGTCGAAGGTCCTGACGCTGACCTGCACCTACGATCACCGGATCATCCAGGGAGCGGAGTCGGGCTCGTTCCTCGCGACGATCGAGAAGCTGCTGCTCGGCGAGGACCGGTTCTATCACCGGATCTTCGAGGAGATGTCGATCCCGCAGGAGCCGGTGACCCTCGGCGACGGCCGGACCGCCGCCGCGGGGCGCGCCGGAGGAGCCGAGGCGGTCGAGCGGCAGGCCGGGGTCATCCAGCTCGTCCGTGCGTTCCGGGTGCGGGGGCATCTCTCCGCGCATCTCGACCCGCTCGGCTCTCCCCCGCTGCACCAGGAGGAGCTCGACCTCTCGTTCTACGGGCTGTCCGTCTGGGACCTGGATCGGCGCTTCGCGGTGGGGACGCTCGCGGGGAGCCGCGAGACCCGTCCGCTGCGCGAGATCCTCGACGTCCTCCGCGATACCTACTGCCGCTACGTCGGCGTCGAGTTCATGCACATCCAGGAGCTTCCGATCCGGCGATGGCTCGAGCAGCGCATGGAATCGACGCGGAACGCGGCCCCGCTCTCCCCCGAAGAGCAGGGGCGGATCCTCTCGAAGCTCAACGACGCCGAGGCGTTCGAGAAGTTCCTCCACACGACCTACGTGGGGCAGAAGCGGTTCTCCCTCGAGGGGGCCGAGACCCTCGTTCCGATGCTGGACGACCTGCTCTCCCACGCCGCCGACGCCGGCGTCGAGGAAGCGGTGATCGGCATGGCGCACCGCGGCCGGCTCAACATCCTCTCCAACGTCGTCGGCAAGTCGTACGCCGCGATCTTCCGGGAGTTCGAAGGGGAGCTCGATCCCTCGAGCGCCCACGGGTCCGGCGACGTCAAGTACCACGTCGGGGCGGGCGGCGCGCACACGGCCCCGTCGGGCGCCGCGGTCGCGGTGACGCTCGCCTCGAACCCGAGCCATCTGGAGGCCGTGGACCCGGTCGTCGAAGGGATGGTGCGTGCGCGGCAGGACCGGCTCGGCGACGCGGCTCACGAGCGCGTGCTTCCGATCCTGCTCCACGGCGACGCCGCGTTCGCCGGCCAGGGGGTCGTCGCGGAGACGCTGAACCTCTCGCTGCTGCGCGGGTACAGGACGGGGGGGACGGTCCACATCGTCGTCAACAACCAGATCGCCTTCACCACCGCGCCGCAGGACGCCCGGTCGTCTCCGTACGCCACCGACGTGGCGCGCACGGTGCAGGCGCCGATCTTCCACGTCAACGGGGACCAGCCGGAAGCGGCGGTGCGCGTGATGCGCCTCGCGCTCGCGTTCCGCAACGCGTGGAAGCGGGACGTCGTGGTGGATCTGGTCTGCTACCGCCGGTGGGGCCACAACGAGGGGGACGATCCCTCGTACACGAACCCGCTCCTTTACGCGAAGATCGAGGCCCAGCGCTCCGTACGGAAGCTGTACACGGAGGAGCTGCTGCGCCGCGGCGACCTGACGCCCGAGGCGGCCGAGCGCGCGCTCACCGAGTACCGGGCCCGGCTGACGTCGGCGTTCGAGGAGGTGCGGCGCATGCGCGCCGACGCGGAGGGCGTTCCCGTTCCCGAGGAGCGGGAGCCCTCGGAAGGCGCCGCCCGGCCGAGCCTCGACACCGCGGTCCCTCGCGACCGGCTCGTCGCCATCCTCGAGGCGGTCGAGCGCGTTCCGGAAGGGTTCGAGATCCATCCGAAGCTCGCCAAGCAGCTCGCGCGGCGCCGTGAGCAGCTCGACGGGGACCTCGTGGACTGGTCGCTCGCGGAGACCCTCGCCTTCGGCTCCCTCGTCCTCGAGGGGATCCCGGTGAGGCTCTCCGGGGAGGACACCGGCCGGGGGACCTTCAGCCAGCGTCACGCCATCCTCTACGACCACCGGAACGGGTCGCGGCACATTCCCCTCGCGCGCCTGGCGCCGAGCCAGGCGCGGTTCCAGGTCTACGACTCGCATCTCTCCGAGTTCGCCGTCCTCGGCTTCGAGTACGGGTACAGCGTCGCCGATCCCTCGACCCTCGTCCTCTGGGAGGCGCAGTTCGGCGACTTCGCGAACGGGGGCCAGGTCGTCATCGATCAGTTCATCGCGTCCGCGGAGGAGAAATGGAGCCTGAGGAGCGGCCTGACGCTCCTGCTCCCCCACGGCTACGAAGGGCAAGGACCCGAGCACTCGTCGGCCCGGATCGAGCGGTTCCTCCAGCTCGCCGCCCGGGGGAACATCCGGGTCGCGAACCCGACCACCCCCGCACAGTACTTCCATCTCCTCCGCAGGCAGGCCCGTGCCGCGGAGCGGAAGCCGCTGATCGTCTGCACGCCGAAGAGCCTGCTCCGCCACAAGGAGGCCGTCTCCTCGGCGGCCTCGCTCACGAGAGGCGCCTTCGAGCCGGTGCTCGACGATCCGCTCGCCCCGGATCCCGCGGACGTGCGCCGGTTGGTGCTGTGCAGCGGGAAGGTGTACTACGAGCTCGACGCCGCCCGCCGCGAGGCGTCCCCATCCGACGTCGCGATCGTCCGGCTCGAGCAGTGCTATCCCTTCCCGTCCGCGGCTCTGGAAGGCGTCCTCGCCCGCTACGCCCGTGCCTCCGACCTGTGCTGGACGCAGGAGGAGCCCCGCAACATGGGAGCGTTCGGGTTCGTCCAGGACCGGCTCGCTCCGATCCTTTCGGGCCGCGCGCTCCGATACGCGGGGCGTCCGCGCAATCCGTCCCCGGCGACCGGCTCCCACAAGCGGCACGTCGCCGAGCAACGGGCGCTGGTCCGCGAGGCGCTGACCGGCGCGGCCTCCGAGGCGGCGCTCCTCCGGCCGTGAGCCCCGCGCGTCCGCGCGTCGTGATCGTCGGCGCCGGCTTCGGCGGACTGCGCGCCGCCCGCGCCCTCGATCGTGTGCCGGTGGAGGTCCTCCTCCTCGACCGCAACAACTACCACCTCTTCCAGCCTCTCCTCTATCAGGTCGCGGTCGGGGCGCTTCCCCCGTCCGAGGTCGCTTATCCCGCGCGATCGATCCTCCGAAAGCAGAGGAACCTCGAGTTCCGCGTCGCGGACGTGTCGGGCTTCGACCTCGCGCGGCGACGCGTGCTCACGACGCGAGGCGAGATCCCCTTCGACGTCCTGATCGTGGCCGCCGGGGCCGCGACGAACTACTTCGGCATGGAGGACATCGCCCGCAACGCGTTCGACCTCAAGGACCTGCCCGACGCGCTCCGTCTTCGCAATCACCTGATGCGCTGCTTCGAGGACGCCATCGCGGCCGCGGATCAGGGGGAGCGACGGGCGCTCCTGACGATCGCCGTGGTCGGCGGGGGGCCCACCGGCGTGGAGGTCGCCGGAGCCGTCTCGGAGCTGCTGCGACGCGTGCTCACGCGGGACTACCGTGCGATCCCTCCGGAGGAGGTGCGCGTCCTGCTGCTGGAGAACGGCGACCGCGTCCTCGCGGCCTTCCCGGAGCGGTTGTCCGCGGCAGCGGCCGCGAGCCTGCGCAAGCTCCACGTGGAGGTGCTCTTCGGCTCCCAGGTCCAGGGATTCGACGGGACGACCGTCCGCCTCGCCGGCGGTGGGACGCTCGCGGCGCGCACGCTCGTCTGGGCGGCGGGGGTCCGGGCGTCCCCCTTGACCGCGACCCTCGGCGTGCCCCTCCACCGGTCGGGGCGCATCGTGATCGCCCCCACTCTCGAGGTCGCCTCCGCGCGCGACGTCTACGCGATCGGGGACGCGGCCTACCTCGAGACCCCGGCCGGGCCCGTGCCGATGCTCGCCCCGCCGGCGATGCAGATGGGGGTCGCCGCCGCGCGCAACATCGCGCGCCGCCTCCGCGGCGAGCCCCTGGAGCCGTTCCGCTACAGGGACCCCGGCACCATGGCGACGATCGGCCGCTCCGCGGCGGTGGCCGTGCTCGGGCGATTCCAGTTCCGCGGGTTCGTCGCCTGGCTGGTCTGGCTGTTCGTCCACCTGATGCAGCTCGTCGGCTTCCGGAACAAGATCGTCGTGCTGGTCGACTGGGCGTGGCAGTACCTCTTCTACCGTCCGGCGTCCGCGCTGATCCTCGAGCGGGACGAGACTTTGCAATACAAAGAACTTGACAAGACGTCCGGCAGCCCGTAGGCTGGGAACCGATGAGCGCTCTCCCCCGGCCCGACGACGATCCCGCCGCGCCGACCCCGCTGCACGACCATGCCTTTGAGAGCCTGCGCGTCATCCGGGAGGCGATGGAGCGCGCCGGCTCGTTCACGGCGGTCCCCGGGGTCGCCACGATGGCGGTCGGCGCGACGGCGATCGTGGCCGCGCTGCTCGCGCATCGCGCCGGGACGGGGCCCGGCTGGCTCCTCGCCTGGATCGGCGAAGGGATTTTGGCGGCGGCGATCTCCGTGGCGGCTATCGCGAGAAAGGCGCGGCGCCTCGGATTGCCGCTGGACTCGGGTCCATCGCGGAAATTCGCGCTCGCGTTCGCGCCCGGCCTCGTCGCGGGGGCGACGATGACCTGGGCTCTCGCCTCGCAGGGCCTCGGCGCGCTGCTGCCCGGGACCTGGCTCCTGATCTACGGGACCGCGGTCACCGCCGCCGGCGCGACCTCCGTCCGGATCGTCCCGCTGATGGGCTCGTCGTTCATGGCGCTCGGCATCGCGGCGCTGGCGTGCGCGCCGGGGTACGGCGACTGGTTCATGGCGGCGGGGTTCGGCGGGCTGCACCTGGCGTTCGGCGCGGCGATCGCGAGGAGGCACGGTGGCTAAGAAGGCCGCGATCGCTCATGAGACCGCGCGCGGCCGCAGATCGGCCCTGCCTTCGGCGGTCCGCCCGGGAGCGGCGGTCGCCACCCTCGACCGCGTCATCCACGAGAGGGTGCGCCTCGCGATCGTGAGCGCGCTCGCCGTCAACGACGCGATGACCTTCGGCGACCTCAAGGCGCTCCTGGGCACGACCGACGGCAATCTCAGCGTCCACGCCCGGAAGCTCGAGGAGGCCGGGTACGTTCAATGCGCGAAGGGGTTCGAGGGGCGCGTCCCCCGGACGGAGTTCCGTCTGACCGCCGCCGGACGGAAGGCGCTCGAGAAGTACCTCGCCCACATGGAGGCGCTGATCCGGGCCACGCGCAAGGGCTGATGGCCAATCTCCCGCGACACACCGCGATCATCCCCGACGGCAACGGCCGGTGGGCCGAGGCTCGCGGTCTCCCCCGCCCCTCCGGTCACAAGGCCGGAGCCGACGCCGTCCGGCGCTCAGTGGAGGCGGCGCGGGAGATCGGCCTTCCGCTCGTGACGCTCTACGCCTTCTCGTCCGACAACTGGCAGCGCCCGCGCCGCGAGGTCGAGACGCTCTTCTCCCTCCTGCGCCGCTATCTCGACGAGGAGACCGCGCGCCTTCGCGAGCAGGAGATCCGCATCGAGGCGATCGGCCGGCGCGACCGGCTTCCGTCCGGCATCCTCACCGCGCTGGAGCGGACCGAGTCGCAGACCGCGTCGGGACGCGCGATGCACCTGCGCATCGCGATCGATTACTCGTCGCGCGACGCGATCGCGCGTGCCGCGGATCGCGTGCCTTCGCGCTCCCCCGCCCGGCGCGAAGACCTCGCCCGGGCCCTCGGGACCCCGGACGTCGACCTGATGATCCGCACGGGGGGCGAGCAGCGGCTCTCCGATTTCCTGCTCTGGGAGGCGGCGTATGCGGAGCTCGTCTTCCTCCCGGTCCCCTGGCCGGACTTCGAGCGGAGCGATCTCGAAGGCGCCCTCGAGGAGTTCACGCGGCGCCGGCGGCGGTTCGGCGCCGTCCCGGCCCGCAGGGCGGTTTAAGGAGACCCGTCAGGCGTCGCGCTTGAGCGCGGCGCGCAGCGCCTCTCCCAGATGGCCTCCGAAGCCTCCCCCCGTCTCGGCCGGCGGCGCGGGGCGCGGCGCCTCTTCGCGACGCCGCGGGCGCTCGGCGGCGGGCTTGCGGGCGGAGGGCGCGGGGCGCGGCGCGACCGGCCGCGCCGCAGCCGCCGCGCGCGCGGCATCGGCGGCGTCGCGATCGACCCCTTCGACGGACAGCCGGATCCGCTTCCCGCCTTCGGAGACGTCCACGACCTCGACGCGCAGATCGGATCCCGGCGGGAACCGATGCTCGAACCCGGGGCCGTCGGCGGCTCCGCTCCAGACGCGCGGAACCATCCCGACGCGCCCGGGGCCCAGCCAGACGAACACGCCGAAGACCTCCGCTTTGACGATCTTGCCGGCGAGCTTCGCGCCGGGCTCGAGCGCGGCGCCGATCAGTCCTTGCCATCCGTCGAACGCGGGGAGCACGGTGATCCGCCGGCGCGCGACGTCCACGGCGATGACGACCCACTCGCGCGCCTCGTCGATGGCGATCATCTCGCGCCAGTCCTTCCCCGGAGGAAACTCGCGGCCGGGGGCGAGCGCTTCGATCCCACGCTTGAGCTCGACGAACGCGCCGAAGTCGGCGACCCTCTTCGCCTTCCCCGGGTAGGCCTTTCCGATCTCGAACAGCCCGGGAACCGATTCCCAGGGATCGGTGATGGCCTGGCGGACGGAGAGCGAGATCTTTCCGCTCGCGTCGTCGAGCTTGGTGATCTTCACCGGCACCCGGTCGCCGACGGAGACGATGTCGCCTGCGTGCACGACCCGCCCGTGCGCGAGCTCGGTGAGATGGACGAGGCCTGTGACGCCCGCGCCGAGATCGACGAACGCGCCGAACTCCGTCAGCCGCGCGACCCGGCCCGTCATCACCGCGCCTTCGATCAGCGTCGCGCGGACCGCCTTCATCTCGTCGGCGTGCTCGGCCTCGAGATGCGCGCGCCGCGACACGACGACGTCCTCGCCGCCGCGGCGGAGCTGGAGGATCTTGAACGTGTGCGTCTTCCCGACGTGCTCCTCGGGGTTCTGGACCCGGTGCAGGTCCATCTGCGAGTGCGGACAGAACCCGCGGCAGCGGCCGACGCGGACCTCATAGCCGCCCTTGATCACGCGCTCGACCAGCCCTTCGATGGGGTGTCCCCCGCGGAAGGCCCGGATCACCGCCGGGTCGCGCGGCTTGCGCGGCGGCGCAGGCTTCGATTCCGTCTTCGCCTGCGCGGGCGGCTCGGCGGCGATCGGGGCCTCCGGCTCGAGCTCCTGCGGCGCCGGGGCCTCTCCGTCGGCCTGCGCGATCGCTTCGGGAGGGGCCGGCACGTCCAGGACGGGCGCCTCGTTCGTTTGCGGCTCTTCGGTCACGTGACCCTCGACGTGCTCGAGCACGGCGCACCACCCGACGGAGTGTGATCGGGGACAGCCGCGATCGGACCTAAGATATCTACCCGTGCCCCGGGCATTCTGCCACAGTTGATGCGGACGAATCGCAAACCCGGTGGCACGGTCGATGCGATGAAGGAATACGACGCGGAGCCCACGACGGGCGAGCCCGACCCGGCGGCCGACCTCCTCGACGCCGCAGGGGAGGTGCGCGCGCGGCGCAACTGGCTGCGCCGGCTCTACATGACGCTGCGCACCGAGCACCGGACTCCGGGAAAGGTGGCGCTCGCGGTCGGCGTCGGCGTTTTCGTCGGCTGCTCGCCGCTTTGGGGCTTTCACTTCCCCCTTTCCGTCCTCCTCGCGACAGCGCTCCGGCTCAACCGGATGATCGTTTATGCGGGGGCGAACGTCGGAAACCCCTTGACGGCGGGACCGTTGCTCTTCGCCGATGTGCAGATCGGGCACCGCATCCTTCATGGCGCATGGCTGCCGATCAGGCTCGCGGAGGTCAAAACCCTCGGTCTGGACGGACTCGTCGCCGATCTCCTCATCGGCGGGGTCGTCGTCGGATTCGTCCTCGGAGCCCTCCTCGGCGTCGCCGCGTGGCTCGTCGCGCGCGCCGGAGGGCACCACGAGGCGTACCGAGAGATCGTGGACGCCGTCGTGGTGCGCTACGTGGACGTGTCCATTCGCGACGCGGAGGGGGCGAGGGCGCGCCTCTTTTCCGACCCGATGTATCCCTTCCTGATCTCGGAGCGCGTGCTGGGGACGGGCTCGAGGATCCTCGACCTCGGATGCGGCCGGGCGATCACGGGCGTGCTGGTCGGATTGTTCACGCGAGCCTCCGAGCCGCGGCGCTACCTCGGCGTGGACCTGTGCGCGCGCTACGTGCGCGCGGGACGGCAAGCGGTCGAGTCGCTCCCCGGGTGCGCCGTGCAGAGCGTCGATCTCCGCGATTTCGACCCGCCGGCGGCGGAGCTGGTGCTGATCGACGACGTTCTCCGGTTCCTTCCGTTCGGGGCGCAGGACGCGCTCCTGAGACGGCTGGCGCGCTCGCTCCCGCCGGGCGCGCGGATGTTCGTCCGCGAGAAGGATGCGGACGCGGGGTGGCGCTTCATCGCCGCCCGCGTGCGCGACGCGCTCGCCGCCGTCGTTCCCGGGCGGCCGCGGCACGGCACCCACTATCGTCGCGCCGCGGACCTCAGGAACGCGCTGCTCGCTGCGGGGTTCGCGGTGCAAGACCGCACGCCGCCGCGCGCGGCGTCCCGTGCCTGGGTGCTGCTCGAAGCGGTGCGACGCCCGGTGGCGGTCGCGCGGAGCTGACCGGTGCGCGCGCTCGTCATCGCTCGCCCGGGAGGTCCGGAGGTCCTCGAGATCCGCGAGCGACGGGATCCCGTTCCCGCTCCCCGGGAGGTGCTGGTCCGCGTGCGCGCGTCCGCCCTCAATCGCGCCGACCTCCTGCAGCGACGCGGCCTGTACCCCGCTCCGGAGGGCGCCCCTCCGGACGTTCCGGGGCTCGAGTTCGCCGGCGAGGTGGCCGCCTGCGGCGACGCGGTGTCGGAGCGCCGCCGCGGCGACCGCGTGATGGGGATCGTCGGAGGGGGCGCGCAAGCCGAGCTCGTCGCCGTTCACGAACAGCTGTGCCTTCCGATTCCCGAGGCCATGCCCTACGAAGAGGCGGCCGCGATTCCCGAGGCGTACCTCACCGCCTACGACGCATTGTTCCTTCGTGGCAACCTCGCGCCGGGAGAGACCGTGCTCCTCCACGCCGCCGGATCGGGAGTGGGGACCGCGGCCGCGGCGCTCGCGACGAGCGGGGGCGCGCGGGTGGTCGCCCTCGCGCGCTCCGAGGACAAGCGCAGGCGACTCGCGGCGATGGGGCTGGCGGTCGTCGATCCCGCCGTCGCCGATCCGGTCGCGGCGATCCGCGGCGCAGCCGGCGGGGCGATCGATCTCGTGATCGACCTCCTGGGCGCGGCGTCGTTCGCGCAGAACGTCGACGTCCTCGCGGTCCTCGGCCGCATGGTGCTCGTCGGGACGATGGGCGGTGCTTCGGCCGAGGTCGACCTCGGCGCCCTCATGAGGAAGCGCCTCACCGTGATAGGGACCGTGCTCCGCTCGCGTCCGCTCGAGGAGAAGGTCGAGCTGACCCGCGCGTTCGCGCGGTCCGCTCTGCCCCTCTTCACCGCAGGACGCCTTCGCCCCTTCGTCGACCGGATCGTTCCCTGGACCGAGGCCCGCGCCGCGCACGCCGCGATGGAGCGCAACGAGAACTTCGGGAAGATCGTGCTGTCGGTCGCGTGAGCCGCGACCTGGCCTAGAATCCGCGCCCATGAGCGTGGACGAATCCCCCGCGATCCTCCCCGACAACGCGTACCGCGAGCTCGCCCCGGGCGAGCGCTACGAGCCGATCGTCCCCGCCGCGGCCGCCGTCCCCGAGATCACGCGGCGCTCGATCGTCTTCGGGCTGCTCATGACCGCCCTGTTCTCCGCGGCGGCGGCGTTCATCTCGCTGAAGCTCGGCCAGGGGATCGAGTCCGCGATCCCGATCGCGATCCTCGCGATCGGCTTCTCCGCGATCGCGCGGCGGCGATCCACGCTCCTGGAGAACGTCAACATCGTCACGCTCGGCGCCTGCGCGGGGATCGTCGTGGGGGGCTCGACGTTCACGATGCCGGCGATCTTCATCCTCGGCCTGCAGGAAAGGTCCGGCTTCGCGCAGATCTTCGTCGTACCCCTCCTCGGGGCGATCCTCGGCGTCCTGTTCCTGATCCCCTTCCGTCGGTACTTCGTGGCGGAGATGCACGGCAAGCTCCCGTTCCCCGAGGCGACCGCGACGACGGAGATCCTCGTCGCGGGAGGCCGGGGCGGGAAGCAGGCCGCGGTCCTCCTGTACTCGATGGGGATCGGGTTGGTGGTGGACTTCCTCGCGCTGCACTTCAAGGCCTGGCGCGACACCTTCACGACCGTGCTGATCCCCTCCCTCCACCGCTTCACCGAGGACCTGAAGGCGATCTTCGTGCTCAACACGTCGGCGGCCGTGCTCGGGCTCGGATACATCGTCGGCATGCGGTACGCGACGATCATCGCGGCCGGCTCGTTCCTCTCGTACTACGTGTTCGTCCCGCTCGTCGCGAGGATCGGGGTTCTCGTCCCGGGGCCGCTCCTCCCGGGGCGTCCCGCGCTCGCCGGTCTCGGCGCGGAGGACATCTTCTTCGAGTACGTGCGCTACATCGGCATCGGCGCGATCTTCGCCGCCGGCGTTCTCTCCGTGCTCAAGATGGCGCCGGTGATCGTGCAGGCGGTGTCGCGCGTCTTCGGCGAGATCTCCCGCGCACGCGGCGGGGGATCCGGCGCCGAGCGGACCGACGCCGACCTTCCGATCCGGACCGTCCTCGTCGCCGGGTTCGCGGTCTCGCTCGCGCTGTTCCTGTACTTCCGCTTCGGGGTGCTCTCCGACCAGACGTCCCCCCTCGCGACGGCGCTCGTCGCGCTCGGGCTCACCCTCGCGGTCACCTTCCTGTTCTCCGCGGTGTCCGCCTGGGCGATCGCGATGATCTCCACCACGCCGATCTCGGGGATGACGCTCACCACCCTGATCATCGCGGCGATCGTCCTCTCGTCGATGGGGCTCGCGGGGCCGTCGGGGATGCTCGCGGTCCTCCTGATCGGCGGCGTCGTCTGCACGGCCCTCTCGATGACCGGCTCGATGGTCACGCTGCTGAAGGTCGGGTACTGGACCGGCGCAACGCCCCGCCGCATCGAGCTGACGCTCATCGCGGGATCGGTGGTCGCCGCGCTCACGGTCACCGCGATGATGCTCGTCTTCGAGCGGGTGTATGGATACGCGCCGTCTCCCCAGCATCCGCACCCGGTGGCCGCGCCCCAGGCCAACGCGATGGCGGCGGTCATCGGGTCGGTCATGCAGTCGGGCCAGGCCCCGTGGTTCCTCTACGGGATCGGCGCGGTGGTCGCCGTCATCGTGCAGAGCCTGGGGATCTCCGCGCTGGCGTTCGCCCTCGGGATGTACCTCCCGATCGAGCTCAACACGCCGATCCTGGCCGGCGCGGTGGTCGCCTGGCTCGTGAAGCGCGGCGGCGGGAGCGCGGCGCTCACGCGGGCGCGGGGGAATCGCGGCACGCTGATCGCCTCGGGGTTCATCGCCGGGGGCGCCCTCGCGGGGGTGGCGGACGGCATCCTCCGGCTCGTCCTCGACGTCGCCGGCCGGCAGGTCACGTGGGAGATGGGGAACGACGGCGCCGCCGGAAACTGGCTCGGGCTCGCCGTGTTCGTGCTGCTC
>DASRJG010000124.1:0-4148 GCA_035649595.1 Candidatus Polarisedimenticolaceae bacterium
GGTGTGCAGCCCCCAGCCCGCGAGCACGAGGAGAGGCACGATCAGGAGCGCCCAGAGCGCCGCAGGCTCCCCGAACCGCATCAGGGGATCCTCCGCAGCCGCGTCCCCCGCAGGAGGAGCTCGAGGCCCAGGAGGACCGCCGCCGGGGCGAGCGCCAGCGGAAATCGCTCGGTGTACAGGACGCGCATCCGGCTCTCGAGCTCGGTCCGCTCGAGCGAGTCGATCTCGTCGAACGCCCGGTCGAAACCCTTCGCGTCCTCGGCCCGGAAGTACCGGCCGCCGGTCTTGGACGCGATCTGACGCAGGCCGTCCTCGTCGAGATCCGCCTGGACATGGACGTACCGCGGACCGGTGCGTGGATCGTCGACGAGGCAGGGCACCTCCCCCTGGGAGCCCACCCCGATCGTGTAGACCTTGAGCCCGAGCGCGCTCGCGGCCTCGGTCGCCGTCTCCGGACCGATCTGCCCGGCATTGTTCCGGCCGTCGGTCACGAGGACCACGACCTTGCTCTTCGCCGTCGAGCTGCGCATCCGGTTGACCGCGGTGGCGAGCCCCATCCCGAGCGCGGTGCGGTCCTCCCCCGATGGGGCGAAGTCGATCTCGTCGATGAAGCGCTGGAGCATCTCGTGGTCGAGCGTCAGCGGACACCGCGTGGTCGCGAGGCTCCCGAAGGCGACGAGGCCGAGACGGTCCGAGGGGCGCCCCGCCACGAAGCGGGCGAGGCAGTCCTTCGCCACGACGAGCCGGTTGCGCGAGCGTGTGTCCTCGCACCGCATCGAGCCCGACACGTCCAGCGCGATGACGATGTCCACGCCCTTCGAGGAGACGGTCGTCAGAGCCGCCCCCGACTGCGGGCGCGCGAGCGCGAGGATCGCGAAGACGATGGCGCCGCCGCGGAGCCACGGGAGCGCCCGCTCGAGCCGGGCCCAGGGGCTCACCGGAAGGCGGGCCAGCTCCTCCGCCCCTGGGAATGCGATGCGCGCCCCGCCGGTCCGCAAGCGACGAACGATCACCCACACCGCGACCGCGGCCAGGGGGAGCAGGACCAGCGCCCACGGAGTCGCCAGGCGCGTCATCGGGACGTTCCCCCCGCCCCTGCCCCCGCACCGGCGGCCGCGGAAACCGGCGCCGGCGCCGGAGCCTCCACCGGCTTGGTCATGTCCACGAGACGATAGGCCTCCTCGACCGCCGCGCGGCAGTCGGCGGCCTGCGCCTCGAGTCGCGCGAACTTCACCCGGTCCCCCGATTCGAGGAGCGCGCGGGCCAGCGCGCCCGCGTCCGAAGACGCCCCCGCCGACTTCAACGCGGCGGGTACCTCGGAGGTCGTCCGCTCCAGGAGGTCCACACGGTAGCGTCCCTCCAGGTACTGCTTCACGATGTGCGTCAGCTCGTCGTAGAACTGACCGACCTTCCCCTCCTCGGCGAGCCGGCGCGCGAGGAGGCGCTCCAGCTCCTCGTAGACCCAGACGTGGGGCGGAAGCTTGCGGAAGGGATCGGCGGGGGTCGCGACCGCCGCCAGCCTCGCAGCGTAACGCCGCCAGAGGAGCCAGGCGGCCAGGGCCAGCACGACGAGCCCGAGGAACGCCGCGGCGGCGGCTCTCACGGCGCCGAAGTCGGGAGGGATCGACGCGGGGGGCTTGAGGTCCGCGATCTCGGGAGGCGGCGTCGCCCCGGCCGGAACGGTCCCTTCGATCGTCACCGTGACCGCGGTCGTGGCGGCTTCGGCGCGCTCGGCTCCCTTCAGGATCGGCACGGAGACCGGAGGCACGGTCGTCTCGCCGAGCTGGTAGACGGCGACGGTCCCCGACCAGACCCGGGGTTGACCCGGCGCGGCGGGCTCCCAAGCTCCCGAGAGGACCTGAGCGGGTCCCCACGCCACCGGGAGCGGCGCGGTGTCCACGCTCTCCCCCGGCTCGAGGGAGACGGTCAGCCGCGCGGCGAGCGGATCGCCCAACCCCGCCTTCAGCGGCGCGAGCGCAAGCGTCGCGGTCGCGGCGTCCGCCGCGCGCCCGGCGGCGAGCAGCGCGAGGAGGACGATCGTCGGGCGTCGCATCGCTAGCCTCCGGCCCGCGCGGTCCGGCGCGCCCGCTCACGGAAGAAGCTCACGAGCGCGCGGTCGTAGTCGGTCCCCGTGGACAGCTCGAGCAGCTCGGTCCCGCTGCGCTTGAGGATCTCCCGCGTCCGTAGGACCTCGCGCGCGCGCCGCTCGGCGAAGAGCCGCCGGACGCCCGTGTGGCCTGCGTCGATCAGGACCGGCCGGCCGGTCTCCGCGTCGCGCAGCGCGAGGAGCCCGCTCGGCGGCAGCGTCTCCTCCCTCGGGTCCGAGACGGAGATCGCCACCAGATCGTGCTTGATGTTCGTCACCCGGAGGCTCTTCTCGTACCCCGCGTCCTGGAAATCCGAGATCAGGAAGACGACCGCGCGCTTCGTGACGACCCGGCGGAGCACGTCGAGAGCGCCGGCGATCGCCGTGCCGCGTCCCGCCGGCTCGAACGCCAACAGCTCGCGGAGCACCCGAAGCCCGTGCTCCCTTCCCTTGCGCGGCGGCACGAACCGCTCGATCCGGTCCGTGAACAGGAGGAGCCCCACGCGATCGTTGTTGCGGATCGCGGAGAAGGCGAGGAGCGCCCCGATCTCCGCGGCGGTCTCGAGCTTGGACGAGGCCCCCGTCCCGAAGCGGCCGGACGCCGAGGCGTCGACCACGAGCACGACCGTCAGCTCCCGCTCCTCGGTGAACTTTTTCACGAAGGGGTGCCCCATCTTCGCGGAGACGTTCCAGTCGATCGTTCGGACGTCGTCCCCCGGCTCGTACTCCCGGACCTCCGCGAACTCGACGCCGCGTCCCTTGAAGACGGAGTGATAGGAGCCGGCGAGGCTCTCGTCGACGAGGCGCCGGGTCCGGATCTCGAGGCGGCGCACCTTGCGGAGCACCTCGCGTGGGGTCACGGCACCTCGACCGCGTCGAAGACGCGCTGCACGACCTCGTCGGGAGTGACCGACTCGGCCTCGGCCTCGAAGGAGAGGATCAACCGGTGGCGGAGGACGTCGTGTCCGATCGCCTTGATGTCCTCGGGGGAGACGAATCCGCGCCCCTTGAGGAACGCATGGGCCCGCCCCGCGGCGATGAGCGCGAGGGTGGCGCGAGGGGAGGCCCCGTACTGCACCAGCCCCTCGAGGTCGAGCTTGTACTCCTTCGGCCGCCGGGTCGCCTGCACGATGCGGACGGCGTAGTCCTTGATCCGGTCGTCGACGTAGATCGCGTGCATCGCTTCCCGCGCGCGATCGAGGTCGGCGAGCCCGAGAACGGGCCGGATCTGCGGGATGTCGAAGCCCGACATCCGGTCGACGATCTGCCGCTCCTCCTCCCCGGAGGGGTAGTCCACCCGGAGCTTGAGGAGGAACCGGTCCACCTGGGCTTCCGGGAGCGGATAGGTCCCCTCCTGCTCGATCGGGTTCTGGGTCGCGAGGACCAGGAAGGGCGTGGGGAGGTCGTAGGTGGTGTCGCCGATCGTCACCTGCCTCTCCTGCATCGCCTCCAGAAGGGCGCTCTGGACCTTCGCGGGGGCGCGGTTGACCTCGTCGGCGAGGACGAAGTTCGCGAACAGAGGCCCTTTGCGCGGAGTGAAGGTCCCTTCCTTCTGGTTGTAGATCAGCGTGCCGGTCAGGTCCGCCGGCAGGAGGTCCGGCGTGAACTGGATCCTGCGGAACGTCCCGTGCACCGCCGCCGCGAGCGATCGGACGGCCAGCGTCTTCGCCAGCCCCGGTACTCCCTCGAGCAGCAGGTGTCCCCGGGTCAGGAGGCCGATCACCATCCGCTCCAGCAGATAGCGTTGGCCGACGATCACCCGTCGCACCTCGACGAGCAGCTGCTCCACCGAGGCGCCCTCGCGCTGGACGCGGTCCTGGACCGCCTGAACCGATTCGCTCATCCGACCTCCTCGTTCCTTGTCCGGCTCATACGCGGGAATTCGCGCGAAGGACGACGTCGGATTGTAGGAATGCTGCCGCGGGGTGTCAAAACGGCGGCATTTCGGGCGGGTGGACGCTCCCGGGCCCCGGCTCCATATTCCGGCGGGGGTCCATCGCTCGGGGGTCACGATCGTGCAGAAGAAACTCGCGGCGTCCTTCCTGCTCGTCAGCTTCCTCTG
>DASRJG010000125.1:0-21591 GCA_035649595.1 Candidatus Polarisedimenticolaceae bacterium
CTCCCGAAGCGCCCAGGTGCACGCCCAGATCCGCTTGGCGCGGAGGCGCTGGAGCACCAGGCTCGCCAGCACCGCCCCGGCCACGACTTGGTCCACCCGCTTGGGGTCCATGCCGCGGAGCGCGAGCCGGGCGTCGCGGTCGGACCGCGACAGGGTGCGGGCCAGGCGCGTGACCGCATCCGCGGGGACCTCCAGCCCGTGGATCTGGGCTCCGGGGTGCACGCCCAGACGGTGGGCCGTCATGGAGATGAGCGACAGGAGCGTGCCGGAGGTCGCTGCGATCCTGCGCACCTTCCGCTTCGCCGCTGCGGCGAGCGCGGGCTCGAGCTGCTGCCGCAGGTGCTCCTCGAGGCGGGCGAGCTCCCGCGGCCGCGGCGGGTCGTGCGCGAGGAAATGCTCGGTCATCCGCGAGACCCCCAGCTTCAGGCTGTGGAGCTCGACCGGCTTCGCGTCGGCCACCAGGACGACCTCGACGCTCCCTCCCCCGACGTCCAGGAGGAGGGTCGGCGCGCCGTCCAGGTCGGCGACCTGCGACACGCCGAGGAAGATCAGGCGGGCCTCCTCGCGCCCCGGGATCACCCGCACCCGAACGCCGACCTCGTCGTAGATCCGCTGGATGAACTCGCCGCCGTTCGAGGCTTCCCGGACCGCGCTCGTGGCCACCGCGCGGATGCGCGTGACCCCGTGGCGGAGAGCGATGCTCTTGAAGGTCGCGAGCGTCCGGATCCCCCGGTCCATGGCGACCTTGGTCAGGCGGCCGGTCGTCAGGCTCTTCTCGCCGAGCCGGACCATCTCCTTCGCTCGGTCGAGAACGATGAAATGACCGTCGGGCCGGGCCTCAGCGACGATGAGGTGGATCGAGTTGCTGCCGACGTCGATCGCGGCGATGCGCATCATGCGACGCGCATTCTCTCATCGTGCGGGGTCCTGGATGCGGTATCCGACCCCGCGGACGGTCGCGAGCCAGTCGGCCGCCTCGCCGAGCTTCGAGCGGAGGCGCCTGACGTGCGTGTCCACGGTGCGCGAGAGGACCTCGGAGTCGTAGCCCCAGACCTCGGACAGCAGCGTCTCCCGCGTCCGCACGCGTCCCCTCGCCCGGACCAGGTCCTCGAGCAGCCGGAACTCGGTCAAGGTCAGCGCGAGCGGCCTCCCCGCGACGACCGCCCGGTGGTCGGCGGCATGGATCTCGATCGGCCCCACGCGAAGAGTGCCTTCCGCGGGATCGGCGGGGCGCTCTCCGCGCTTGAGCAGGCCTCGGATGCGGAGGACGAGCTCGCGGGCGGAGAACGGCTTCGTGACGTAGTCGTCCGCCCCCAGCTCGAGCCCCAGGACGCGGTCGATCTCCTCACGCCGGGCCGTGAGGAGGACGACGGGGACCATCCGGGTCTCCGTGCGGCTGCGGATCTCCTTCAGGACGTCGATCCCCGAGAGCTCGGGGAGCATCCAGTCGAGGACGACGAGATCGGGAGTCTCGCGGCGCAGGGCCTCGAGGGCCGTGAGGCCGTCGCGGGCCACCCCGACCTGGAACCCTTCCTTGGTGAAGACGTGCCGCAGGAGCTCGGCGATGTCCTGCTCGTCCTCGACGACGAGCAGACGCCTGACCGCCGCGGTGTCCCGCATCTCCGCTCGCTCCACGGGGGGAACGTACCGAGCCGCCGTCGAATCGGCGTTACGCCGGGGTAAAGTCGCTGTAACTCGATCAGCGCTGGGCACGAGCGAGCCGCTCGACCTGCTCGAGATAGCGCGAGACGTCCTCGCGTGGCTTGAGCTCCTGCACCCGCTTCAGCAACGGCACGGCGTCCTGAAACCTCGATGCCGCGACCAGAACCTGGGCGTGCCGCAGTCGCGCGTCGGCCTCGAACCCTTCGATCGACTCGGCTCGCTCGTAGTAGAAGATCGCGCGCTCGGGATCGTTCGCCCGGGCGTAGTGCTGCCCGAGGAGAACGAGCGCCTCGCCGTCCAGGGGGTCGAGCGCGACGATCTCCTCCAGGGTCTTGACCGCCGACTCGCCCCCGCCCGCCGCGACCGCGATCCGCGCCTCCAGCTTGAGGAGCTTCTTGGCGTCGGCCCCGTCGAGGCGGTCCCCGCGCGTCTCGCGCAGGTGATCGGCCAGCTCCTTCGCGCGCGCCGTCGCCCCCCGCTGGGCCAGCGCCTCGATCCCGCGCATCGGGCGGGCGGACGACGGCTCCGTGTCGAGGTCGATCGCGTTCCGGTAGGCGCGCGCGGCGAGGTCGTACAGCCCTTCGTTGGTGTAGATATCGCCGAGGGTGTAGAGGCTCTGCGGGGTCGCCTTCCCCATGCGCTGGACGATCTCGAAGTCCTCCGCGGCGCGCAGCGGCTGGTTGAGCCCCAGATAGGCGTTCGCCTGGATCAGCCAGTACTCGGCGCGGTCCGGGTACTTCGCGATCAGCTCCTCGCAGAGGGCCGCCGCTTCGCCGTACTTCCGCTGCTTGAGCACGCTCTGCGTGAGGCCGACCTTCCAGTCGAGGACGTCGGGCTGCAGAAGCACTGCGTTCCTGTAGGCGGACTCCGCGGAGGTCGCGATGCCGTCGGCCGCGTAGGCGTAGCCCAGCAGCCCGTACGTCAGCCCGTCCGCTCCGCCGAGCTCGACGACGCGCGAGAGCGCGCGCACCGCGTCCTGGCTGCGGGATTGGCGGACCGCGATCAGGCCGAGGTTCTTCCACGCGCGGCGGAAAGTAGGGAACTTCGCGACCGCCGCCTTGTAGTGCGCCGCGGCGTCGTCGAGCGCGTCGTTCTGGAAGTCGAGGTTGCCGAGCGTGTAGTCGAACACCGCGCTCGATTCCGGCGTCGTCGCGCGCTCGAGGGCCGCGCGCGCGCCGGCGGGATCGGTCGCCATCAGCGTGACGAACGATTCGAGGACCTGCCTCTCGGCGGTCGTGACCTTCGGCTCCAGGTCCGACTGCGTCGCGTAGCTCGCGCGGAGCTCCCGCTGGAACTCGGGGTCCTTCCACAGGTCGTCGAGCGGCGCCGACGTCGAGAGGAGGAGCGCGACGGCGAGGATCGGGAGCGCGGCCATGGCTCTAGCTCGCGCTGAAAGTGATCGGCACCCGCATCTTGAACGCGACCTTCTCGCCGTGCCGGGTCCCCGCCTCGAACCGCCACTGGCGGACCGCCTCGAGCGCGGGGCGCTCGAACGACGGGTTCGTCGAGCGCTCGATCTTCGGGGAGACCACCTTCCCCTCCTTGTCCACGAGGAAGACGACCTCGACGCTCCCCTCGAGATTGCGCTTCCGGAGCTCTGCGGGGTAGCTCGGCGCGGCCTGGAAGATCGCCCGCGGGCGCTGGTCGAGCTCCGCGAGCGACGCGATGTCCGCGGCGTCGGCGGCGAGGCTCGCGGCGATCCCGGTGCCGCCGATCCGCCCTCCCGAGCTCAAGGCACCGCCGCCGCTCGCGAAGCTCCCTTCACCGCCGGCGTCCGACAGAACGCCCTCAAGGTCGGCGAGGGAGAGCGGCGCCAGGGCGGGGGGTGCGACCGGCGCTTCCAGATGCGCGATGTCCCGCAGCTCGGGGGCGGGCGCGTCGGACGCCTCGGTGGGGGCCTCCTCGGCCTTCTTCCGCTCGGGCTCCCGCTTCTCGGGGGCCGGCTTGGCTTCCACGGCGACGATCTCGACGTCCTTCCGGACCACCGCCTCGCTCTTCGGCCGGAACAGGACGAGCCCGCCGAACAGGAGGATCGCCGCGTGGACGAGCGCCGCGGCGAAGAGCGCCTTGATCACGAAGCGTCGCATCACTTCTTCTCCGTGGAGATGCCGACCCTGGCGATGCCGATCTTCCGGGCCTCGTCCAGGACCGCGACGATGTTCTTGAAGTCGGCCTCGGCCGCGCCGTTGACGACGACCTTGGGGTCGCTCTGGGAGGCCTTGAGCGTCTGGAGCTTGAACGGGAGCTGGGCGAGCGTGATCTTGTCCTTGTTGTAGAAGAGCTCCCCTTCCTTCATCACCGTGATCGTCACCGCCTTGGCGTCGTCGTCCATCTTGGAGGCCGAGGCGGCGGCCGGGAGCGGGACCTGCATCCCCTGATTGCGCGTCATCGAGAGCGAGACCATGACGAACGTCGCCAGCAGGAAGAACACCACGTCGATCAAGGGGACGATCTCGATCTTCGCCTTCTTGATCTGGAAGTGATTCATGCGCACGGCGCGCCCTCCCTCAGGCCGTCGCGCCGACGGCCCGCGAGGCGGCGTCGCGCGCGAGCTGGGCGAGGACCCGCTCCTCGCGGCGGGCGTTCTCGACGTCCAGGATCGGCTTCATCAGCAGCTCGAGGTGCGTGGAGGCGTCCTCGATCTCGTGCTTGGCGCGCTCGGCCTGGTTGTGGAGGTAGTTCATCGGGATCAGCGACGTGATGGCGATCCCGAGGCCGAAGGCGGTGGCGATCAGGGCTTCGGCGATCCCCCCGGTGATCTGCGACGGCGCGGACAGCTCCGCGCCTCCGAGCATCCCGAACGATCCCATCATCCCCGTGACCGTGCCGAGGAGCCCGAGCAGCGGCGCCATGGTCACGCAGGTGTCGAGGATCGAGATCCCCCGCGTGAACCGGTGGAGCTCCGCCGCTCCGGCCCGGATCAGGGCGTTCGAGAGGGACTTCTCCCGATGCTGGATCGCGTAGGCAAGCGCGCGGGCGACGAAGTCCTTGGTGCCGGATCCCGCGCGGATCGCCCCGTCCACGTCTCCTTCCTCGATGCGCGAGAGGATCTCGTCCACGACCTTCGGCGCGCGGTTCCTCTTTTCGCGAGCGAGGAAGACCAGCCGCTCCAGGACCACCGTCATGGCGAGGATCGACACGCACAGGAGCGGGTACATGATCGGCCCGCCCTTGCGGAAGTAGCCGATGAGGCTTCCGCGGTGCATCAGCTCCTTCAGGGCGCCCCCGCGCGAGGGATCGAGAGGCAAGGAGCCTTCGCCGTGCTCGACCACCTGGGCGATCCCCGCGTCGGCGGCCTTGTCCACGGCGCGGACCGCGGCGAGGGCGGACCCGGTCTGCGGGATCGCGAGACCCGCGGGGTGCCCGCCCGCGGCGGCGAACAGGACGATCGGGCCGATCATGGCGAACTCTCCGCGAGCGACCGTCCCCTCTGCGTCCACCGCCTGGCCCTCGTAGCGCGTTCCGCCGACGAGGTCCATCAGGCGCGTGAGGGACACGCGCAGGAGGTCCACCTGTTTCGCGATCTTCTCGTCGGGACCGAGGTCCGGGTTGTCCCGCGCCGTTTTCGCCGACGTGAGCGGCGCGGACAGCTTCGGGACCTCGCTGACGTGGAGGGCGGACTCGAACCCGCGCGCGTACTCGTCCAGGAGGTTCGCGACGTAGGTGGACTCGTCCTGCCGGAGCTTCAGCGCCGCCTGGAGGTTCCCCAGCTCGAGCGCCTTCGTGTCCTGCGCCCGCGACGTGTCGTCGAGCTCCCGCTTGAGGGCGGCGAGCCTGTTCTCCAGGCCGCCGAGCTCGTCGGAGAGCGGAAGCTTCTCCGCGCGGATCGCCTCCCGCAGCTTCGCCAGGTCGTCGAGGCCCTGGGCGAGATCGCGCTCCGCGGCGGAGCTGGCCTGCCCGATCGCCTCGCGCCCGTCCGGGGGCGCCGCGGCGAGGAGCGGGACCGCGGCGAGAGCGCCGATCAGGAGCATGGGGGCCGCACATCTCATGGGAGTCCTCACTGGACCTTCACGGGAAGCGACACGAACTGCGGCTTGGCCTTGTTCTGGAGGATCTCGACGGCCTCCGCGATCCGCGGCGCGATCTCGCTGGCCTGCGTCCATTCCCAGCCGGATGCCGCGGGCCGTCCGATCCCCGCGTCCCCCTTCGCGCTGACGAAGTAGGCCTGCGCGAGACCGACGTAGACGGTCCGCACCTCAGCGGGCTTCCCGTCCGAGAGGGTCCTGACCTCGGTGACCATGGTGATGTCGTTGTTGAACTTCCCGATCTCGTTCAGGATCCCGACGATGTTCTGGTAGCGCTCCGCGAGCGAGACCGCCGTCGACTTCGGATCGGCGGGAATCCGCTCGAAGAGGGGGCGGATCTTCTGCCGCAGCGGGTCCGGGAGCCGCGGCTCGAGGGCGCGAAGCCCCCCCTCCATCTCGACCGCCCAGGCCTGGAGGCGGGCTCCCGACTCCTGCAGCCGCGCGCTCTCCGCGACCTCTCCCGCCTTCTTCGCGTTCGCGTCGGCGGCGGCGCGCCGGGCGTCCTCGAGGCGCTGGGAGGTCGCGGCGATCTCGCCGCGGACCGCCTCGATGCGGGACTGGAGAATCGACTTCCCCTGTTCCCACTCCTGGCGCTCCTTCGCGATGATCTGCTGGGTCTCGACCCATTTCGCCAGGGTCGCTCGCGTGGAGTCGGGAGTGGGACCATCGGCGGCGTGCGCGCAGAGCCCCGCCGCCACGGCCAAGGATCCGATCGCTCGAAGTCTCATGGTCGCTGTGAAGGGTAGGAACCGGGTGTGACGAATCCGTGTCGGACGTGTCACGAACCCCGGGCTAGTACGACCAGCCCAGCGTCAGCCCGAAAAGACGCGCCGTCCGGCGCAGCGTCTTGATCTCCTCGTCCGCGTAGGGCGTCCGGTAGATGGCGAGCGCCTCCGGCGCGAGAAGGTTCTTGCCCTTGAGCAGCAGGCGGATGCCGTGCTTGAAGGTCTTCTCGAAGGTCGCGTCGAGCGTCTGGAACGGCTCCTGGTAGACGTTCGGCGTCGCCCCGTCGAGCCCGGTCGCCGCGCCGGAGATCAGGGTCCGGCCGACGACGTTGTAGAAGATCCCGGCGGAGATGCCGAGCCGCTCGTCGTCGTAGGTCAGGTTGGCGTTGAAGACGGCCTCGGGCTGGCCTTGGAGGGGGCGCGTCGGCTCGTCGAGGTTGAAAGCCGCCAGGAAGTCCTGCTGGTCCGCGGGGACGTCGACCGACGAGTCGAGCCACGTGAGGTTTCCGCCCGCCGTGAAGCTGCCGAGCGCTTCGTGGAGGACGTCGAGCTTGGCGCGGGCCTCGAGCTCGATGCCGCGGAGGCGTCCCTTCTCGTAATTGATCGGCTGGACGAACGTCCGGTTGGCCGCCGAGAAGTTGATGTACTCGATCGGATCCCGCAGAGACTTGGCGAAGACGCTCGCGGCGAGCACGTCGCCGGGGCGGCGGAACCACTCCCAGCGGAGGTCCCAGTTCTCGATCGAGGAGAGCGTCAGGTGCGGGTTGCCGACGAACTCGTCGCCGAAGATGAACTCCTCGGTCGCGACCGGCGCCAGCTCCCGGAACGTCGGCCGGGCGATCGTCTTCGCCCACGACGCGCGCAGCCGCATCTCCGGGCGGATCTCCCAGATCGCGCCGATCGACGGCAGCAGATCGCCCTCGTCGATGTCGGCGACCGCGAGCGCCTGCGGGACCTGCGCGATGCCGTACGCGCCGCTGACCGGGTCCTGGATGATGATCTCGACCCGCCCGAAGGCCCGGTTCACGGGGACGACCCCGATCGACGTCGACTCCCATCGCGCGCCGCCGACCAGCTCGAGCGATGTCGTCACGGGAAGCTCGGCCATCGCGTAGGCGGCCTCGATCGTCTGGTCTCCCGTGTAGTCCACGTCGGAGCCGAGCGGGAGGAGCGTCCAGAGGAGCTGGTTCGGGGCCGGCGGCGTGTTGCTCGCGAGCCCGATCCGGTTCGCATCGAGAAAGACGTCGGTCCAGAGCGCGTCGGGCGTCGGAGCGTGGTACGACGCGAGCGCGTTGTTCTCGCGGACGTCGGGGTTCGAGGCGGGCCCCGCCTGGCGCGGGAAGGTGTAGGTGAACGAGTCCTGCGTGTAGTCCCGATGGCTCGACTCGTAGTACAGCCCGCCCTTCGCGGTGCCGTCCGTCTTCGTCCACGAAGCGAACGGGACCGAGAGGTTCGCGGCCCCCTGTCCGTTGCGCTCGTCGATCGAGCGGAAGATCCGGCGGGTGTTCTGGGCGTCCGTGCTGTTCGCCGGACGCGTCGCCACCTGGTTCGACTGGTCGAACAGGTTGCGGAAGAAGCGCACGTCCGGCTCCTCCTGCCGCGTCGTGTTGAACGCGGCGAGCCAGTCGAAGGCGATCTTCGAGAAGGTGTGCTTGCCGAGGAGCTGCGCGGAGCCGAGCGACCGCTCGGTGTAGCGGAGGGTCTGGTTCTGCTCGATCAGGCTCGACCCCTGGTCCTCGCTCTGGAAGCGGGCCTCGTCGTCGACCGATTGGTTCCCGACGATCCGCAGCGTCAGCTCGTCCGTGTCGCTCGGGCGAAAGGTCACGCTGCCGAGCAGCCCGATCAGGAGCTCCTCGACCCCTTGGCTGTCGGCTCGCGCCTTGGCGAGCGTCATCGGCTGTCCGGCGACGGAGACGTAGGCGGTGTTGTTCACCCCGTCCTCGTAGAAGAAGTACTTGTTCGCGTACGAGAGCGCCGTCATCCAGCCGAGCGTGCCCCCCTTCGCGAACGTCTTCTTGTCGCCGTAGAGAACCGTCAGCGTGCGATTGGGGCCCGGCGCGTCCCGCGACGTGCCGATCACCGGCTCGAACGCGCGCGTCAGCTCGTCGTACGCCTGCGACGCCGCGATCTCCTCGGGCGGGGGGTTCGCGGAAAACCTCGGGAACCGGGGCAGCGCCTCGTGCGCGACCGCCGGCAGGTTCCGGTCGCCGTCGTCGAAGCCGCTCGGGTTGATCCCGCCCCCGTCGTAGGTGAGGAACGCGTCGTTCCCGGTCGCGCTCGTGTTGTGCTCGGTGCCGAGCGAGACGGACAGCATCGTCTCGTCCGGGACGGACTTGGTCTTGATGTCCACGCCGCCGCCGGTGAAGTCCCCCTGAAGATCCGGGGTGAACGTTTTGGTCACCGTCATGCTCTCGATCGTGCCCGTGGGGAAGATGTCGATGTTCACCGCGCGCTTGCGCGGGTCGGCCGACGGGAGCCGCACGCCGTTGAGCGTCGTCCCCGTGTACCGGTCGGACAGGCCGCGCACCGTGGCGTACTTCCCGTCGGTCACCGTCGCGCCGACGACGAGCTTGAGCGCCCCGGCCGCGTCCGAGGCGCCGGCCTGCCCGATCAGATCCGACGAGATCGCGTCCTGGACGACGGTGGCCTCCGCGCGGATCTCGAGAAGGCCGAGCTCGGACCCGGCGAGCAGGTCCTCCCCCTTGACGACCATTTCCTCCATGTCCACGACCTCGGAGGTCATCTCGGCCCGAACCTCCGCGACCTGTCCGGGGGCCACGACCACTCCGGAGACGACCGTCCGCTCGTACCCGTCCTTCGTGAACGAGAGCGTGTAGGTCCCGGGAGGAACTCGCTCGAACAGGAACCGGCCGTCGGCATCGGTCGCCGTCGCGAGGAGCTCCTCGACCAGCGTCACGCGCACCCGCGCCAGCGGCGCGTCGAAGTCCTTGTCGTGCGCACTTCCGCGGATCGCGCCGGGCTGCGAGGCCGTTTGGGGGAGGGCCGGGGCGAAGGAGAAGATCAGTGCGACGACGACGATCGGGAGGGGACCGAGCCTCACCACGGGTCTTTGAGGCCGGCGTAGAGCGCGTCGAGCTTGGTCCGGGTCGCGTCGTCGATCCCGAGCTTGCTCTTGCCGATCGACCGGCAGATCTCGACGACGGCGAGCGCGCGGGGCCGCGCGTTGACCAGCGCCTCCGCCTCCGCGAGCGCCCGTGCGTAGAGCCGCTTTGCCGCGCGGGTGTCCCCCACGGCGGCCCAGCTCGACGCCGTATTCGAGAGGAGCATCGGCCGGTCGATCGGCTGCGCCCGAAGACCGAGCTCCTCCGCTCGGGCGAGGAGCGCTCGGGCCGCGTCCTTGCGGCCGAGCTCGGCCCACGCCCGCGCGCAGTTCGACAGGAGCGGCGACTTGATCGGCGTCGTCTCCGGGAGCGCCGCGACGATCGACTCCGCGGTCGCGACCGACTCGCGGGCCTCCGCGGTCATCCCCAGCTCCCGGAACCCGTCGGCGATGCTCTCCAGCGCCTCCGCCTTGCGCCAGCCCGGGATCGCGTCCGCGGCGGTCCGCGCCGAGGCGATCGCCTTCCGGCGCCGGTCCGGGGAGAGCGACTTCGATCTCGCGAGGTCGAGGTACCCCGCGGCGCGCCACCAGGCGTCGTCGATCTCGGTCGATCCGCTGAGCCCGTCGAGGGCCTGAACGGCTCCGTCGAAATCTCCCTTGGCCGCGCGTCCCGAGGCGATCGTGGCGCTGCTCCGGCCGGCGTACTGCTGGACGTCCTCGATCGCGACGGCCTTGGCCAAGGCCTCGGCCTTCTCGGAATCCCCGAGCGCGGCGTAGGCGTTGGCGATGTGCTCGCCGATCCGGGGGTTCTGCCATCCCTCGACCGTCGGACGGAACGCTTCCGCTTTGGCGACCATCGCGGCGGCCTCGTCGCGCCGCCCCGTCTTCGCGAGCGCGGTCGCGAGATCGGCGTAGGCCGCCCCGCGCCGCCAGCCCTCCACGCGATCCGCGGCCGCGCGGGCCTCGTCGAACCGGCCGGCGCTCGCGTAGTCCCACACGACGGCCTCCTGCGCCTTCCCCATGTCCTTCGGATCCGCGACGATCGCGGAGGCGAACTTGAACGCGTAGCCGAGCGCATCGGGAGACGCGCTCTTGGCGGAGGTGGACGCGATCGCGAGCAGGAAGAGCATGTGCATGGGAGGTGGTCTCCGAGACGCGCGGCGTGGTCCTGGAACCTGACACACGACAGCGGGAGCCCGCAAGAAAGGGCTCCCGCTTGTCACGAAGCTGCAACAGAGTCGGACCCGCCGGGTCGGAGCGCCTGAGGGGTGGAATGGCGCTCCGATCCGGCGGGCGACCTCTCACACGGTCTACGGGCAGCTGACGCCCGTCCGCTCCGTTCCGTTGAACTGCCGTCCCAGCGTCCCCTGACCGCACGCGTTCTCGGCGCGAACGAGGTAATAGAACGCGCCGCCGGCCGCCGGAGTCGCCGGCTCGAACGAGTCCCCGTCCGATCCGTTCGTCTCGACGCACGTTGCCGCGCCGAATCCGTTCGGGGTCGATGCACGGATGAGGTCGTAGGCGGCGGCGTCGTTGACGAACCGGGACCAGGTCAGGTTCTGCTTGTCCACGAACCTGAGGCCGGGTACCTCGTCCGGCACTGAGCCGACGCCGTTGATGCAACCCTGGAGGTAGCCGAGACGGTCGATCTCCGCCCACCCCTTCGCCCAGTTCTCGCCCGGAGCGAAGGCGCCCTTGTAGTTCGCCCGCGTGAAGAACCCGTCGTTGGGGGTCGCGCGGTTGGTGCTGGCGAGCGGACCACCCGGAGCGGGGCGCGGATCGATCACCGTCACCGGGTCCGGAACGGCCGGGTTTCCGTTCGGGCTCCGCTGAAGCGCCGTGATCGGGAGCGCCCCGCCGCAGGCGATGAGGGTGTTGTCGTTGGCCGCGTTGGTGAACGCTCCGTTGTCGCGGTGGATCTTCCCCGCGTCGCCGCCGTAGGTCGGGGCCTGGTCCACGCACGTGCCGCCGGCGCCGCAATCAGCCGTCTGGCAGCACGCCACGCCGGAGATCGAGCACTTGCCCGTCGGCACGAGGTCCGCCGCCGGGGCGCCGAAGCAGTAGAAGACGTCGTCCTGGATGTCGAGCTGGCTGTCCCCCGACGGACCGATCTGGAAGACACCGTCCGGAGCGTACGCCGTGGAGGATCTCTCCGACGAGGTCCCGGCGCCGGTGCAGGCGGTCGCCCCGCCCTCGATCAGCGCCACGGCACCGCCGAAGTCGAGGAACGCCGAGTTGAAGTGACGGCCGCCGCCGTTGTCGCGCCAATGCATGGCGGTGTTCGTCAGCTTGGCCGTGTAGCTCTTGTTGTTGCCGAGCCCGACCACCGTCGAGTTGTAGATCGTCGGGATCGCGAACGGCTGCGAGTTGTCCGGGCTGATCCCGCTGTCCTGCTCGAACCCCTTGTCGTTCTTGTCCGCGCCCGGGGTCCCCTGCACCTCGAAGAAGAACTGCGCGCGTCCGCGCCAGCCCTCGTCGAAGTCGAGCCCGTCGTCGCCGCCGACGACGCCGATGAGGTGCTTGACGTTCGCCGCGCCGCCGAAGAACTCGATGAAGTCGTCCTTCGTGCTGAACACCTCGAGGAAGTCGAGGGTCGTCGAGCGGCCCACTCCGCCGAGGGTGATGCCGTTGATCTCGTTGTTGGCCGACAGGTTGAAGCCGCCGTGCTTGATGGTGACGTAGGTCATCGTGCCGGAGTCGCCGTCGTCGCAGTTGCGCCCGAACGGGCCGACGAGGAACTCGGAGCATCCTCCGTAGAACCCCTTCTCCGCGACCGCCGTGAGCCCCTCGATCTGGTTCTCCCGCGCCGGGTCGGGCGCCGCCGCCGTGTTGTTCGCGACGTAGCCGTAGCCGAGGAGGATGACGCCGCCCCACTGGCCGACCACCGTCTGAGCGTCCACGACCGTGTCGTAGGGGGAGCTGCCGGGGAAGCCGCGGAGGTTGTCGTCGTTGAGGTCGGTGAAGACGATCGGGTTCGCCTTGGTTCCCTGCGCGTTGATCTTCGAGCCGCGCGCGATGATCAGCGTGCCCGGATTCTGGGCGCCCGCGGTGTCCTCGGGCTCGCCCCGGACCACCGTTCCCGGCTCGATGGTGAGCGTGGCTCCGTTGGTGACGTAGATTCGGTCGGTCAGCAGGTACTCGTTGTTCGAGGTCCAGTTCGTGCTCACCGTGATGTCCGCGGAGACGTTGACGGTCGGACGGACGGGGAAGTAGCCGACTCGGGCGAGCGTGGACCACCCGTCGGCCCAGTTTCCGTTGTTGTTCGGGGCGAAGGCTCCCTTGTACGGCGCCGGCTCGAAGAAGCCGTCGTTGGGGGTCGCGCGGTTGGTGGTCGCGAGCGGCGAGCCCACCGCCGGGATCGGGTCGATGAGCGTGACGGGGTCCGGCGTGGCCGCGTTCCCGCTGTTCGTGCGGACGAGCTGGCGGATCGGGAGCGCGCCGCCGCACGCGATGTAGGCGTTGTCCAGCGCCGCGTTCGTGAACGCGCCGTTGTCGCGGTGGATCTTCCCCGCGTCCCCGCCGTACGTCGGGGCCTGATCGACGCACGTCCCGCCCGCTCCGCCGCAGTCGGCGGTCTGGCAGCAGGCGACGCCGGAGACGGAGCACTTCCCGGTCGGCACGAGATCCGCCGTCGGGGCGCCGAAGCAGTAGAAGACGTCGTCCTGGATGTCGAGCTGGCTGTCCCCGGCCGGGCCGAGGTGGTAGATGCCGTCGACGGCGTACGGCGTGGACGATCTCTCGGAGGACGTCCCCGCGCCGGTGCAGGCCGTCGATCCGCCCTCGATCAGGGCCGCGGCGCCGCCGAAGTCGAGGAACGTCGAGTTGAAGTGCCGGCCGCCGCCGTTGTCGCGCCAATGCATGGCGGTGTTGGTGAGGTGCGCCGTGTACGTCGTCTTCTGTCCGCCGAGGCCGACAACCGTCGCGTTGTAGATGGTGGGGATCGCGAACGGCAGGGAGTTGTCCGGGCTGATCCCGCTGTCCTGCTCGAATCCCTTGTCGGACTTGTCCGCTCCGGGCGTCCCCTGCAGCGTGAAGACGAATTGCGCCTTGCCGCGGAACCCTTCGTCGAAGTCGAAGCCGTCGTCGCCGCTGTTCGCCGAGATCAGGTGCTTGATGTTCGCGGCGCCGCCGAAGAACTCGATGCTGTCGTCCTTGTTGTTGAAGACGTCGATATAGTCGAGCTCGGTCTCGCGCCCCACGCCGCCCAGCGTGAGCCCGTTGATCTCGTTGTTGGCCGACAAGTTGAAGCCGCCGTAGCGGATCGACACGTAGGTCATGATCCCGGAGTCCGAGTCGTCGCAGTTGCGCCCGAACGGCGCGACGAGGAACTCGGAGCAGCCGCCGTAGAACCCCTTCTCCGCGACCGCGGTGAGCCCCTCGATCTGGTTCTCGCGGGCCGGGTCGGGCGCCGCCGCGGTGTTGTTCGCGACGTACCCGTAGGAGAGGAGGACCACCCCGCCCCACTGGCCGGTGATCGCCTGCGCGTTCTGGAGGGTGTCGTAGGGGGCCGTGCCGTGATTCCCGCCGATGTTGTCGTCGTCGAGATCGGTGAAGACGACCGGCTTCAGGCGGGTGCCGAGGGCGCGGATCTTGGAGCCGCGCGCGACGATCAGGGTGCCGGGGTTCTGCGCGCCGGGACTGTCCTCCGGCTCGCCGCGGACCGTGACGCCCGCCTCGATCGTCAGCGTGGCGCCGTTGGTCACGTAGATACGGTCGGTCAGGATGTACTCGTTGTCCGGCGTCCACGTCTGGCTCGTCGTGATGTCGCCGGTGATGAAGATCGATGCCGCGAGCGCCGGTGCGGCGGCGAACAGCGCCGCGAAACCGCCCACCCACGCGGCGACCCGCGTCCTTCTCCCCCTGATGCTCACGCGTCTCCTCCTGATTCGCGATCGGTTGATGCGACGCTCGTTTTCTACGGGGGGCGCGTGACGGGCCGATGACGGTCGCGTGAGGAGTCGGAGGCGCGGCGGGAACCGCGCCGGGACCGAATTAACACCCCATTAACACTCCCGTTACAGCGCGGCAAATCGCAGACTCTCCAATCACCGTGTCGGCTCCGGACGGTGCACAGAGGGGTGACCGAACGCGGGCCGGTGACGCATGGAGGCCGTGTGAACAGGTTGCGTTGGCAAGGTCTGGCCGGGATCGTGATGGCCGCGTCCCTCTCCCTGCCGGTCGCGGCGCAGGACGAGCCGAAGCCCGAGACGACGACGGATGCCTCGCAGGGGTTCGTGACGTTCAAGTCCGGGGACAACAGCCTGACGCTGGGCGCGTGGGGACAATTCCGGGCGACGGTGGACGACAAGGAGGAGTTCGACGCGGACACCGCCGGAACCGGGTTCGGCCAGGAGGACGGAACGACCGCGGCGTTCAACATCCCGCGCTTGCGGGTCTACGTCCAGGGGACCGTCTACAAGCCCTGGATGAAGTACAAGATCGAGATCGAGGTCGCCAACCTTCGCACCGACGCGACGAACAACCTGAACAACGGCCGGATCACCGACGGCTACTTCGAGTTCGCCAAGCTCCCCGGGGCCACGCTCCGGATCGGCCAGTACAAGGTCCCCTTCGGGCTCCAGGAGCTGACCCAGGACATGCGGCAGGAGTTCGTGGATCGCTCGATCGCGAGCGCCAAGTTCGCACCGAGCCGCGACGTCGGCCTGATGCTCCACGGCCAATTCCTCGAGAAGAAGCTCGGCTACCAGGTCGGCGTGTTCAACGGGGGGGGCCAGAACAACCCTCAGGACGACGTGAGCTTCCTGTACGTCGGCCGGGTCGTGTTCGATCCGCTCGGCGAGTACCGGCCGGTGGAGTCGGCGACGGAGCATCCCGAGAAGAACATCCTGCACTTCGGGATCGGCGCCCGCGGAGGCGAGGTCCCGCGCGGGCTCTCCAGCGTCGGGACGTTCGAGGACCCGAACGACGAGACGGCGCTCAACGCGGAGGTCGCCTGGAAGTTCCGGCGGTTCTTCGCGATGGGCGAGTACTACGTCCAGACCGACGAGCAGGCGAACCCGACCGCCGGCCCCGACATCGACGCGAACGGGTTCCACGCGCAGTTCGGCGTGATGGTCGTCCCCAAGAAGCAGGAGATCGCGGTGCGGTACGCCGAGATCGAGCCGGACGAAGACGTTCCCGACGCCAAGCTCCAAGAGATGCGCGCCGTCTACGGCTACTTCTGGCGGAGCCACAACATGAAATTCCAGGCCGACTTCGGGCAGCTCACGTACGGCGAGAACTTCGCGGCACTCTCGGCGCTCGCGCTCCGGGCCGTGTCGCCCGCGCTGCTGCCCGCCAATCGGCTCGTCCCCCTGCCCGGCCAGGAGATCAAGGACAAGCAGTTCCGGGCGCAGTTCGTCCTCGCTTTCTAAACGTCCTTCGGGACACGTGGAGACCAACGCGATGAAGTCGACACTCACGTTCGGAGCGCTCGCGCTCGCCGGGTCGCTCGCGGCCGCGCTTCCCGCCTGCGCCGCCCCGCCGCAGGTCGAAAGCTCGATCAAGCCCTATCACGCCGCCGCCGGGGTGTCCGGGAACCTGAACTCGATCGGCTCCGACACGCTCAACAACCTGATGACGCTCTGGGCGGAGGCGTTCCAGAAGCAGTACCCGAGCGTCAAGATCCAGATCGAAGGGAAGGGCTCCTCGACGGCTCCTCCCGCGTTGATCGCGGGGACCGCCCAGCTCGGGCCGATGAGCCGGCTGATGAAGCCGGAAGAGCTGGACGCCTTCGAGAAGCAGTACGGCTACAAGCCGACCGCGGTGCGCGTCGCGGTCGATGGGCTGGCGGTCTTCGTCAACAAGGACAATCCACTGACCCAGCTGACGATGCCGCAGGTCGACGCGATCTTCTCGAAGACCCGGAAGGGCGGTGCCGTCGAGGACGTCACGACCTGGGGCCAGCTCGGGCTGACGGGGGCCTGGGCCTCGAAGCCGATCAGCATGTACGGCCGCAACTCGGCATCGGGAACGTACGGGTACTTCAAGGAGCACGCGCTGTACAAGGGGGACTACAAGGACACGGTCAAGGAGCAGCCCGGCTCCGCCGCCGTGGTCCAGGGGATCACCGCGGACAAGTACGCGATCGGCTACAGCGGAATCGGATACAAGACGTCGGACGTCAAGTCGCTCAAGCTCGCGGCGAAGGAGGGCGGCGAGTTCATCACGGACGACGCGGACAACGTCTACTCCGGCAAGTACCCGCTCGCCCGCTTCCTCTATGTCTATGTGAACAGGACGCCCGGGAAGGCGCTCGACCCGCTGGTCGGGGAGTTCCTCGCGTTCGTGCTCTCGAGAGAGGGACAGGAGATCGTCGTCAAGGACGGCTACCTCCCGCTGCTCGGCCGTCATCTGGCCGAGGAGCTCCCGAAGCTCAAATAGGCTCTCGACGATGACGTCCCCGCCTCGCAGCACGTCGCGGAGACGCCTCCTGATCGATCGGGCCGCCCGCTGGACCGTGACGGCGGGCGGCCTCGCCATCATCGCAAGCGTCCTGGGGATCCTCTTCTTCATCGTCCACGAGGTCCTGCCCCTGGCCTCGCGCGCCCGGGTCGCTCCCGCGAAGCCCGTCGACCTCCCCGGGCCCGCTCCGCTCGCGGTCCTCACCGACGAGTACCGCGAGCTCATCGCGGCGTTCGGCGACGACGGGCGCGTCCGCGTGACCCGCCTCGCGACCGGCGAGCTCGTCGCCGAGGCGGCGCCCCCCGTGGGCCCCGGTGGGCCCTCGTCCGTGTCGGTCCCCCCCGGCGCGGCGGCATTCGTGGTGCCCACGCTCGACGGACGGGTGATCGTCCAGCGTGTGAGCTTCTCGTCGTCGTACGCCGACGGGCGTCGAACCGTCGGCGCGACACTTCCCGAAGCCGCCGTCCTCGAGATGGACGATGCCCGTCGGCCCGTCACCCGCGCGGCGGCGCAGGTGTCCGCCGACGGCGCGAACATAACGGTCGCTGCCTCGACCTCCTCGGACGTCCTCGTCCTCGATCGCGTCATCGCGACCACGAACCCCATGACCGGCGAGGTCGAGCGATCGTCCACGCGGACGAGCGCGCCGCTCCCAGCCAGCGTGACCTCGCTCGTGCTCGACGCCGCGCAGGCGAATCTCTACGCCGGCATGTCCGACGGTCGCGTGGCCTGGTGGCGTCTCGGCGCCGACGGATCCGCCGCCGCGCCGATTGCGTCCCTCCCGGGCGCGGCGGTCTCGGCGATCACCCTCCTCCTCGGAGACCGCTCCCTCGTCGTCGGCCGGACGGACGGCGCGATCGAGGTCTTCTTCCCCTTGGCGCGTGGGGCCGACCGATCGTTGAGGCTGGTGCGACGCTTCCCGACGCGCCCGGCCCCGGTGCGCGCGCTCGCCCCTTCGCCGCGCGGCAAGGGATTCCTGGTGCTGGACGGAGGCGGGGGGGGGGCGCTGCTGTACTCCACGTCCGAGCGGATCCTCTGGGAAGGCCCCTCGCCGGTCCGGGAGGCGACCACGATTGCCTACGCCCCGAAGGCGGACGGTGCGGTGCTCGCCGGGCCCGGCCGAGCGGGCGCGCTCGCGATCGAGGCCCCGCATCCCGAGGTCGGCTGGAAGGCGCTGTTCGGCAAGGTCTGGTACGAGGGGTACATGCGACCGGAGTTCACCTGGCAGTCTTCCTCGGGAACGGAGGACTTCGAGCCGAAGCTCTCGCTCGTGCCGCTGATCTTCGGAACGCTGAAGGGGACGCTGTACTCGCTGGCGCTGGCCGTGCCGCTCGGCGTCCTCTCGGCGATGTACGCCTCGCAGTTCCTGCATCCCTCGCTGCGGCGCCTCGTGAAGCCGGTCGTGGAGACGATGGCCTCGCTCCCGAGCGTCGTGCTCGGCTTCCTCGCGGGGGTATGGCTGGCGCCGCTCCTCGAGCGCGTTCTGCCGGCGCTCGTCGTCATGGCGGTCGTGATGCCCCCGGCGATCGTGGCCTCAGGCGCGCTCTGGGAGCGTCTGACGCGACGCTTCGGGGCGAAGACGCCAGCGGGGTCGGAGGTCTTCTTCTTCGTCGCCGTGCTCGCCCTCGCGGTCGCGGGCTGCCTGCGTCTGGAGAGCCTGATCGAGGCGCGGCTCCTTTCGGGGACGTTCCCGACGTGGCTCCTCGAGACACTCGGCGTCCGCTACGACCAGCGCAACGCGATCGTGGTCGGGCTGGCGATGGGGTTCGCGGTCATCCCGATCATCTTCGCGATCGCGGAGGACGCCTTCTCCAACGTCCCCCGCAACCTCGTGTCCGGCTCGCTCGCGCTCGGAGCTTCGCAATGGCAGACCGTCACACGGGTCGTCCTGCCGGCGGCGAGCCCCGGGATCTTCGCCGCCGTCATGGTGGGCTTCGGCCGCGCGGTCGGCGAGACGATGATCGTGCTGATGGCGACGGGGAACACGCCGATCATGGATTGGAGTCCGTTCGACGGGTTCCGCACGCTCTCCGCCAACATCGCGGTGGAGATCCCGGAGGCCCCGGTCGGCGGCACCCTCTACCGGACGATCTTCCTCGCGGCCCTGCTCCTCTTCGCGCTCACCTTCGCGGTCAACACGATCGCCGAGCTCGTGCGGCAGCGGCTGCGTCGCAAGTACTCCTCGCTCTAGGAGCGCCGATGACGGACCGAAGACAGCCGGCCGCCCTCCTGGGCAAGGCGATGACGTGGCTGACCGGAGGCGCGCTCGCCCTCAACCTGCTCCTCGTCCTCGGGCTGCTGGCTCTCCTCTTCTGGAACGGCGCCGGGTACTTCTGGCCGCGCCCGCTCGTGCTGATCACGCTCGCCGACGGGGAGAAGCTCCTCGGGGAGGTCCACGACCGCGAGCCGGTGCCCGACTCTCTGGCCGCGACGCGCTCCAAGCTCAAGACTGGCAACCGGGACCTCGGAGGGGCGGAGTTCCGGTGGATCGACGACGCGTCGATCGTCTCGCGGTCGTATCCCCACGACGCCGTGGTCCTCGAGCGCGTGGAGTGGGGGAACTTCTACGGCTTCGTCGTCGAGACGCTCGGCGACGGCGGGCGGGTGGTCCGGACCGCCGACGGCGCGCGGCAGGAGATCCCGAAGGCGAGAATCGTCCGCGAGGTGCGCCCGAACGCGCTCGGCCTCGCGGGGAAGCTCGGGGTCTACACCTCGAGGGTGCGCGAGTTCCTGCTCGACGATCCCCGCGAGTCGAACACGGAGGGCGGGATCTTCCCTGCGATCTTCGGTACCGTGATGATGGTGTTTCTCATGTCGTTCGCGGTCCTTCCCCTGGGCGTGCTCGCCGCCCTGTACCTTCGGGAGTACGCGCGGCAGGGCCCCACGGTGCGGGTGGTCCGGGTGGCGGTGAACAACCTCGCTGGCGTCCCCTCGATCGTGTTCGGCGTGTTCGGGCTCGGGTTCTTCGTCTACGGCGTGGGCGGCTCGATCGACCGGCTCTTCTTCGCGGAGGCGCTCCCGACGCCCACCTTCGGGACAGGCGGTATCCTTTGGGCGGCGCTGACCCTCGCGCTGCTCACGGTTCCCGTGGTCATCGTGGCGACGGAGGAAGGACTCGCGGCCGTCCCGCGAGGCGTCCGGGAGGGGTCGCTCGCCCTCGGAGCGACGAAGATCGAGACGATCGTGAAGGTGGTCCTGCCCGCAGCGGCTCCCGGCATTCTCACGGGGATGATCCTCGCCATGGCGCGCGCCGCCGGCGAGGTCGCCCCCCTGATGATCGTCGGGATGGTCAAGCTCGCTCCGGACCTGCCGCTCGACGGGACGGCGCCCTACGTCCACCTCGAGCGGAAGTTCATGCACCTCGGGTTCCACATCTTCGACGTGGGGTTCCAGTCCCCGAACGTCGAGGCGACGAAGCCGCTCGTCTTCGCGACCGCGCTGCTGCTGATCGCGGTCGTGACGGTCGTCAACCTCACCGCGATCGCGCTGCGCAACCGTCTCCGCCGGAAGTACACCTCGAGCGCCGTATGACCGACGACCGCGTCCAGGCGGCGCAGCCTCCCGCGCCCCCCGACGCGCGCCCCGCGGATCCGCCGCCGCGCGCGCCGTCGGACCCCGCGATCGACCCCGAGATCGAGGCGCCGATCCTGTCCGTCGAAGGGCTGTCCCTCTGGTACGGGCGGGCGCAGGCGCTCAAGGGGATCACGATGCGGGTCCCCGAGAAGAAGATCACCGCGTTCATCGGGCCGTCGGGCTGCGGTAAGTCCACGCTCCTGCGCTGCTTCAACCGGCTCAACGACCTCGTGGACGGCGTGAGGACGGAAGGATCGATCCGCTTCGAGGGGCGGAACATCCACGATCCCGCGCTCGACGTGAACGCCCTGCGCAGCCGGATCGGCATGGTGTTCCAGAAGTCGAATCCGTTCCCGAAGACGATCTACGAGAACGTCGCGTTCGGCTGCCGCATCCAGGGGATCCACCGCAAGCGCGACCTCGATCCGATCGTCGAGCGCTCGCTGCGCGGCGCCGCCCTGTGGGACGAAGCGAAGGACCGCCTCCACGAGAGCGCGCTGGGGCTGTCGGGCGGGCAGCAGCAGAGGCTGTGCATCGCGCGCGCGATCGCGGTGGAGCCGGAGGTCATCCTCCTGGACGAGCCGTGCTCGGCTCTCGATCCGATCGCGACGGCCAAGGTGGAGGAGCTGATGCTCGACCTGAAGAGCCGCTACACGCTCGTCGTGGTGACGCACAACATGCAGCAGGCGACCCGGGTCTCCGACTACACCGCGTTCCTCTACCTGGGGACGCTCGTCGAGTACGGCGAGACGCAGCGCCTGTTCATCAATCCGGCGAAGAAGCAGACCGAGGACTACATCACCGGCCGGTTCGGTTAGCGAGGGATTGCGTCATGGAGAAGCTGCAACGCCACTTCCAGGACCAGCTGGACGTCTTGTCGGAGAAGCTGCTGGTCATGGGCGGGCTCGTCGAGGAGACGATCGGACGGACGGTCTCGGCGCTCGTCAACCGCGACTCGGAGCTCGCGCGGAGCGTCATCGTGGACGACGAGAAGGTCGACCGGTTCGACCTCGAGATCGACCAGATCGGGATGGAGATCCTGGGCCTCCACCAGCCCGTCGCGCGCGACCTCCGCTTCGTGATCACCGCCATGAAGGTCACCAACGATCTCGAGCGGATCGCGGACCTGTGCACCAACGTC
>DASRJG010000126.1:0-5211 GCA_035649595.1 Candidatus Polarisedimenticolaceae bacterium
CAGGGACGACGCGTACGGCGGCCGCGCGATCCCCCGCTCGGTGACGATCGCCGCGACGAGACGCGCGGGGGTGACGTCGAACGCCGGGTTGAGCACGCCCACCCCCTCGGGCGCGATCGGCGACCCGAACAGCTCCGTCAACTCGCGCGGATCCCGCTGCTCGATCGGGATGCTCTCGCCGTCCGGGCAGTCGAGATCGATCGTGCTCGTCGGCGCGGCCACGTAGAACGGCACCGCGTGCTCCCTTGCGAGGACCGCGAGCGGGTAGGTGCCGATCTTGTTCGCGACGTCCCCGTTCGCCGCGATCCGGTCGGCGCCGACGACCACGAGGTCGATACCGCCGGCGCGGAGCACGCTCCCCGCCATGCCATCGGCGATGAGGACGGTCTCGATGCCGTCCTCCATCAGCTCCCACGCGGTCAGCCGCGCTCCCTGGAGGAACGGACGGGTCTCCCCCGCGAGCACGCGGACGGTCTTGCCGGCGTCGATCGCGCCGCGGATCACGCCGAGCGCCGTCCCGTACCCCGCGGTCGCGAGCCCCCCGGCGTTGCAATGGGTCATCACGGTCGCGGACGCGGGCACGAGCGACGCGCCGTGGCGGCCGATCGCCCGGCACGCCTCGAGGTCTTCGTCGTGGATCGCCTGCGCCTCGCGCTCGAGCCCGGCTGCGATCTCGGCGTTCGAGGCGCCGCGCGCACGCTCGCGCCGCACGGCGGCGTCCATGCGCTGGAGGGCCCAGAAGAGGTTCACGGCCGTGGGGCGGGCGGCCGCGAGCCTGGCTGCGGCCTCTCGCAGACGCGCGTCGAACTCCGACGGCGGGAGCGCGACGGCGCCGGTCGCGGCGAGCGCGAGCCCGAACGCCGCGGTCACGCCGATCGCGGGCGCCCCGCGCACGACCATGTCCCGGATCGCCCGCGCGACCTCCTCCGCGGTCGCGCAGGTCACGTAGTCCGTGGCGCGCGGAAGCTTCCGCTGATCGAGGAGTCTGACGCCGCCTTCGCACCGCGCGACCGTCCGGAACATGCACGGATTATAGGGACGGATCGCTATACTGCCGCGCGAGGAGCCGCCTCATGACGCGCTTCCACGATCGGGATCGTCGAAGGGACGCGCCGCCCGAGCGGCGCGAGCGCTTCGCGACGACCTCCGGCATTCCCGTCGAGCGCGTCTACGGTCCGCCGGAGCGGCCGCGGGACCCCGAGGAGCCGGGAGAGTACCCGTTCACGCGCGGCGTCCATCCGACGATGTACCGGAGCCGGCTCTGGACGATGCGGCAGTACTCGGGGTTCGGCACCGCCGCCCAGACCAACGAGCGGTTCCGGTATCTGCTCGCGCAAGGGCAGTCGGGGCTCTCGGTCGCGTTCGACCTCCCCACGCAGATGGGGTACGACTCGGACCATCCGATGGCCCGCGGGGAGGTCGGGAAGGTCGGCGTCGCGATCTCCTCGCTCGACGACATGGAGGAGCTCCTCGACCGGATCCCTCTCGACCAGGTCTCGACGTCGATGACGATCAACGCGACCGCGTCGATCCTGCTCGCCCTCTACGTCGCGGTCGCGAAGCGACGGGGGATCGACCCGGCGACGCTCTCGGGGACCGTGCAGAACGACCTGCTGAAGGAGTACATCGCGCGCGGCACCTACATCTACCCGCCCGCCCCGTCTCTCAGGATCACCACCGACCTGTTCGCCTGGTGCGCCGAGACGGTCCCGAAGTGGAACACGATCTCGATCTCCGGCTACCACATGCGCGAGGCGGGAGCGACCGCCGTGCAGGAGGTCGCCTTCACGCTCGCGAACGCGATCGCCTACTGCGAGGCCGCGATCGCGCGCGGCCTTCCCTTCGAGAGCTTCGGCGGGCGGCTGTCGTTCTTCTTCAACGGGCACTCGAGCTTCTTCGAGGAGGCGGCCAAGTTCCGCGCCGCGCGGCGCCTGTGGGCGCGCATCGTTCGCGAGCGCTTCGGCGTCGCCGCCCCCGAGCTGGCGAAGCTGCGGTTCCACACGCAGACGGCCGGCTCGACGCTGACGGCGCAGCAGCCGGAGGTCAACGTCGTCCGCACGGCGCTCCAGGCGCTCGCGGCCGTGCTCGGCGGCACGCAGTCCCTTCACACGAACGCCATGGACGAGGCGCTGGGGCTCCCCACGGGACACGCCGCGCTGCTCGCGCTCAGGACGCAGCAGGTGATCGCCCACGAGACCGGCGTCGCCGACACGGTCGATCCGCTCGCCGGCTCCTACTTCGTCGAGGCGCTCACCGACGCGATCGAGGAGGCCGCGCGCGCCACCATCGCGAAGATCGACGCCATGGGGGGCGCGATCCGGGCGATCGAGCGGGGGTTCCCGCAGCGAGAGATCCACGAGGCCGCCTACCGCTGGCAGAAGCAAGTGGAGTCCGGGGACGCCGTGGTCGTCGGCGTCAACCGCTTCACCGACGCCGAGGCTCCGCCGCCTTCGGTGCTCAAGGTCGATCCCTCGGCCGACGCCTCGAGGAGGGAGCGGCTCGCGCGCTTCCGGTCCGGTCGGGACGGCGCCGCGGTCGCGACCGCCCTCGCTCACGTGGACGCCGCGGCGCGCGGGACCGACAACCTGATGCCGCCGATCCTCGCGGCGGTCGAGGCGCGCGCGACGCTCGGCGAGATCGCGGACGCGCTCCGCTCCGTGTTCGGCGTCCATCGCGAGACGTTCGCGTTCTGAGGGGGAGCCGCCGTGGAGTTCCGTCTCGACCCCCGGACCCGCGAGCAGCTCGCGCGCCGCCGCATGCGCCTCGTCGAGGCGTTGGAGGCGCCCGCGGCCCCGCGCGAGCTCGACGACCTCCTCCGGCGCGTGGACGACGCGCTCGCGCGGTTCGATCGCGGGGCCTACGGCATCTGCGAGCTGTGCGCCGAGCCGGTGGAGGAGGCGTGGATCCGCGTGGATCCGCTCACCCGATTCTGCCTGGACCACCTGGACGCGGCGGCGCAGCGGGCGCTCGAGCGCGACCTGTCGCTCGCGGCCGAGGTGCAGCGCACGCTGCTGCCGAGGACCGACCTCCGCGCGGGGGAGTGGGAGATCCACTATCGCTACGACGCGGTCGGACCGGTCAGCGGGGACTACTGCGACGTCGTCGTCTCGGCCGATCCCGCCGGCGGGATCCTCGTGGCGGTCGGGGACGTCTCGGGGAAGGGGGTCGCGGCGTCGCTCCTCTCCGCCCACCTCAACGCGCTCTTCCGCGGCCTCGACGACGTCGGCCTCGCGGTTCCGGAGATGCTGCGCCGGGCCAACCGGCTGTTCTGCGAGTCCACCCTGGAATCGCAGTACGCGACCCTCGTCGTCGGCCGCGCCTGCGGCGGCGGCGCGATCGAGCTGTGCAACGCGGGTCAGGGACCGCCGATGCTCGTTCGCGGCGGGCGCGTGGAGCCGCTCCGCTCCCACGGCCTCCCGCTCGGGATGTTCTGCGACGCGCCGTACGCGTCCGAGACGGTCCACGCCGGGCCCGGCGACGCGATCGTGATGTACACCGACGGGATCACCGAGTCCCGCGATCCGGAAGGGGAGGAGTTCGGCGCGCGGCGCCTCGCCGAGACCCTGGCCGGCGTCCGGCCGTCCGCGAGGGCCTACGCCGACGCTTGCCTCCAAGCGCTCGACCGGCACCGCGCGGGCGCCCCTCCGATCGACGACCGCACGCTGCTCGTCCTCCGGCGGCTCGCCTGATGCCGCTCCTCTCGATCGAGAACCTGGCGGTGCGCTACCGGGGAGCCCGGGGGGAGATCCGCGCGGTGGACGGTCTCGATCTCTCCCTGGAGGCGGGGACGACGTACGCCCTGGTCGGGGAGTCCGGCTGCGGCAAGACCGCGACGGCGTACTCGATCCTGCGTCTCGTGGAGCCGGGGCGCATCGCGGGCGGACGCATCGTGTTCCGCGGGCGGGACCTGGTGTCGCTCCCCGAGCGCGAGATGCGGCGGGTCCGCGGCGCCGAGATCGGGATCGCCTTCCAGGAGCCCTCCGCGGCGCTCAACCCCGTGCTGAAGATCGGGACGCAGGTCGGCGAATCGCTGCGGATCCACAAGGGGCTGTCGCGCAAGGCGGCGTGGCGAGAGGCCGTCCGCCTCCTCGAGGCGGTCTCGCTCCCGGACCCCGAGCGCCAGGCCTCGTCCTATGCTCACGAGCTGTCGGGGGGGATGAAGCAGAGGGCGATGCTCGCGATCGCGCTGTCGTGCCGTCCGTCGCTCCTCATCGCCGACGAGCCCACGAGCGCGCTCGACGTGACGATCCAGGCGCAGATCCTCGAGCTCCTGAGGAAGCTCAAGGCGGAGTACAACCTGACGGTGCTCCTGATCACCCACGATTTCGGCGTCGTCGCCGAGGTCGCGGACCGGGTCGGCGTCATGTACGCGGGCCGGCTCGTCGAGGAGGCGGGGGTGCGGGAGATCTTCGCCGACCCGAAGCATCCATACACGCGCGGCCTGCTCAGCGCGATCCCCGAGGACGCCGGAGACGGACAGGGGAAACGCTTGCGGGCGCTCCCGGGCTCGGTGCCGGACCCCGCCGCTCCTCCGCCGGGGTGCAGGTTCCATCCGCGCTGCCCCGACGTCTTCGAGCCCTGCGCCGGCATCGAGCCGGCGACCGTCACGCTGGACGGCGGCCGCCGGGTCGCCTGCCACCTCCATCGCGCGGCGGGACGATGAGCGATCGCGCGGCGCTCGTCGAGGGGCGCGGGCTCGTCAAGACCTTCGAGACCGGCGCCGCCTGGCTCGGCGTCCGCGGACCTCGGGTCCGGGCGGTGGACGGCGTCGATCTCACCATTGCTCGCGGCGAGACGTTCGGCCTGGTCGGCGAGTCGGGCTCGGGCAAGTCCACGACGGGGCGGCTGCTGGTCCGCCTCCTCGAGCCCGACGCCGGGCGCGTCCGGTTCGACGGGACCGATCTCACCGCGCTCCGCGGCGAGGCGCTCCGCCGGCTGCGGCGGAGGTTCCAGATCGTCTTCCAGGATCCCCATGCGGCGCTCAACCCGCGCATGCGCGTCGGCACGCTCGTCGGCGAGCCGCTCGTCATCCACCGGATCGGGACCTCGCGGAGCGACCGGATCGAGCGGACCGTCCGCCTGCTCGAGGAGGTGGGGCTGGACCGCGCGGCGCTCGACAAGTACCCGCACGAGTTCTCGGGGGGGCAGCGGCAGAGGATCGGGATCGCGCGCGCGATCGCGTGCGAGCCCGAGTTCGTGGTCGCGGACGAG
>DASRJG010000127.1:0-10363 GCA_035649595.1 Candidatus Polarisedimenticolaceae bacterium
GCCAGTCGATCAGCTCGTTCCAGGGGATCCAGTGGATGCTCGCCGACATGGGGACCCGGATCGAGGCGGCGCGGACCCTGGTGCACACGGCCGCGCGCGCGGCGGACGCGAAGGCGAAGAACCTCTCGAAGCTCTCGGCGATGTGCAAGCTGTTCGCGACCGACGTGGCGATGGAGGTCACGACGCACGCCGTGCAGCTGTTCGGGGGATACGGCTACTGCAAGGACTATCCGATCGAGAAGTACATGCGCGACGCGAAGATCACCCAGATCTACGAGGGCACCAACCAGATCCAGCGCCTGGTCATCGCGCGGAGCATCCTCCGCGAAGCCGCCTCCGCACAGGAATGAGGTTCCGGGTGACGCACGGTGCCAATACGGCGCCGGGACCGTCAACCCGCGTCAGCCTGGCGTCCGCGGAACGGCACCCGCGCGGCGGGGAAGCGTCCGGCGCGCGGGATTCCCTCGCAAAATTGGACGTTTGGCGACGCGTGGAGGTCTGGCATCCCCGTTGCTCTGTGATCCGGGTGCCACATGACCTCCTCCTGGTCAGTGTTGGACCTCTTCCGGGCCTGATGGAAACGCCCCCCCCGCAGGCCCGGGAGAGGTCAAGTTTTTTCTAGCCCCCATGCACCGCGATCAGGCCCTCGAGCTCCTGCTCTCCGAGCGCGGCTCGGCGATCCTGGCGATCACCGACGGCGACGAGAGCATGGCCCCGCACCTGCGAGGGGGGGACGCCGTCCGCGCGGTCCCGGTCCGGGAGCCGCGCCCGGGAGACCTCCTCCTGTACCGGCAGCAGGACTACTGGGTCGTCCACCGCTGCCTCGGCCCGATCCCCGGAGGGTGGAGGACGCGCGGCGACGGCCGGAACGTGCTGGATCCGCCGCTCGCGCCGGAGAACGTCCGCGGCCGCGTGGACGCGGTCCGCCGGGGGGGTGCGTGGCGCTCGCTCGAGGGCGGTCCGGCCCGAGCGTACGCGCGGCTCGTCGGATGGCACGACCTGTTCTGGGCCGGGTGCGGGGTGATCGCGAGGAAGGTCGGTCTCGCGCGCGCGGTCGCGGCGCTGGACGCGGCGCTGCTGCGCGTCGCGGCCGCTCTGCTCTTCCCCGCGGTCCATCGCCGGATCGACGGTCTGATAGAGTAGATCGACATGATCAACGCGCTTCTGACGAAGATCGTCGGGTCGAAAAACGAGCGCACCCTCAAGCGGCTGCGCCCCCTCGTCGAGCGGGTGAACGCGCTGGAGGCGGCGACGGCCGCGCTCACCGACGACCAGCTGGCGGCCAAGAAGGACGAGTTCCGCGAGCGGCTCGCGCGCGGGGCCGCGCTCGACGACCTGCTCCCCGAAGCCTTCGCCGTCGTGCGCGAGGCCGGCCGGCGCGTGCTCGGCATGCGGCACTTCGACGTCCAGATCATCGGAGGGATCGTCCTCCACGAGGGGACGATCGCCGAGATGCGCACCGGCGAGGGGAAGACGCTCGTGGCGACGCTCCCGGCCTACCTGAACGCGCTCGAGGGGCGGGGCGTCCACGTCGTGACCGTCAACGACTACCTGGCGCGCCGCGACGCGGACTGGATGGGGCGGCTCCACCGCTTCCTCGGGATGACCGTCGGGTGCATCCAGCACGACCTCTCGGACGCCGAGCGGCAGGCGGCGTACGCCGCCGACATCACCTACGGCACGAACAACGAGTTCGGCTTCGACTACCTCCGCGACAACATGAAGTTCTCGCTCGGGGCGATGGTCCAGCGCGGACACCGGTTCGCCATCGTGGACGAGGTGGACTCCATCCTCATCGACGAGGCGCGGACCCCGCTGATCATCTCGGGCCCGGCGGAGGAGTCCACCGAGCTCTACGGCCGCGTCGACCGGATCATCCCCAAGCTCGAGAAGGGGGCGGTGATCCAGGGGGGGAAGGACTACGAGCACGACGACGTCGGCGACTTCGTCCTGGACGAGAAGGCGAAGACGGTCTCGCTGACCGACCGGGGCGTCGAGCACTGCCAGCGCCTCCTCGGCGTCGACAACCTCTACGACCCGGCGCACATGGAGACGCTCCACCACGTCAACCAGGCGCTGCGGGCCCACGTGCTGTTCAAGCGCGACGTCGACTACATGATCAAGGACGGCCAGGTCGTGATCGTCGACGAGTTCACCGGACGGCTGATGCCGGGGCGGCGCTGGAGCGACGGGCTGCATCAGGCGGTCGAGGCGAAAGAGGGGGTCAAGATCGAGCGCGAGAACCAGACCCTCGCCACGATCACGTTCCAGAACTACTTCCGCATGTACGACAAGCTGTCGGGCATGACCGGAACCGCCGACACCGAGGCCGTCGAGTTCGACAAGATCTACGAGCTCGAGGTCGTCGTCATCCCCACCAACCGGCCGATGGTGCGCGCGGACAACCAGGACGCCGTGTACCGGACCGAGGAGGAGAAGTGGCAGGGCGTGGTCGAGGAGATCGCGGACTGCCAGAAGCGGGGCCAGCCGACGCTGGTCGGCACCGTCTCCATCGAGAAGTCGGAGAAGATCTCGACCCTGCTCAAGCGCAAGGGGATCCGTCACGTCGTGCTCAACGCGAAGTACCACGAGATGGAGGCGGAGATCGTCGCCCAGGCCGGACGCGTCGGCGCGGTGACCATCGCGACGAACATGGCCGGACGCGGCACCGACATCCTGCTCGGAGGGAACCCCGAGTACCTGGCGAAGCAGGAGCTGATCCTCGGCGGCATGAAGCCGCAGGAGACCGCTCCCGAGGTCTGGCGCGACGCGATGGAGCGCGAGCTCGCGACGGCGCGCGAGCAGTGCCGCGCGGAGCACGATCAGGTGACCGCGCTCGGCGGGCTGCACATCCTGGGGACCGAGCGGCACGAGTCGCGGCGCATCGACAATCAGCTCCGCGGACGCGCGGGCCGCCAGGGGGACCCGGGCTCGTCGCGGTTCTTCCTCTCGCTCGACGACGACCTCATGCGGATCTTCGGCGGGGACCGGTTCAAGGGCGCCATGCAGCGGCTCGGCATGGAGGAGAACGTTCCGATCGAGTCGGGCATGGTCAGCCGCGCCATCGAGCGGGCGCAGAAGCAGGTCGAGCAGCGGAACTTCGAGACCCGCAAGCACCTGCTCGAGTACGACGACGTCAACAACAAGCAGCGACAGGAGATCTACGGGCTGCGCCGCGAGCTGCTCGAAGGCAAGGAGCAGAAGGAGTACATCCTCGCGAAGGCGAGCGAGATCTACGCCGTCCTCCTGGACGACTACATCGCGAGCAAGCCCGACGTGAGCGAGTGGGAGGTCGATCCGTTCCGCCAGCAGCTCCAGTACTTCTTCGGCTTCGATCTGGAGAAGGAGGGCATCAAGATCCGCTCGATGTCGCTCGACCAGATCGAGAGCGCGCTCTGGCCGCGACTGGAGGCGCGGTACGGCGAGAAGGAGACCAAGGTCGGCGGCGACCTGATGCGGCAGTACGAGCGGCACATCCTCCTCCAGATCATCGACCACGCCTGGAAGGACCATCTCCTCGCGATGGACCACCTCAAGGACGGGATCGGCCTGCGCGCCTACGGGCAGAAGGACCCGCTCGTGGAGTACAAGCGCGAGTCGTTCGACATGTTCGGCCTCATGCGCGAGCGGATCGAGAACGACGCGGTGCGGTTCCTCTTCCTCCTCGACCCGATGACCGACGAGGACCGGCAGCGCGAGGAGGAGAAGCGCCGCCGCGAGCAGGAGCAGGTCTTCCGCGCCGCCTCCCAGTCCGCCGCCGGCGTCACCGCGCGCGGAGGGGTGGCGACCATGACGCGGAAGGTCCCGAAGGTCGGCCGCAACGACCTCTGCCCGTGCGGATCCGGGAAGAAGTACAAGCGCTGCCACGGCGAGCACGAGAGCTGACGAAAGGAGGCCCGCGATGACGATGCCGGTGTCCGAGAAGAGCTTCCTCGAGAAGCTCGCGGGCTACCTCCCCGGGATCCGGGGCTACCGGGAGCGGGAGGGCCGGCGCGAGACCGACCGCCGTCTCCGCGAGTTCCTCGCAGGAAGGCTCGAGGACGGCCGCGCGCGGCTGAACGCGCTCCGGGAAGGGGCGGCGGACGCGGGGGCCCTCACCGGGCTGGACGCGCTCGGCCGCCTCGACCGGACGCTGCAGAAGTCGATCGCCTCGCTCCGCTACGCGGATGCCGGCTACAGCGGCGTGTTCGACCAGGTGAAGATCCGCGAGGCGGAGCTCGACCAGATCTACGCGTACGACGCGGCGCTCGTGGCGGAGATCGTGCAGCTCTCGGACGGGCTGCGCGCGGCGGGAGACGCCTCCGCGCTCGCGCCGCTCGCGGCGGGGGCGGAGCAGCTCGACCTCAAGATCGCCAGGCGCCGCGAGATTCTCGAGAAGCCGGCGGTGTGATCCGCTCCGCGAGGAGGAGAGTCCATGGCCATCGAAGTGATCGAGTGGAAGGACGATTCGGGGCGCGAGATGGTGTGGCGGTTCCCGGGCGGCGGCGAGATCAAGCTCGGCGCGCAGCTCGTGGTCTCGCAGAACCAGTGGGCCGTGTTCTTCCGCGACGGGCGGGCGCTCGACACGTTCGCCGCGGGGCGCCACACGCTGACCACCGCGAACGTGCCGCTGCTCACGCGGCTCATCGGCCTGCCGTTCGGGGGGACCTCGCCCTTCCGCGCGGACGTCTATTTCGTCGCGAGGAAGGTCTTCACGGCGCTGAAGTGGGGGACCCGTGAGCCGGTCGTCTTCCGCGACGCCGAGCTCGCGATGGTCCGCCTGCGGGCGAACGGGACCTTCGCAGTGCGCGTGGCGGACCCTCAACTCTTCGTCAACCAGATCGTCGGGAGCCAGTCGCGCTTCACGACCGAGTCGATCGAGGGCTACCTTCGGGACGTCGTCGTCGCGCGGCTCAACGACGTGATCGGCACGACGCTCAAGACCATCTTCGAGCTCCCGCGGCAGTACGACGAGCTCGCCGAGGCGCTGAAGGGGCGGGTCGCCGGGGACTTCTCGAAGTACGGCCTGGAGATGACCGACTTCTTCGTGGGCGCCATCACGCCCCCCGAGGAGGTCCAGCGCGTCCTCGACGAGCGGACGGGCATGGCGGCGGTCGGCGATCCGAACGCCTACATGAAGTACAAGGCGGCGCGCGCGATGGGGGACGCGGCGTCGCAGCCCGGCGGCGACGGCGGCGCGGCCAGCGGTGTGGGGCTCGGCGTCGGCGCGGGGATCGGGATGACCGTCGCCGGGATGATGCGCGACGCGATGTCGGGCGGGTCCGGAGCGACGGCTGCGCCCGCGGGCTCCGGAGCGCCGTCCGCGGCCGCGGGGGCGAAGTTCTGCCCCAACTGCGGCTCCGCGTTCGCCGCCGGGGCGAAGTTCTGCGCGGAGTGCGGGACGAAGCGGGGCTGACGCCGCCGGACCGCTTGCCGCCCCCTGCTAGAATGCCCCGGGAACGCGGAGGTCCGATGCTGGAATTCCCGGTCCCGGAGGCGTTGACGTTCGACGACGTCCTCCTCGTCCCCGCCCACTCACGTCTGCTCCCGAGCCAGGTCGACACGCGCACGCGCCTCACGCGCCAGATCTCGCTGAACGTCCCCCTCGTCTCCTCGGCGATGGACACGGTGACCGAGTCGCGGCTGGCCGTCGCGCTCGCGCAAGAGGGCGGGATCGGGATCATCCACAAGAACCTATCGATCGACGAGCAGGCGGGGGAGATCGACAAGGTCAAGCGCTCCGAGTCCGGGATGATCGTCGATCCGGTCACGATGACCCCGGATCAGAAGGTCTCGGAAGCCCTGGAGGCGATGAGCCGGTACCGGATCTCGGGGCTCCCCGTCGTCGACGCGAGCGGCAAGCTCGTCGGGATCCTCACGAACCGCGACCTGCGGTTCTGCACCCAGAAGAACCTGCCCATCCGCGAGCTGATGACCGCGGAGAACCTGGTGACCGTGCCGAAGGGGACCACGCTCGAGCAGGCGAAGGAGCTCCTCCACAAGCACCGGATCGAGAAGCTGCCCGTGGTGGACGCCCAGTTCCGCGTCGTCGGCCTCATCACGGTCAAGGACATCCAGAAGCAGATCCGGTATCCCTCGGCGTGCAAGGACGAGCTCGGACGTCTGCGCGTGGGCGCCGCGCTCGGGATCTCGAAGGACACCCTCGACCGCGCGGCGGCGCTCGTGGACGCGCGCGTGGACGTGCTCGTCGTCGATACCGCCCACGGGCACAGCGACGGCGTGCTGCGCATGGTCGGCGCGCTGCGCGAGAAGTATCCCGACATGCAGCTCGTCGGCGGAAACGTCGCGACCGAGGACGGGGCGAAGGCGCTGATCGACCGCGGGGTGGACGCGGTCAAGGTCGGGGTCGGACCGGGGAGCATCTGCACCACGCGGATCGTGACCGGCGCGGGCGTGCCCCAGATCTCCGCCATCGGCTCCTGCGCGCGCGCGTGCGAGGCCGCGGGCGTGCCCCTCGTCGCCGACGGCGGGATCAAGTTCTCCGGGGACATCGTCAAGGCGCTCGCGGCCGGGGCCGACGTCGTGATGATCGGCAGCCTCTTCGCGGGGACCGAGGAGGCGCCCGGCGAGACGGTCCTCTATCAGGGGCGCACGTTCAAGGAGTACCGCGGCATGGGGAGCCTGGGCGCCATGAAGCGCGGGTCATCCGACCGCTACTTCCAGGACGAGTTCGACGAGCGCAAGCTCGTGCCGGAGGGGATCGAGGGGCGCGTGCCCTACAAGGGTCCCCTCTCGGCGCTGATCGGACAGCTCGTCGGCGGCCTCAGGGCCGGCATGGGCTACACCGGCTGCGGCGACATCGACGCGCTGCGCCGCGAGGCGCGCTTCGTCCGGATCACCTCCGCGGGGCTGCGCGAGTCGCACGCCCACGACGTCATCATCACGAAAGAGGCGCCGAACTACCGGCTGGACTGACGCCGCGCCAGCACGGTCCCGCCGCTCGGCCCCGGGGCGTACGATCCGGCCTTCAGCAGCGCGTCGGCCGTCTGGAAGACCGATGCCGCGTCGTCCTCGAGCGTCTGGAGCTGCGGGCTCGAGGTGCAGGACACCGCGGTCGAGAACGTGTCGCTGTCCCGTCCGGGACGCGTATAGCAACGGTCGCGCCGCTGCAGGCCGAGCGTGACGAGCGCCCGGTCGGTCAAGAGCCCGACATCGCGATCGTGCTGGACGAACGCGCGCCCGCCGTCGGCCGGGAGGCTCGTCACGTCCTCGCCCAGGAACGGGGTCCTCGGGCTCCGGCCCGTCAGCGCGAGGAGCGTGGGCGCGAGATCGATCTGCGAGCAGAGCCGGTCGAGGCGCACGCCCCGCCAGCGCGCGCCGGGGACGAGGAAGAGACCGGGGATCCGGTAGCTCGCGGTCGGGATGTCCTCCGCGCCGTAGACGCGCGCGCCGTGGTCCCCTTCGATCAGGACGAGCGTGTGCTCGAGCAGCCCCGCCGCCTTCGCGCGGTCCAGGTACCGGGCCAGCGCCCAGTCGGCGTAAGCCACCGCGGACTCGCGGCAGGTCTTGGCCGCCGGCCAGGCCGTGCCCCGCTCGGGGACGCGGAACGGCCGGTGGTTGCTGACGGTCAGCGCGGTCGCGAAGAGGCGGCTGCCCTCGCGCGCGCTCCGCAGCTGGCGCGTAAGCAGCGCGTCGAGGATCCACTCGTCCGCGACTCCCCAGATCGTGCTGAACGCGTCGTCGGGGTACGAGCCTCGCTCGATGAATTCCTCGAAGCCGTTGTCCGGGAAGAACGGCTTCATGTCGTCGAAGCGCCCCCAGCCTCCGTAGAAGAACGCGGTGCGGTATCCCTCCCCGCGAAACACGTCGGCGAGCGTCGCGACTTCCTCGTGCTTCATCCTCTTGAGCACGGACGCGCCGGGGAGCGGCACGAGGGAGCAGAGCGTCCCCTCCAGCCCGCGAACGGTCCGGTTCCCCGTCGCGGTGAGGTTCGTCAGCAGGATCCCCTCGCGGCTCCACCGGTCGAGCCCGGGGGTGGTCTTGCGCTCAGCGTGGCCGAGGGCCCCGACGAACTCGCTCCCGAGGCTCTCCTCGAGGATCACGACCACGTCCCACGGGCGCGGCGCTCCCGCGGACGCGGCCGCAGGCCGAGGGACGTCGCGGCGCGCGCGGATCCACGGCGCGTCGAGCACGGCCGCGGCCCGCCGGCGCGCGAGCTCGGGGGGCAGGGTCCGGTAGTAGACGGCGTAGTCGAGATTCCCGGTCGTCGCGGCGTGCACGAAGCGCGCGAGGCCGTTCGCGGCGAGCTCGCTCTCCACGCGGTCGGCTCCCAGATCGGACGGAAGCGCGGCGGCGGCGAGGGCGGCGGCGGCCACGCCGGCGAGGACAGCGGCCGCGCTCCTACGGCGCGACGCCGCCGAGCGCGTCCCGAGGACCGCGCCGCGCGTCGCGCGGACACCGGCGAGCGCGAGGGCCGCCCCTCCCGCGAGCGCGAGCGCGACGAAGAGCGCGACGGGGAAGCTCTCGCCGATGTTCCCCGCGACCTCGCGAGGGCTCCTCAGGTAGTCGATCGCGATGTTGTTGAACCGCGAGTCGAACTCGGAGAAGAAGAACCACTCGACGAACGCCCCGAACACGAGGCCGGCCCCGATCGCGGCGAAGAGCGCGAAACGCGCCGCGGCCCGCTCGAGGGACTTCAGCCGGAACAAGGCGATACCGAGCGCGAGCGGCGAGGCGAGGAGGACGGCCACGGGCGCGTCGCTCGAGGCGCCGGCCGCGAGGACGAGCAGGAGAGTCGCGGGGGAGGCCGCCCCATCGTGGAAGCGGGCGTACAGCGCGACGCGCAGCAAGGCGCCCACGACGAGGAGAGCCGCGGCCGGGTAGGCTGCGATCCGGAGGCGATGCGGGATGCGTTCGATCAAAAGGTCTCCCCCGTGGACACGACGACTTGCGGATGGAGGCCGCCTCCCATGCCGTCGAGCGGCACCGCCAGATCGATCCGCAGGACCGCCGCGTGAGCCGAGCGGGTCTGCCCGAAGCGCAGCCCGAACCCGAGGTCGCGCAGCACGCCGAGGTGCGACGCCGGCTGCGGGGCCTCCGACCAGGCCTTCCCGACGTCCGCGAACACCGCCGCGCCCACGCGAAGCAGGTGGAAGAACTCCCGGTCGAGGTAGAACCGCTCCTCGACGGTGAGGAGGAGGGAACGATCTCCCGTGGCGTAGCGGAGTGGGTAGCCGCGGAGCCCGTTGTCGCCGCCGAGGAGGATCTGGTGGTCCAGATCGGCATTGCTGGACGCGGCGCCGGTCAGCGCGCTGTAGAAGAGCCGCCGGTCGCCCTCCCGGTGGTAGTAGCGCGCCGTGGCGTCGAGCCGTCCATCCTCCACGCCGGCGTCGGTGACGCGGCCGCCGAGCCCGCCGCGGAGCGTGAGGATCTGCCCCGCGCCAGGGCTCATCCCGGACTCGGCGGAGAGCGCCACGATCCCGGCGGTGCGGTCCGCCCCGAACGTCGGCGACGAGAAGCCGAGTCGCAGGTCGACTTGCTCCCCCAGGTTGAAGTCCTCGGTGCGCCCGAGCTTGTCCATGTCGCGCGCCTTGATGTAGCCCTCGCGCGCGACGCTGAAGCCCACCCACGGGTAGGCGAGCGTGCGGTCGGACGGGAGCACCGTCGTCGCGCCGGCCTCCGGCAGCGGATCGAAGAGGGAACGGTCGAACGTGAACCCCCCGAGCACGCGGCGGATCGTCTTTCCTCCTCCGCCGACCTTTCGCCCGACCCAGGCGTCGAGCAGGGCATGCTGCGTGCGGTAGCGAGATGTGATCTCGCCGAGCGCGTAGAGCGGATCGATGCGGTCGGCGTCCTCCCCCCTGAGCCCCGCGCCCCACGAGGCGTCGCGGCACCAGAACGGCCGCTCGACGGCGAGCACCGAGGCGGAGCCGTCGCTGTTGCTCGAATACCCGAGCTCGAGCTTGGCGTGGGTTCCCGCGAGCGCGGGATCGATCAAGGACACGCCGGTCTCGACGCGATCGACACCGTTCACGCGCTCGATCTCGACCTTCTTTCCCCAGCCGAGGAAGTTCGCGTCGTGCAGCCCGAAGTGGACGGTGTTCACCCCGCCGCTCCGGTGGAATCCCGCCGCGGGACGAAGCGTCCACACGTCGCGGGTGCTCACGAGGACGTCCACCGCATGCCCGTCGTACCGGACCGGACGGATCGTCGCGTCGTACAGATACCCGTTGTGACGCAGATGACGCTCGGATTCGTCGAGGACGAGGCGGGAGTACCGGTCGCCCGGCTTGAAGGTCAGCTGCCGGCGGATGACCCACTCGCGCGTCGTGCGATGCAGCTTGTCCGCCGCGCGGAAGACGGCGCGGTTCTCACCGGGCGTCTCGGGGTCGAAGATGTCGCCCGCGTGGATCGTGACGTCGCC
>DASRJG010000128.1:0-32999 GCA_035649595.1 Candidatus Polarisedimenticolaceae bacterium
AGCATGCGGTAGCGCCGCGCTTCGTACGCGGCCGTCCGGTCGCACATCCGGGCGGCCCAGGCTTCCATCGCGGGCACGCGCTTCGCGGAGAAGTACGCCCCGTCGAAGCCGCTCGGGTCCGTGCGCCTGGCGTCGAACGCCTTCACGGCGAACGGCTCCCATTCCCGTCCGATCACCAGAGCGAGGAGGGACCCGGAGACGTCGGTGTCGTAGATCCCCGATGCGTGTCCGGGGCGCGGAGGCGTGACGAGATCGCCGTGCACCGCGTCGATCGCGCGCTCGATCTCCGCGCCGAACTCCGCGACGTAGTCCTCGCCGGCGAAGTCGCCGTCCGTGGGGAGCTCGGCCCAGACGCCCTGGATCAGCCAGAGGCGGCGGGGGCCGGCGAGCGCGTTGTGGGCCGCCAGCGCTCGATAGAACTCGGGGGGGAGGAGCGTGTACGCCCGCACGGTGTTCGCTCCCAGGCCGGCGATCGTCTCCAGCCACCGAAGGTAGATCCCGGTCTCGCGCGGGAACTCCGTCGGGAACCGCCCGGGAAGGGCGGTCCCGAGATTCACCCCCTTGACGAAGATTGGCTTGTAGGCGCCGCTCTCGCCGCGGACCTCGAGATAGTCGCGGATCGCGCGCACCGGGACCTCGATCGGTCGCACGGGGCTCTCGTCGTCGCGAAACCGGAGCTCCTCGCCGGGCGCGCGGAGCGCTGCGAGGGAGAGTCCCTTTCGGGCATCGCCGTCGTCGCGGCGTCGGGCCAGGACCGATCGAAAGCTCTCGCGCGCCTCTTCGATCTCGCCGAGCTGCAGGCGCGCGTAACCGAGGCCGACGTCGGCGTCCGCGTTTCGCGGGTCGAGCGCACGCCCGTCCTCGAAGGCTCGTTCCGCGGCGCCGAAGTCGCCTCGACGATACAGACACCAGCCGAGACGCACTCGCGACTCGGCGCCGAGCTCGCCTTCGGGCTCGCAGGCTCCCACCTCGGGCCGCGACGGCGACACCGGAACGAGCCAGCCCACGATGAATATGAGAATCATCCCAAAGTACATAGGTGGATTGTGGGCGATCGAGATGGCGAGTATACGGTCAGCCCTGTAGCGCGACCGCAACCGATCGCTCGCAGCCTCGGCGTTGAACGTTTCCCGCGCCGAATGCAATCTTCGCAGGCCTCCTCCGGGGGTTCGAACGATGCCGCCGGAGCGATTGGTCCCCTGGATCGCGCTGTCTCTGCTCCCGGGCGTGGGTCCGATCACGGCGCGTCGGGCCATCGAGGCCCACGGCGATCCCTACGAGGTCGCTTTCAGGCTCCCGGCGAGGGCGTGGCGCGAGCTACCGGGGATCGACGGGGACGCGGTGGAGCGGATCCTGTCGGCCCGGCCGACGCTCGCCCGGCGGGTGGAAGCGGAATGGGATGCGGCCGTTCGCTCGAACGCTCGCATCGTAACCCGGGAGGACGGGGAGTTCCCGTCGCTCCTCGCGGCCCTTCCGGACGCCCCGTGCGTGCTCTACCTGCGCGGAACGGTCTCGGATCCCGCCGTGCGCATCGCCGTCGTGGGATCCCGCCGCGCGACGGCCTACGGGCGAGCGGTGGCGCAGTCCCTCGCCGGCGAGCTCGCGGAGCGCGGCATCGAGATCGTCTCGGGGGGCGCGCGAGGGATCGACTCCTGCGCGCACCGGGGAGCGCTCGACGCGGGTGGGCGCACCATCGCAGTCCTGGGCTCGGGCCTGGGGCGAAGCTATCCCCCGGAGAACACCCCCCTGTTCGAACGGATCGAGCGAGGGGGCGCGTTGGTGAGCGAGTTCCCGATCGCCATGCCTCCTCTCGCGGAGAACTTCCCGCGGCGGAATCGTCTGATCAGCGCTCTCTCCGCGGCGACGGTCGTGGTGGAGGCGACCGACAAGTCTGGCTCGCTGATCACGGCGGGCCACGCTCTGGAGCAGGGGCGAGAGGTGATGGCGGTTCCGGGGCCCATCACCTCGGAGCAGTCCCGCGGCTGCCATCGTCTGCTCCAGCAGGGGGCCAAGCTCGTCCAGTGCGCCGAGGACATCATCGAAGAGCTGTCTCCGATCTACCGGAACGCCATCTCCCCGACGACCGCGGCGGGCGACGCCCCGGATCCCTGCCACGCGGACTTGGCTCCGGACGAGCGCGCCGTTCTGGCGCTTTTTGACGATCCGCGGCCGGTCCACGTGGACCGTCTCGCCGAGTCGGCACCCTTCGGCATCGCCCGGCTCCAGGCCGCGCTGTTCGCCCTCTCGCTCCGCGGTTGTGTTGAACCGTTGAGCGGTGGGTACTATGTTGCCCGGCCTCGAGCCGGGTCTCCTCGGTCATAAGGTCCACCGGAAGGAAAGCTGCATGGCGCGATCCCTCGTCATCGTCGAGTCGCCCGCCAAGGCCAAGACGATCAACAAGTTCTTGGGGCGGGGGTTCGTCGTCAAGGCCTCGATGGGTCACGTCCGGGACCTTCCCAAGCGCACCCTTGGCGTGGACGAGAAGACCTTCAAGCCGACCTACGCGCCCCTCCCCGAAAAGAAGAAGCCCCTCGCCGAGCTGAAGAAGTCCGCCAAGGATGTGGACGCGATCTTCCTCGCCGCCGACCCGGACCGCGAGGGCGAGGCGATCTGCTGGCACCTGAAGGAGGAGCTCGCGAAGGACGCGAAGGTTCCCTTCCACCGGGTCCTCTTCAACGAGATCACCAAGAAGGCGATCCTCGAGGCGTTCGAGCATCCTCGGGAGATCGACGCCAACAAGGTCGACGCCCAGCAGGCGCGGCGCATCCTGGACCGTTTCGTCGGGTACAAGATCTCGCCGCTCCTGTGGGACAAGGTCCGGCGCGGGCTCTCCGCGGGACGCGTCCAGAGCGTCGCCCTCAGGATCATCGTCGAGCGCGAGCGGGCGATCAAAGCGTTCGTGCCGAAGGAGTACTGGTCGCTGACGGCCCAGCTCTGGGCGGGGGAGGCCCCGCAGTTCGGCGCGAAGCTCTACGCGAAGGACGGAAAGAAGACCGACGTCGTCTCCCAGGAGGAGATGACGTCCGCCCTCGCGGAGCTCGGCTGGACCGTGACGGGGTCCAAGCCCGTGACCGCCGATTCGAGCGCGCTCGTGCTCGACGTCGCCATGGCGCGCGCCGACGCCGTCCCGTTCAAGGTCGTGAAGCTGCAGTCGCAGGAAAAGAAGAAGAACCCGCCGCCGCCGTTCATCACCTCCAAGCTCCAGCAGGACGCCGCGCGTCAGCTCGGCTTCCCCGTCGCGAAGACCATGCGCCTCGCGCAGGGACTGTACGAAGGCCGCGAGATCGGCGACTCCGGAACGGTCGGCCTGATCACCTACATGCGCACCGACTCGACGCGGATCTCCGACGAGGCGATGACCGCGGTGCGCGCCTACATTCGCGAGAGCTACGGCGAGAACGCCCTACCCGCCGAGCCCCGGCGCTTCAAGGTCGGCAAGGCCGCGCAAGAGGCGCACGAGGCGATCCGCCCCACGTCGCTCGATTACGCGCCGGATCGGGTGCGCGAGTTCCTCGGACGCGACGAGTTCCGTCTCTATCAGCTGGTCTGGAATCGCTTCGTCGCCTCGCAGATGGAGACGGCGGTCTTCGACACCACGCGCGCCGACATCGAGGCCGGGCACTACACGTTCCGGGCGACCGGCTCCGTGCTGAAGTTCCCCGGGTGGCTGGCCGTCTATCACGAGGGGAAGGACGAGGACGCGCGGACCGAGGACAGCCGGCCGGCCGACGCCGAGGCCGACGACGACGAGGAGCGCCGCCTGCCGCAGCTCCGCGAGGGGCAGCCCCTCGAGCTGCGCTCTCTCCTTCCGCGGCAGCACTTCACGCAGCCGCCTCCGCGCTTCTCCGAAGCGACGCTGGTCAAGGAATTGGAAGAGAACGGGATCGGACGGCCCTCGACCTACGCGGCGATCATCGCGACGATCATGGACCGGAACTACGCGGAGAAGGACAAGGGGCGCTTCTTCCCGACGGAGCTCGGGGAGCTGGTCAACGACCTGATGGTGGCGTCGTTCGGCGACATCGTCGAGGTCGGCTACACCGCGCGCATGGAGGAGGAGCTGGACGAGATCGAGGAGGGACGCCTGAACTGGGTCGACGCCCTCCGCGAGTTCCAGAAGAAGTTCGAGGCCGACCTCGCGCGGGCGAAGAAGGAGATGCGCGACGTCAAGCGCGAGGCGATCCCGACGGATCAGATCTGCGACAAGTGCGGGAAGCCGATGGTCCTGAAGTGGGGGCGCTTCGGCCAATTCCTGGCCTGTTCGGGATACCCCGAGTGCAAGAACACGCGGGAGATCGGGAGCGTGGCCGGTGACGAGCCTCCGTCACCCGGCAAGCGCGGGCTCCCCGCCGCGGCGAAGACGGCGAAGGTCTCTGCCGCCCCCCCGGATCCGATCGAGACGGAGGCCGAGCCCTGCCAGAAGTGCGGGCGGCCGATGGTTCTCAAGCGCGGACGCTTCGGGGCCTTCCTCGCCTGCTCCGGGTACCCGGAATGCAAGACCACCCGAAAGATCGTGGTCGGGAAGGAAGGCAAGGCGGAGGCGAAGGCGGAAGTCCTGCTGGACGAGCCCTGCCCCAAGTGCGGCAGCAAGCTCGCGATCAAGCAGGGCCGCTTCGGCGAGTTCACCTCCTGCTCCAACTACCCGAAGTGCCGCTACATCAAGATGAAGGAGACGGGCGTCGACTGCCCCGAATGCGGCAAGGGACGGATCGTCGAGCGGAAGAGCAAGCGCGGCAAGGTGTTCTACGGGTGCGACCGCTATCCCGACTGCGGCTTCGTGCTCTGGAACAAGCCGGTCGCGAAGACCTGCCCGGACTGCAAGGCGCCGTACCTCGTCGAGAAGGTCACCAAGAAGGACGGACGGCGGCTGGTGTGCGAGCAGGAGGGATGCGGCTACGTGGAGCAGCTCGAGGAAACCCCCGTTACCGCCTAGCCCGACGACCTCCACGGCGCCTGGCTCGCGCAATTCACGCCGTTCTCCTCCAACCAGGTGTCCATGACCTCGTGCAGGCGTTCCGAGCGGAACCGGAACCAGCGGTCGCGCACTTCGGCGTGGTGGCGGAGCTCGTCCTTGAAGGCCTGAGGCGGCCCTTCGTCCACCAGGTCCGAGAGGGTGGACTTCAGATCGGGCGCGATCGCGCCGTCCGCCCGGATGAACTCGTCCATCCAGTCCATCTCGTCGTCGTCCGTGAAGCTGTCCACGTAGAGCCGGGTCGTCTCGCGGCGCGGCGGCGCGTCCCCTTCCACGGCGTCGTCCATCTCGGCGTCCTCGTCGAAGTGGGCGTCCTCCCCCTCCCCTTCGAGGATCACCTGGCCGGTCACGAGGTCGAGGTAATAGGTGAGATCCTCGTTCCGGTTTTCGAACGCGGCCTCGAGCTCGTCCCAATCGACTTGGAGTGGCTTGCGCCTCATGCCGCCCGGAATGTAACGCCGTCCGCTGACGAGAATCAAGCCGGATAGAATCGCGGTCGGAGGTCGCCATGGTCGGGTTCGACGATCTGTACAGACAGGGCGGGGCCGTGACGTGGCAGGCGGGGAAGGAAGACGTCGTCCGCCAAGTCGTCGAGCTGCTCATGGGGCTCGGGAGCGGCTCGCGCGTGCTGGATTTCGGCTGCGGAACGGGCTGGACCGCTCCGTTCCTCACCGCGGGCGGGGCGCGCTACCTCGGGATCGATCCCTCCGCCGAGGGGATCGCTCAGGCGGAAAAGCGCCTCGGCGCGATCCCGCGAACGCGATTCCACCGGATCGAGATGGGGCAATCCCTGACGGATGCCCTGCACGGCGCGCGGTTCACGCACATCTTCGCGCTGGACGCGCTCTACTTCGTCCCCAATCTCGAGGCCACGCTGCAGGCGCTCCGCGACGCGCTCGAGCCCGACGGGATGCTGTGCTCCATCTCGCATCTCTATCGCGAGAGCCGCGTGGCCGACAGCCTCATCGACGACGTCACCCGCGAGCACGGCTACCCTCAGTTCCTCTCGGGCGTGCAATGGCTGCTGCTGCTGGAGCGCGCGGGTTTCAAGGACCTCCGGCGCTATCGCGTCTACGACCGACGCCCCTTCAACCCGGCGGTCTTCCTCGGCCAGCCGCCCGCGGCCATCGCTCTCGCCCGTGAGCTCTACGAGCGGGAAGGCGCGCTGGTCGTGACCGCGCGCCGCTAGACCACGACGCGGGGAAGGGCCGGATGGATGCGGGCCGCGATCTCGTACGAGATCGTCCCCGCCCAGCCGGCGAGCTGCTCGGCGGGGAGCGTCTCGTCCCCCTGGCGGCCCAGGAGCACGACCTCGTCCTCGAGCGCGGCCCCCGGGACGTCGGTGACGTCCGCCATGCACATGTTCATGCAGATCCGGCCTCGGATCGGGGCGCGGCGGCCGCGGATCAAGACGTGCGCGAGGCCGGAGAGCTCCCGGCCGTATCCCTCGAAGTACCCCACGGGCAGGACCGCGATCCGGGTCGGCCGGGTCGCCCTCCACGTCCGGCCATATCCGACGTAGCCTCCCTCGGGGACCTCCTTGACCTGGGCGATCCGCGTCTTCCACGTCATCACCGGAGCGAGGTCGAGCGAGGGCTTTCCGCGCTCGAGGCACGAGACGTAGGTCTCCTTCGACGGCCACAGTCCGTACATCGAGATCCCCACCCGGGCGAGGTCCAGGTGGGTCCGGTTGAACAGGAGAACCGCCGCGGAGCAGGCGCAGTGGCGGAGGAACGGCTCGCGATGGAGGCGCGACACGGCCTCGGTCATCCGGCCGAAGCCGGCGATCTGCATCTCGGCGAACTCGTGGTTCGTGCTGTCCTCGATGTTGGCGAAATGGGTCGTCACGCCGGCGAGACGAAGATCGCGGGACGCGCCGATGCGCCGGACGAAGACCGGGATCTCGTGCTCCGCGATCCCCTGTCGATGGGTCCCGGTCTCGAGCTTGAGGTGGACCGAGACCGTCGTCCCGCGAGCCGCCGCCGCGCGCTCGAGGCGCTCGACCGTCTCCAGGTTGTAGACGACCGGCTGGAGGCTGCGGGCCACGACCTCGTCGAGCGCCGCGAGGGGGACGTAGCCCATGACGAGGATCGGAAGCCCGAGGCCCGCATCGCGAAGAGCGATCCCCTCGTCCACGTTGTTCACGCACAGCCAGTCGGCGCGCGCGTCGGCGGCGAGGCGCGCCGTCTCGAGCATCCCGTGGCCGTAGGCATTGGACTTGACGACGGCTCCGAACAGAGTCGCCGGCGACAGGCGGCGCTTGAACGCGGCGATGTTCCCGCGCAGCGCGCGGGCGTCGATCTCCACCCAGTTCAGCACCGGCGCTCCTACCAGAGCACGTACGCGCCGTCGCGGATCACGGCGGTCCGCCGGCCGTCGGCGGCGACCAGCTCCGCGCGCGAGACGGAGATGGGGCTTTCCTTCGCGTAGACGATGTCGTTGTGCACGACGTTGTCGGGAGATCGGAACTGCGAAAGCCCGACCCTGCCGCCGAGGTGGTCGCTTCGCCCATACGCCCAGTGGAAGCCCGCCTTCTCGTCCTCGAGAACGTTGCCCGTGACGGTCGCGTCGTCGTTGCAGCCGAAGGCCATCTCCGCGACGTTCCCGCGCATCGGGTCGGCGGCGAAGAAGCGGGTGAAGCGACGGGCCACGGCGCCCGCGCCGGTGACCTCCACGATGCGATTGGCCTCCACGCGAAACACGACGGTCTCGCCGTCGTCGCGGACCGGCAGCTCGCCGCGCGTCCGCGACGGATCGCCGGCGATCTCCCCTTCGTAGGGAACCTGGAACGTCTCCCCGCTCGGCAGGTTGATGACGGGAAGATCGTCGTCCTTGTCGCGGTGCAGGTAGCCGTCGTCGGCCTCGCACACCCGGTGCCGGAGGTCGAACAGGCACCTGTGCCCCGTCGAGAACTCGACCTCGCCGTGGTCGGCTCCGAGGAAGATCTCCTTGAGCAGGCGGCAGCGCCGCGCGATCTCGCGATAGTCCGCGGCGAGCGAGGTCGTCTCCATCCACTTCTGGACGCCGGGCATGCTCGCCGCGCGGAAGACGCCCGCCCCCGGACGCCGCTTGCACACGTCGCACAGCGCGGCGGTCATCGAGAACTCCGTCAGCGCGAGCAGCAGGCTCGTCTCGTCGAGCACCGACGCCAGCCGGACGCCGCGATGATCGGCCTCGCCCGACGCCGGGAAATCGGCGCCGCTCCGGCCCGTCGAAGGAAAGCTGACGAGGGGAAGCACCTCGAAGCCGATCCGCTTCCCCAGATGCTCGAGGCCTTCCCTCCAGGCCTCCGCCATCGCGCGGCGCTCGCGCCAGGCGTCGTTGTCCGGCACCTCAGGCGTCGGCCGATCCACGACCACCGCCGCGCGCTCCCCCGCCACCGGATCGAAGACGTCGATGAGGAACTTTTCCAGGTCGAACGCGCGCCGCATGCGGACCTCGCTGGGGGGGCCAGTCTACAATGCCGGCCTCCGGGAGGCTTGCGTGGAGACGTGGCTCATCACCGGCGGCGCCGGCTTCATCGGATGCAACTTCGTCCGCCTCGCGCTCGCCGAGACGGACGCGCGGCTCGTCATCCTCGACAAGCTGACGTACGCGGGCAGCCTCGACAACCTGGCGGGCGTTCTCGGCGACGCGCGCGTCGCGTTCGTCGAGGGGGACATCGCATCCCCCGCCCTCGTGGAACAGGTCTTCGACCGGCATCGTCCGGCCGCGGTCGTCAATTTCGCCGCGGAGAGCCACGTGGACCGATCGATCGACGGTCCCCGTAACTTCGTCGTCACCAACGTCGTCGGGACGTTCGAGCTCCTCGAGGCCTCGCGCCGGCACCTCGACGGCCCGTTCCGCTTCGTCCAGGTGTCCACCGACGAAGTCTTCGGAGCGCTGGGCGAGACGGGGTCTTTCGCCGAGTCCACGCCCTACGCGCCCAACTCGCCGTACGCCGCGACGAAGGCGGCGGCCGACCATCTCGTCCGCGCCTACCACCACACGTACGGCGTGCCTACGCTCGTCACCAACTGCAGCAACAACTACGGCCCCTACCAGTTCCCCGAGAAGCTCATCCCGCTCGCCGTGCTCAACGGCGTCGAAGGCAAGCCGATCCCGGTCTACGGGGACGGGCTGCACGTGCGGGACTGGCTCCACGTCGAGGACCACGCTCGGGCGATCCTCGCGGTCCTCGCGCGCGGCCGGCCGGGGAGCCGGTACAACATCGGAGGCGGGAACGAGCTGACGAACCTCGAGCTGGTGGGACGAATCTGCGACGCGATCGAGAGCGTCGTGCCGGCGGCGTCGAACGAGGCGATGGGCCGCGCCGGGAAGCGCTCCTATCGCGATCTCGCCTCGCACGTGCCCGACCGCGCCGGCCACGACCGCCGCTACGCGGTGGATGCGCGGGCGATCACCGAGCAGCTCGGCTGGCGCCCGCGCCGCGCGTTCGACGCGGGGCTCCGCGAGACGGTCCGGTGGTACGTGGAGAATCGCGCGTGGGCCGCGGCGGTCCAGGCGAAGGCGAAGTACGAGCGCGAGCGCCTCGGCCTCGGATCGACCCGGAGCCGCGGGTGAAGGGGATCATTCTCGCCGGGGGAGCCGGCACGCGGCTCCATCCGGTCACGCGCGCCACGAGCAAGCAGCTTCTGCCCGTCTACGACAAGCCCATGGTGTACTACCCGCTCTCGGCGCTCATGCTCGCGGGGATCCGCGACGTCCTGGTGATCACCACGCCGGACGATCGCGGCGCCTTCGAGCGGCTGCTCGAGGACGGTTCGCGGCTCGGGCTCCGGATCGCGTATGCCGAGCAGCCCCGTCCGGATGGTCTCGCGCAGGCATTCGTGATCGGGAGGAGCTTCGTCGGAGGGGACCGGGTCGCGCTCGCGCTGGGCGACAACATCTTCTACGGGCAAGGCTTCGCGACGGTGCTCCAACGGACCGCCGCGCGGGAATCGGGCGCCACCGTTTTCGCCTACCGCGTGCGCGATCCGGAGCGCTACGGCGTCGTCACGTTCGACGCCGATCGGCGGGCGGTTCGCATCGAGGAGAAGCCCCCCGCGCCGCGCTCGAACTACGCGGTCACCGGTCTCTACTTCTACGACAACCGCGTGCTCGACATCGCCGCCGGCCTTTCCCCGTCCGCGCGCGGCGAGCTGGAGATCACGGACGTGAATCTCGCCTATCTCCGTGCGGGCGACCTTCACGTCGAGGTGCTCACCCGCGGCTTCGCCTGGCTCGACACGGGGACGCACGACTCGCTCCTCCAGGCGTCCAATTTCATCCAGACGATCCAGGAGCGTCAGGGCCTGCGCGTCGCGTGCGTCGAGGAAGTGGCGTACAAGATGGGGTTCATCGACGCCGCCGCGGTGCGGCGGCAGGCCGATGCGATGGGACGGAGCGGATACGCCGACTACCTGCGCCAGATGCTGGAGGAGGATGGCGTCTGAGGCCGCCCCGATCGCTCCTCGCGCTCGTCACGGTTCTGCTGACGCTGGTTTGGGGCACGACGTGGGGCGCGATCCGTGTCGGACTCCGCGGCATCCCGCCGTTCACGTCCGTGGCGCTGCGCTTCGCGATCGCGTCCTCCATCCTGCTCGCCGCGTCAAGGCTGCTCCGCGTTCGTCTGGGCGCGCAGCCGTACGAAAGGCGCCTCTGGCTCGTCAACGGTGTGTTGTTCTTCTCCGTCTCCTACGGCGTCGTCTACTGGAGCGAGCAGTTCGTCCCCTCGGGACTGGCGGCGATCCTGTTCGCGACCTTCCCGATGCTCGTCTCGCTCTTTGCGCACGGACTCCTGCCCGGGGAACGATTCCGGCCGCGCGCCGGCGCCGGGGTCCTGCTCGCTTTCGCGGGGATCGTGGTGATCTTCTCGGAGGATTTCACCGGCATCGGTGGGCCGAAGACCGCCACGGCCGCCGCCGTGCTGCTCCTCTCCCCCGTCGTCTCGTCGGTCTCGAGCGTCGTGGTGAAGCGCTGGGGGGCCGGGATCCATCCCATCTCGCTGGCGGGCGTGCCGATGGCGATCGCGAGCGTGGTCATGGCTGCGGCGGCGCTTCTCTTCGAGCGCGAGCGGCCGCTCGACTGGTCGCGCACCGCGGTCGCGGCGCTCGCCTATCTCTCGGTCGTCGGCTCCGCGCTCACGTTCACCCTGTACTACTGGCTGCTCCGCCACGTCCGGGCGAGCCGTCTCGCGTTGATCGCCTACGCCACGCCGGTCATCGCCGTCATCGCCGGCGTCGTCTTTCTGGGAGAGCCGCTGACGGCGCGGTTCGTGATCGGAGGCGGGCTCGTCATCGCGGGCGTGGCCTTCGCGGTCCGCGCGCGCTACTGAACCCCTTCGGGGCCCGGGACGACCGTGCGATCGTGATCGCCGGGAACCAGGCGCATCCGCTCGTCGGACGCTCGCGACCCTTCGGCGGATCCGCCGGTCAGCTTCTCGCGGAGAGTGCGCAGGCGAACGAGGTGATCCTGGAAGACGCTCCCCATCTCCGCGAGGTTGGCGTGCAGACGGGCGAGGGATTCGCGCGCCTCGTCGATCCGGTGGCGGATCGCGGCGTGGCGCTGGAAGGCCTCGCTCAGCGCGGTGGCATAGGGCTCGGAGCTGTCCTCCAGGTCGATCCCGCGCCCCAGGAACAGCGCGCGCACCTTCTCGACGAACGAGGGTGAGGCGCCCGTTTCGAACGCGAGCCTCGCGATCGACTCCTCCAGCGTGACCTTTCGCGAGCTCATGCCTTCCCGCACCGATCTCCCCCGGATCCGTCTGATGTACGGCGATTCGCGCCCCGGTCAAGGCGAGGCCAGGTTGTCGGGATCCGGGGTCTAATGCCGGAGCAATGACCGTCCCCGCGATCCGCGTCACGGTGGCCAACGACGCGCCGCTCCGCCCGCAACGCGGCCGCGTCGTCTACTGGATGATCGCCGCTCGGCGCACGCGCTGGAATTTCGGCCTTCAACGCGCAGTGGAGGCGGCGGTCTCCCTCGGGAAGCCCCTCGTCGTCCTGGAGCCTCTTCGATGCGACTACCCCTTCGCCTCCGAACGGCTCCACCGGTTCGTGATGGACGGCATGCGTGACAACCCCCGGCGGTGCGGCGCCGCGGGGATCGACTATGTCGCGTACGTCGAGCCGGAGCCTGGGGCCGGCCGCGGGCTCCTCCGCGCGCTCGCCGCCGAGGCATGCCTGGTGGTCACCGACGACTTCCCCTGCTTCTTCCTCCCCGCCATGGTCGCGGCGGCGGCGCGTCAGCTCGACGTGAGGCTCGAGCGCGTCGATTCGAACGGCCTCCTCCCCATCCGCGACGCGGAGGAGGCCTTTCCCACCGCCCTCGCTTTCCGGAGACACCTTCAGAAGCGGCTTCCGAGGCATCTTCCGGATCTGCCTGACGCGGAGCCGCTCGCCGCCGAGGGCCTCGTGCGGGCCCGTGCGGTGCCGGCCGCGGTCGCGAGGAGGTGGCGGTCAGCCGGCGAGAACCTGTCGCGCCTGCCGATCGACCATGACGTTCCCGCGGTCGCCGGGGCGCGAGGGGGGAGGCCGCCGTGGCGGCGCTCGAGGATTTCGTGGAGCGGCGCCTCGAGCGCTACGGCCGGGAGAGGAACGAGCCGGAGAAGGACGCGACGAGCCGGCTGTCCGCCTATCTGCACTTCGGCCACCTCTCCAGCCATGAGCTCCTCCTGGCGATCGCCTCGCTGGAGGGTTGGTCGCGCGCCGATCTCGCGACGGTCGCCTCCGGCCGGCGGGAGGGCTGGTGGGGGATGAGCCCGCCGGCCGAGTCCTTCCTGGACCAGGCGGTCACCTGGCGCGAGCTGGGACTGAACTTCTGCGCGCACCGCGGAGATTACGCTCGGTTCGAGTCCGTCCCCGGCTGGGCGCGCGCCACGCTGGCGCATCACGCAGCGGACCGACGCGAGCATCGCTATGACCTGGAGGCGTTCGCCTCCGCACGGACCCACGATCCGCTCTGGAACGCGGCGCAGACCCAGCTCCTGCGCGAGGGCCGCATCCACAACTACCTCAGGATGCTCTGGGGGAAGAAGATCCTCGAGTGGACCGCGTCTCCGGAGGAGGCGCTCGACGTGATGATCGAGCTGAACGACCGCTACGCGCTCGACGGGCGCGATCCGAACTCGTACTCCGGAATCTTCTGGGTGCTCGGCCGCTACGATCGACCCTGGGGGCCGGAGCGGCCGGTTTACGGGACCGTCCGATACATGAGCTCCCGCAATACCGCCCGGAAGATGCCGGTCGAGGGCTACCTGAGGCGCTTCGGCCCGGACACGGCACTCCTTTGACTTTGCACTACAAAGTAATTTGCTGTATCTTCTCGGACGCACGCCCGAGCGCCGAGGAGGACCTCATGGACAAGCGCCTCGCCCTGATCCTGACCCTCACCCTTCTCACCGGCTGCATCCTCGCCGGCCCGGACACCCCGCTGCGCCGCGCCTCCGGCGAAGGCGACCTCGCCGCGATGACCGCGCTCCTCGACGGGGGCGCCGACCCCGACGCGCCCGGCGCCTACGGCATGACACCGCTCGCCGCCGCCGCCCGCGCCGGGCGCGTGGACGCTCTCGACCTGCTCGTGGCGCGCGGCGCGAACCCGCACAAGGGATGCGGGGTCAACGGCTGGACGCCTCTGCTGCACGCCCTCCACAAGAACCAGATGGAGGCTGCGATCCGCCTGATCGACACGGCCGCGCAGCCGTCCGCCGAGCTCGACGACGCCCTATTCATGGCGTCGGGGTACGCCGAGGCGCAGGCGGTGGACGCGCTGCTCGCGAAGGGGGCCGACCCGCGCAAGGAGCGCGGGGACGGTGCCAACGCGCTGTCGAGCGCCGTCGCCGGGGCGTTCGACATCGACTACACCTACCGCGGCTGCCCGGACCATACCGCGGTGGTGCGCGACCTCCTCCAGCACGCCCCGGACCTGAAGCTCGAGGGCGCCGCGGGAGCGAAGGCCCGCCGCGCCGCGGAGCGCCGCGGATGCTCCGAGATGCTCGCGCTGCTCGACCGCGGGTGACGCGAGATCGTCAGCGCGCGAGCGGAAACGCGGGCCCGAGCTTGCGCGCGATGCGGTCGGCGAGCCAATGCGCGTCCCACCATTCCACGGGACTGACGGGCAACCCCTGGAGGAGGATGGCGAAGTGCAAGTGGTCGCCTCCGGCCAAACCCGTGTCGCCGCTCCGGCCGACCGCCTGGCCCCGCGCGATCGTCTGGCCTTCCTTCACGTCGATCGAGGAGAGGTGGCCGTAGAGGGACATCAAGCCGTATCCGTGGTCGACGACGACCGTGTTGCCGTAGATCCCGAAGAACCGCGCGAGAACGACGATCCCGTCATTGGCGGCCGGCACCGGCGCGTGCGCGACCCCCGCGAGGTCGAGGCCGAGATGGTCCTGCTGGTCCACGCTCCGCCCCTTGTAGACGTAGGTCCGGCGGTCGGCGAAGCTCGCCATCACCTTCGTGGAGCCCATCGGCTGGAAAGGGCGCGTCCAGAGGAAACTGGGGCGCGAGTCCTTGGCGAGGGCGACGAGCTGCGCATTGTCGGTCTTCCGCAGATCGCGGTTGATCTGGAGGTAGTTCTCCAGGAGGTCCCCCTTGTCCGTCAGGTCCGGCGTCTGCGAGAGGATCGACGGCACCACCTTGGCGAGGAACGCGTCGTCGAGGGGGATCGTGTCGCGGCGCAGCGGGCGCGCGAAGAACTTGTCGATGAACGCGACGGACGCGGCGTTCCCGACGTCGTCCTCCGCGGTCAGCTTGACGGCCGAAGCGTCCCCGAGGTCGTACGGGACGGCGAAGAGGGCGAACCGGTCCTGTGCCCCGCCCGCGGGGAGCGGGAATCCCGGGAAGAACCAGCCGCCCGCCGTGACGCCGTCCTTGACGGACGTCTCGCCGACCCGGTAGACCACCGCCTCGCATCCTCCCTGATTGACGTAGGTGAAGTTCGAGAGCACGGCGAGCGTGGGGGGCGTGAACCTCACCGGAAGCGTGACCTCGCTCACGGCTGGGGCGGGATGGCGCAGCCAGCTCGCCGCGCGCGCGGCGGTCACGCGGATCGTGGCCGGTGCCGCTTTCAAGCTCTTCTGCACGCTGCGGCCGACGTCGAACCGGAACGTCTCGCTGTCGGTCTTCGTCCCGGAGAACGCCCAGGAGCTCCTCGGCTCGTAGGTCTTGTGGGCCACCGTCTCCGCACGCCCCGATTGGACGAGCTCGATCGTGATCTCCGTGAGGCCGCGGGCGGGCTCGGCGACCGTGACCGCGACCGGAGTGCGCACGCCGATCGCTTTCGCGCCCGGAGCGATCTCGATCGAAGGCGGGCGACCGGCGCGAAACGCCCCGCGCGCCCCCACGACGATTCCGGCGAGGAGAACGATCACGAGAAGCGCGCGGGAGAGGACGCCGGGACCTTCCGAGCGGCGCGTCGCGTACGACGGTCGCCGGCTCACCGCGCTCCCTCGGCGTCGCGCAGGATCGATGTCATCAGCGGCACGTAGAACCTCCAGTAGAACGCGGTCTCGGACGGCGCTGCCTTGAGTCCCTCGGCGATCCGTCGGAACGATGCGTAACCCGCGAACGGGACCGGCCTCGGGTCGAGGGGATTATCCGCGAAGTCTCCCGCGAAGTACCAGGCGCTCCCGCCCGCGCGCCCGCCGCGTCGCGTCACGGCGGGGAATCGCTCGGGGAGCCGGCGCGCGGCGAGCCTCCGTCGCCCCGCTTCGGTGGGGTGCCATTGGAAGGACGCGAGAGCCGTCGTCCCCGTGGCGACGGTCACGACGTCGAACCAGTACGGGTACGGCACGCGATCGGCCGCCTCCATGATCCGCGCGTCCAACGGACGCTCCCGCTCGATCGTCAGACCGATCCGCTCGACATCGAATCCTTCGCGCAGGACCTCGCAGTGGAGGTCGTCCTGCATGAGGACGTATCCGGGCCCCCGAAAGACCCACGTCCGGCGCCACTCGCGCTCGTAGTCGTCCCGCATCCACTTGGGGACCTCGCCCGTGTCCTCCAAGCGCGGGAAGTAGCGACCGATCCAGCGCGTCCAGCGCACGCCCAGGGTCCTTTCCAGCCGTTCGCGAGCGTCGGGTCCGGTCGGGCTGCCGAGCGTGTTGAACTCCGCGACGAGGATCCTCCCCTGCTCGGGAACCGAGGCGACGGCGGACGCTTCCTCCGAGGTCAGTCCGCCGTAGAGACGCGGGCTGCGCTCGAGGGCCGCCTGCATGCGCTCCCGGCTCGCCAGGTCGTCGCGATAGACGCCGTACGTGTCGGCCAGATACACCAGCCTCGCCGAGGCGACGTCGGTCGCGGCGAGGTCGCGGGTCCGCTCGGGCGGGTCTCCGGGAATCGGAGGCGGATACGCTCCGAGGTAGTCGCTCGCGTACGCGTAGGGGGAGCCGTCGGGCTTGACGATCCGCTCGTGGCCGAGCAGCCAGAAGAGCGACCGATGCTCGAGCCAGTTCCGGAACGGGACCGTCTTGTCGAGCACCACGAGCGGAAGGGGGCGATCCGGCCGGAGGGCGTAACACCCCCAGGGCACGAGCACGGCGAAGGCGGTCGCGACGACCGGCCACGCCCATCGGAGCGTCCTCATCGCGCGAGCGCAGGCTCGTCGACGATCGTCGCGAGGCGCGCCAAACCCGCCTCCAGCGCGGCGCGGTCCGCTTCGACGAGCGTCACGTGTCCGAGCTTCCGCCCCGGTCGTGCCGTCTTGCCGTACAGGTGAAGATGGGCGCCGGGGATTTCCAGGAGCGCGGAGGGATCGGGAACCTGCGCGATCAGATTGACCATCGCTGAGACACCGATCGCGTCCGTCGCGCCCAGCGGCAGCCCCAGGCCGGCGCGCAAGTGATTCTCGAACTGGCTCGTGCGCGCGCCCTCGATCGTCCAGTGGCCGGAGTTGTGGACGCGCGGCGCCATCTCGTTCGCCAGCAGTCGACCGTCATGCTGGAAGAGCTCGATGGCGAGGACGCCGACGTAATCGAGGGCCTCGAGCACCTTCCCCGCGATCCCCGCCGCGTCGTCGAAGAGCGCCGGCGTGACGTCGGCCGCCGGGGCGGTCGACAGCCTCAGGATCCCGTCCCGGTGAACATTCTGGACGAGCGGCCAGAACGCCGTGTCGCCGGTCGCGCCGCGCACCGAGAGGATCGAGAGCTCGCGCGCGAACGGAACGTACCCTTCCAGGAGAAGCGGCCTCCCGCCGAGCGCCGCGAAGGCGGGCGCGAGGTCCGCCGGCTGGCGTAGCACGCGCTGTCCTTTCCCGTCGTAGCCTTGGGTGCGGGTCTTCAGCACGGCCGGAAGGCCGATCGACTCCACCGCCCGGCCTAGATCCTCGCGCGTGGCGACCTCGGCGAACGGCGCCGTGCCGATCTCGAGACTCCGGAAGAGGGTCTTCTCGGCCAGCCGGTCACCGGCGGTCGCGAGCGCACGCGGCGGGGGGAACACCGGGACACGCGAGGCGATCCGCTCCGCCGTCGCGAGCGGCACGTTCTCGAACTCGTAAGTGACCAGGTCCGCCTCGGCCGCGAACGCCTCCAGCGCCGCGGCATCGTCCCAACGGGCGGTCCGCTGCTCCGCGAGCCGGCCCGAGGGCGTATCGCGGGCCTCGTCGAAGAACACGAAGCGGAGTCCCAGGGGGTATCCCGCCAGGGCCAGCATCCGTCCCAGCTGACCCGCGCCCAGGACCCCGACGACCGTCATGGAGTCGAGGACGACCCGTCGCCGGCGCGAGGATCCGGCGACGCGAGGACCCGCTCGGTCTGCGCGGCGCGGTAGCGCTTCAGCGCGAGGCGGATCTCCTGATGCTTCGCTCCCAGGATCGCGGCGGCGAGGAGCGCTGCATTGGTCGCCCCGGCCTTCCCGATCGCGAGCGTCCCCACGGGCACCCCGGCGGGCATCTGCACGATCGACAGCAGGGAGTCCATGCCCTTGAGGGTCTTGGACTCGACGGGGACGCCCAGCACGGGGAGCGCCGTCTTGGAGGCCGTCATCCCCGGAAGGTGCGCCGCGCCTCCGGCGCCCGCGATGAGGACCTCGAGCCCGCGGGACTCCGCGCTGGCGGCGTACTCGAAGAGAAGGTCCGGCGTGCGATGCGCGGACACGACCTTCACCTCGTGAGGGATTCCGAGCTGCTCGAGCGTCTTCGCCGCCGGCTCGAGCGTCTCCCAGTCCGATCGGGATCCCATGATCAGGCCCACGAGCGGTTTCATGGCCGGATTGTAGCAACGGGCAGAGAGAGGATGGCGGTTCCGAACGCTTCCGAGGCCTCGCGCATCAGCTCGGCCTCGCGCCCCTGGTACCGCGACGAGAAGTGGAAGACGGCCAGACGTCTCGCCCCGGCGCGCCGCGCCAGCTCCCCCGCCTGTCTGGCCGTGAGGTGCTTGCGCGCCGCCGCGAGCGACCGGTCTTCGTCCAGGAACACGGCCTCGCAGACGAGGAGATCGGCATCATGCGCGAGGGCGGCCGCGCGCTCGAGATTCGCCTCGCTCCCCACGAGGTCGGTGAGATAGACGATGACCTGACCCCGGCCGCGCACGACGATCGCGTCGGCGAGCGCTCCCAATGGCCGGGTGCTCCTCCCCCCGTCGCCCTGCTCGACCTCGATCGGCGTGTCGCGCTCCGCCCCCCGCCGGACCGCGTCCTTCAGCTCTCCCAGCCACTCCCCGGGCACCAGCCCTTCGCGCTCGAGCCGGTCCCGGTTGATGGCCAGGTGCTCGACCTCCCTGACCGCGACGCCCAGCACCGGGATCCCGTGATCGAGCTCGACGACGTCCACGCGAAAGGCGCGCTCGGCATGGACCGTGCCGCCGAATTCCCTCTCGCCGCCTGCGACACCCCGCATGGACGACCAGCCGCCGTATTCCTCCGCTCGTATCCTGCCGCCCGTGACCTCCTGAACCCTCAGCCGAAGCGGGTAGCTCTCGATCAGGTTCCAGGTGTAGGCGCCGATCCGGCCGCGGACGCTCGCGAGGAAGCCGGAGGGTCCGGTGATCGTCAACGGCTCCTCGCGCCGGAGGGCGGACCTCAAGAGATGGTCGAAGCCGACGAAGTGGTCCATGTGCATGTGGGTGACCACGACGTGCGCCACGCGCGCAAGCTTCCTCGGCGGGAGATGCTCGAGGGCCGGGAGGTCGAAGAGCAGCGCGCGGCCTTCGTCCGGAAGATCGATCCACAGCCCGGGATCGCTCCCGGCGGGGTGGACGAGCGCGGGATGGAGGAGCGTTCGCATCAGTCCAGATCGAGAACGAGCGGATGCGAGGCGGACCGGCCGGCCCTTGCCGCCTGAACGTCCACGGAGGCCGCCAACGCGGCCGCGCATCGGCGGGAGAGCGCGAGCTTGAGGGAGAGGTCCAGCACCAGGCCAGCTCCCGCCGCAATCGCGAGCCGGCGAAGAACGGTCGCATCCGCTCCCCATCCGAAGACACGCAGCATTGGCCCCGCCGCGGCGGCGCCGAGGAGGACGTAGGCGACGACCCGCGTCACGCTCCAGACGTTCCAGGCGAGCAGCAGAACCCGTCCCGGCATCACGGCGGCCCGGAGGAGCGTGGCGACGTAGGCGTTCATGTAATTCAGGAGGACGGCGCCGAGTCCGATCGACGCGAGATTCGCCGTTAAAACCGCCGCCGCCGCGTACCAGATCGTCTCGCGCGCGTGGGAGGCCGAGGTGGCGGCCGGACGCTGCTCGGGGCCTCTCCCCGTCTCGATCCACTCCAGCATCCCCTCGCGGTAGGTCCTGGCGCGCAGCACGCGCTCGTCCGCTTCCCGGGGATGCCGGAGGAACGCGTGGACGGAAGCGAGCGTGGTTCCGAGCGCCCAGGCGAGCACGGCCCCCGCCGCCCAGGCCGCCCCGACGAATCTCCATGCCGCGAGGAACGCCATCCACCCGAACAGCCCCTGGCAGACCGGCAGCAAGAAACGGCCGCGGAGCCGCCAGCCGACCCGGAACCCCGCGACGCCGCACAGAAACGCGAAAACGAGGAAATAGGGGCCGGAGAGCGTCCAGGACGCTGGCATGACCGCATTGTCACACGCCCGCACGACCGGGCCGGGGACTTGCGAGTTGGACGGGATGGTGGTCGTATCGTCTCTTTCACGCATCGACTCTTTCACGCATCGACCGAAAGGAGGATCTCGAATGAAGGGACGCTCGCTCATCACGGTGATCGGGATCGCCGCGCTCGCAGCGGCCGGCGCGGCGCTCGCGGACGAGCACGCGGGTCATCACGACGCGAAGGCCGACACGGTTCAAGGAGAGGTCCTCGATCTCGCCTGCTACATCGGACACGGCGGGGAAGGCGCCGGTCACGCCGGTTGCGCGGCCAAATGCCTACAAGGCGGACAACCCATGGGTCTCCTGGCCAAGGACGGCGCCGTCTACGTTCTGCTTGCGGACCACGACGATGCGGCCCCCTACGAGAAGACCAAGACGTTCGCCGGGAAGAAGGTGGAGATCACCGGAGAGGTCGGCGCCAAGAACGGCATCAAGGGGATCACCGTCCATGGGGTCAAGGCCCTGTAGGTTAGGCGTGGCGTGAGCCGCCCGGTCTTCGTATAGGAGAGGCAGGGGGGGTCCTTGTCGAGCGCCTTCGAGGCGCCGCATCGAGGGTCCCATGCCGGGTTGCTCGCTCGCCCTGCTTCTCCTCTCCGCCGTCCTCGAAGGCTCGCCCGCGCCCCCGTTCGCTCTGAACGGCTCCGCTGCGAAATCCGGGGGGCCGCGCACCCCGACCCTGATCGTGTTCCTCGATCTGGGGGAGGAGTCCGGACCGACGGCGGGCGCGCAGGGTCCGTCGCGATCCCAGGCCGACACGCTGATCTCCGTCCTGGCCTCTTTCGAAGGTCGGCTCAAAGGGGTCGTCGTGGACGTGTCGCCGACGCTTCGCGGCCGGGACGTCACGATCGCCGGCCTCGCGACGAGGGTCCGGGACTGGGGGCTCGACGAGGTCCCCGTGGTCGAGGACCACGCGGGCCCGGGGTTGGCCCGGAGCTACGGCGTGACGAGGGCGCCCAGCGTGTTCCTTCTGGACGCCGAGGGGATCGTTCGCGGGCGGTGGGACCGCTTCGTCGGCCCTTCGGAGCTGGGTATTCGGCTCGCGGCGCTGCGGCCGGACGATCCGGCCGACTGACGGGTCACTTGGCGCTTCGCTCCGCGGCGACGTGCTGCATCATGTGCTCCCCGATCCACTTCGCCATGACGTCGGCGGGCATCGGGGCGAGCGTGAGGGTGATCTCCCGGTCGATCCCCTCGCGCCGGATCGTGTAGGTCACCGACTGTCCGGGCTTCCATTCCTTGCGCGCCTTTGCGAGCGCGGCCTCGTTCTCCTTGGCGAGCGGCACGCCGTTGAGCGCGTAGAGAATGTCCCCCACCAGCAACCCCGCCTTCTCCGCAGGGCTCCCGGGGACGACGCGCTGGATCTTGTATCCCGCTCCAGGAACGCCGGCATCGTCGAACTCGATCCCCACCCAACCGCTGCTCTTCAAGGTCGAGGACATGTGATCGAGGCACTGCTGGATCGGATAGCTGCACCTGTGCCGCGCCTCGCCCGCCAAGGAGGCGGAGCTCGGCACGAGCATCAGGAGCGTCATCGTGACCAGGGTGCGCCGATCCATGAGCCTCTCCGCCTCCATGGTACGGCCCGGTCGGCGGTGGTGTCGCTACTGGGCGGGTAAAAAGATGTCTGACTTGTCAACGCCCTGTAAAGAGTGAGCCGAGCCGGGGAAGGGGCTCGCCTCGGGGGACTATAGTCTGCGGCAATGGCCATCACGGCTTTCCTGAAGCGGCACACGCTGCTCGCGGGGCTGCTCGCGGTCGTGGCGCCGCTCACCGTCTTGCTCGCCGTGCAATTCGTTTGGCTCCTCCGTCTGGAAAAGGCCCAGGCGACCGCGCACGCGGCGGCGCTCGAGAGCTTCCTCGGTACCGTCGCGACCAAGGTCGAGTACTTCTACCGGGAGGTCGCGGAGAGAAGCTTGAATCTGCCCGCCAGCCTGTTCACCCAGGACCGACTGGCGAAGGCCGCGTACTACTGGAAGCAACGGCCGGCGAAAGGGGCGAAGCGGTTGTTCCTGGTGGATCTCACGCGCGAGGAGTTCGGTAATTTCCTCGCATTCGACCCCGAGAAGGCGTCGCTCTACACGCCGGTGGCTTCGGACGAATCGCTGGCGATGGTGCTGGCCGCGAACCCCCTCCACATGTTGAACATGCGGCAGCGGGGGATGGAGTCCGCGGCGCTGACGGTGGACGAGCGCAATCCCGACTACCGGATCATCCTGAACCCGATCCTGGACGATGGGGGGCGCGTGGTCGGGCTCGCGGGGATGATCCTCGACGAGACGTACTTCCGCGACAAGCTCCTTCCGTCCACGATCGCCTCGACCCTCGCGAAGTACCTGCCGTCGGCACCGGACGGGGAGCTGGCGGTCACCGTGACCGACGGCACCGGACGAACCGCGGTCTGCGTGGGAGACGGGCAGGGGCGGCCGGTGGCGGCGAGGACGCGGCTCGGCTTCGTCTTCACCGACTGGCAGATGGTCCTGCACACCCCGCGCGCGACCCCCCGTCAATGGGCCCGGGCGGGGTTCTGGTTCAACGTGTCCCTGGGCGGAGGTCTCGCGCTCGCCCTCATCGGAGGAGTGGCGCTCGCCTTGAGAGCCGCGGACCGGGCGGTCAAGCTCTCGAAGATGAAATCCGACTTCGTCTCGAACGTCTCCCATGAGCTTCGCACGCCCGTCGCCTCGATCCGTGTCTTCGGCGAGCTCCTCCGGATGGGTCGCGCCCAGGACCCGGAGAAGGTCCGGGAGTATGGGGAGTACATCGAGGGGGAGAGCCGGAGGCTCTCCCGTCTCATCGACAACATCCTCGACTTCTCCCGGATCGAGTCCGGCAGAAAGGAGTACCAGTTCGGCGAAGGGAACGTCCGATCGGTCGTCGAGAGCGTGATCCGCGTGTTCGAGACCCGCCTGGCGCCCAGGAGGGTGAGGATCCGGCTGGAGACGCCGCCGGGCACCCTGCCTTCCGTCCGGATGGACGCGGATGCCATCGCGCAGGCCTTTCAGAACCTGCTCGACAACGCCGTGAAGTACTCGGACCCCGAGAAGGAGATCGTCGTGAGGGTCTATCCGGTCGATGGCGGGGTGGAGATCGCCGTGCGGGACCAGGGGATCGGGATCGCGCCCGACGAGCAGCACAAGATCTTCGAGCGCTTCCACCGCGTCGGGACCGGCCTGGTCCACGACGTGAAGGGAAGCGGCCTGGGCCTGTCGATCGTCCACCACATCGTGCGCGCGCACGGCGGCGCCGTCATCGTCGAGAGCGAGCCGGGGAAGGGCAGCACGTTCGCCATGCGCCTTCCCGCCGCCGGAGCCGCGTGATGGCCAGGGTGCTGGTCGTCGAGGACGACGCCGCCATGGCGGCGGCGCTTCGGGACGGATTCGCCTACGAGGGATACGAGGTGTCCTGGGCGCCGGACGGGGAGACCGGGCTCAGGCTCGCGAAGGAGACCTCGCCGGACGTCGTCGTGCTCGATGTCATGCTCCCGAAGCTCAGCGGGCTGGATGTGTGCAAGCGCTTGCGGGCGGAGGGCCATGCGCTCCCGATCATCATGCTCACGGCGCGCGGACAGGAGATCGACAAGGTCCTGGGGCTCAAGCTGGGCGCCGACGACTACGTCACCAAACCCTTCGGCTTCATGGAGTTGATGGCTCGGGTCGAGGCCGTCCTGCGGCGCTCGAGCGGGCGGACGCCCGGCACCGGGAGCTACGGATTCGGCGACGTCGTGGTCGACTTCTCCCGGGCGGAGCTCCGCAAGGGGGGGCGTCCGGTCGAGATCACCGCGCGCGAGCTGAAGCTCCTCGAGTACTTCGTCGCGAATCGCGGCGAGGTGATTCCCCGCGAGCGGCTCCTCGATCGCGTCTGGGAGTACGACTCGGTGCCGCTCACGCGGACGGTCGACATGCACGTCGCGAAGCTGCGGAGGAAGATCGAAGACGACCCCGCGGACCCCAGGTTCATCGTGACCGTGCACCGGATGGGGTACAAGTTCCTCGGATGACGCCCCCGGGGCGACCGCCCGGCCCCCACGGGGCCGGACGGCCGTATCTGCGGGTGGGGGGATTACTTGGCGGCGACGGCCACGTGCTCCTTCATGTGCTCGGCCACCATGGTGTCGTAGACGGCATCGGGCATCCTGCCGAGCGTCGCCGTGAGGTCGGTCGGGGCGCCGGAGCGCTTGACCGTGTAGTTGACGGTCGAGCCGGGCTTCAGCGACTTCCACACGGCCTTGACCTGGGCCATGTTCGCGTCGTTGAACTGCACGCCGTTCACGGCGTAGAGGACGTCGCCGGACTGGAAGCCGGCCTTCTCGGCCGGGCTCCCCTTCACGACGCTCTTGACGACGGTCGTGCCGTCCTCGGTGTGGTCGTACTCGATGCCGAGCCAGCCATTGTTCCTGGCCTCCGCCATGTGCTTCAGGCAGTCTTCCTTGCTCGCGGTGCAGCCCTTGTGCGAGGCGGCGTAGGCCGCGTTCTTGGCCGCCTTCTCGCATTCCGCGCCTCCGGCGAGCGCCGGCGCCGCGAGAGCGAACATGGCGAGAGGGGCGATCAGCAGCGATGAGCGCATCGTGGATCCTCCATCGGATCGGCCCGCGACGTGCGGGACCGCGTTCGATGCAGGGAGGCTACCGGGCGCGCGCGTAAATGTCGTTCGAGGCGACGTAAAGAAAGGTCAAAGTTGTAAGCGCGACGTAAAGCGCACGTGGCTCAGGCCGAGGCGTGGCCCTCGCGCCGGAGGACGTCGAGCAGCTCGCGCATCAGATAGAGGATGATCGGCCCGGCGAAGAGACCGACCACCCCGAACGCGAGGAGCCCTCCGAGCATCCCCAGGAAGAGGAGCGAGGTGGGGAGCTTCACGCCGCCGCGGGCGAAGTAGGGGCGCAGGACGTTGTCGATCGTGCTGATCACGCCCGCGCCCCACGCCGCGAGGATGATCCCCTTCCAAGGGTGCCCGGTGGCAGCGAGCCAGATGGCGACCGGGATCCAGACGACTCCCGTGCCCCCCGGAAGGAGCGCCGCGAAGAACATGGCGGCTCCGAGGGTGACGGCGTTCGGAACGCCGAGCGCGATGAGGCCGAAGGTCCCCAGGACGGCCTGGACCAGCGCGGTGAGCCCGACGCTGATGAACACGCTCCGGGTCATCAGAGCGGTGTCGAGGAGGATCCGATCGGAGTCCGCCCGCTCGAGCGGAAGGTAGCGCGCGATCGCGGCCACGATCTCGCCGCCGCTCGAGAAGAAGACGAACATCATCACCAGCATGATGACGAACGAGAACACCACGCCCAGCATGTTGCCGAGGAACGCGGGCGCTTTGGCCGCGGCGACCGCGCCCAACTTTTTCACGAAGTTGACGGCGACGGCCCTGACGTCGACGTCGGCGACACCCATCAGCTCCTTCGCCCGCGCGACCGCGTCCTCGATCCACGGCCAGCGCTCCCCCGCCTCCACGACGGGGCCCTGCTGGTCGTAGGAGGTCTGGACCCACTCGTACGCTTGCGTCGCGCCCTGGACGACTTGCGCGGCCGCGACGACAATCGGCACCACGATGAATGCGGCGACGACGAGGGTCACCACGGCGGACGCAGCCCAGGAGCGTCCGCGAAACCTCACGGCGAGGCGCGCGTGGAGCGGCTTGAAGGTGACGACCAGCACCGCGGCCCAGATCATGCCGTTGACGAAGGGCTTGAGGACCAGCCACGAGCACCAGAGCACGGCCGCGAGGAGCGCGGCGAAGAGGAGCGCTCGAACGTCGCGGTGCATCGGACCGGTCCTCCCGCGGCCCTCGCCGCGTGCGCAGACTCGGTCAGCGGGGTTCCGGCTGTCAAGGGGGAGGAGCGGGGCGTTTTGTTCGCTTTTCCGCCTACTCCGGTGCTCTCGTTTGCGCAACCGGGATCATCGGCCTAGTTATTGAGGCGGGGTGAGTGCGTCTGAGGGGCTGGTTTCTCGCCTCGGAAGGAGATCGGCGATGTCGTCTGGCGAATCCATCTTGGCCAGGGCGAAACAGACCATCGACACGACGGGATTCCGCGAGCAGAACTGGGCGGGGAGCTTCGCGCAGTATCTCGACGTGGTGCGGCGCGAGCCGCGGGTGACGCGGACCGCCTTCGAGCGGATCTACGACATGATCCTCAGCAAGGGGGTCCACGAGTACGTCGACAACAAGAAGAAGATCGTCCACTACGACTTCTACGACGACGTCGCGCATGCCGGCGAGGACGCGATCTACGGCCTCGACATCCCGCTCATGAAGCTCGTGAACATCTTCAAGAGCGCGGCACAGCGCTACGGGACCGAGCGCCGGGTCATCCTCCTCCACGGACCCGTCGGGTCCTCGAAGAGCACGATCGCGCGCCTGCTGAAGAAGGGGCTCGAGGCGTACTCGCGAACGCACGCGGGCGCGCTGTACACGTTCGGGTGGGTCCGCGGCCTCGACAAGCCCGACGAGGTCGTCCCCTGCCCGATGCACGAGGAGCCCCTCCACCTGGTCCCGGCCGAGCTCCGGGCCGTCGTGCTCCAGGAGATGAACGCGGGGAAGACGGAGGGCGACTACTTCGTGCGGATCGAGGGTGATCTCTGCCCCTTCTGCCGCCAGGAGTTCCGCGACCTGATGACGCGCTACAGCGGCGACTGGACCCGCGCCCTCAACCACATCCAGGTCCGGCGGCTGCTCCTGTCCGCGCAGGACCGGATCGGCATCGGCACGTTCCAGCCCAAGGACGAGAAGAACCAGGACTCCACAGAGCTCACGGGCGACATCAACTACCGCAAGATCGCGGAATACGGGTCCGACTCCGACCCCCGCGCGTTCAACTTCGACGGCGAGTTCAACATCGCGAACCGCGGGATGATCGAGTTCATCGAGGTCCTGAAGCTGGACGTCGCGTTCCTGTACGAGCTCCTCGGAGCGTCGCAGGAGCACCTGATCAAGCCGAAGAAGTTCCCCCAGACGTTCATCGACGAGGTGATCCTGGGTCACACCAACGAGCCGGAGTACCGGCGCCTCCAGAACAACGAGTACATGGAGGCGCTGCGGGACCGGACGGTCAAGGTGGACATCCCCTATATCACCCGGCTGTCCGAGGAGATCAAGATCTACAAGAAGGACTACAACGCCGGGAAGATCCGCGGGAAGCACATCGCGCCGCACACCATCGAGATGGCCGCGATGTGGGCCGTGCTCACGCGGCTCGAGGAGCCGAAGAAGCACAACCTGTCGGTCATGCAGAAGCTGAAGCTGTACAACGGCAAGTCCCTCCCCGGCTATACCGAGGACAACGTCAAGGAGCTCCGGAAGGAGGCGGGACGCGAGGGGATGGAGGGGATCTCTCCGCGCTACATCCAGGACAAGATCTCCAACGCGCTCGTGTCCGAGCTCGACCAGCGTTGCGTCAACCCGTTCATGGTGATCAACGAGCTATCCGCCGGACTGAAGGGGCACGCGCTGATCACGAGCGAGGAGCAGCGGCAGCGCTACCGCGAGCTGCTGGACGACGTGCGCCGCGAGTACGAGGACATCGTGAAGAACGAGGTCCAGCGCGCCATCGCCGCGGACGAGGCCGCGATCTCCCGGCTCTGCGGCAACTACGTCGACAACATCAAGGCCTACACGCAGAAGGAGAAGGTCCGCAACCCGTACACGGGTCAGGACGAGGAGCCGGACGAGCGGCTCATGCGGTCGATCGAGGAGAAGATCGACATCCCGGACAACCGGAAGGACGACTTCCGGCGGGAGATCATGAATTACATCGGCGCCCTGTCCCTCGACGGGAAGAAGTTCGACTACCGGACGAACGAGCGCCTGCACAAAGCCCTCGAGCTGAAGCTTTTCGAGGACCAGAAGGACTTCATCAAGCTCACGAGCCTGGTGTCGTCGGTGATGGATCGAGAGACCCAGGAGAAGATCGACATCGTGCGCGGGCGGCTCGTCCGCGACTACGGCTACTGCGACTCCTGCGCGAACGACGTCTTGCACTTCGTGGCGAGCATCTTCGCTCGCGGCGACGTGAAGGAACGTTGAGCGATCCGCGCCATGCCCCGCATCGACTCCGACGTGAACCGGTTCCGTCAGATCGTGCGCGGCAGGGTCCGCGAGGAGCTCAAGAAGCACCTGGGAAAGACGGAGCTGTTCGGGAAGCAGGGGGGCCGCGTCGTCTCCATACCGATCCCGCACCTCGAGCTGCCGCACTTCGTGCACGACACCGGCGGCAAGAGCGTGGGCCAAGGCGAGGGTGCGGGGGACGGCGGCGGTAACAAGGCCGGCGACCAACCGGGCGCGCACATCCTCGAGGCCGAGTTCACCATCGACGAGCTGGCCAAGATGCTCGGCGAGGCTCTCGAGCTGCCGCGAATCCAGCCGAAGGGTGCCGACGAGCTGATCTCCCCCGCGGGCCGCTATACGGGGATCGCCACGTCGGGGCCGGAGTCGCTGCGGCACTTCAAGCGGTCGTACCGTCAGGCGCTCCGCCGCATGCTGGTGTCGGGGACGTACGACCCCGGCAACCCCCAGGTGTCGCTCCTTCGGGCGGACCGACGCTATCGAACGTGGAAGGCGCGCCCGCTCCCGAAAGCCAACGCGGCGATCGTGTACGTGATGGACGTCTCGGGGTCGATGGGGGACGAGCAGAAGGACATCGTCCGCACGGAGAGCTTCTGGATCGACGCGTGGATCCGGAGCCACTACCAGGGCGTCCGGACCGTGTACATCGTGCACGACGCCGCCGCGAAGGAGGTGGACCGGGACACGTTCTTCACGCTCCGGGAGTCCGGCGGCACCGTGATCTCGTCCGCCTACGAGCTCGGCGCGCGCATCGTGCAGGAGCGGTTCCCGTCGAGCGATTGGAACCTGTACATGTTCCACTTCACCGACGGCGAGAACTACAGCCGCCAGGACTCGGAGAAATCCTCCGACCTCCTCGCCGAGAGCCTCCTGCCGGGCCTGAACCTCTTCGGCTACGGCCAGGTCGAGGCGCTCGGGACCCGCGGGGACTTCTTCGACGTCCTGCGGTCCCGCTTCGGAGGCGACGAGAGAGTCGCCCTCTCGCGCATCCCGGACCGCGACGCCATCGTCGATTCGATCAAGACCTTCCTCGGGCGGGGGCGCTGAAGCCATGGCGACCACGCTTCCCGCGGAGCTGCGCCGCGAGCAGGACCGGATCGAGCAGGTCGCCCGCGACATGGGGCTGACCTTCTTCCGCGTCGTCTTCGAGATGGTGGACTGGCGGCAGATGAACGCGCTGGCGGCGTACGGCGGGTTCCCGACGCGCTATCCGCACTGGCGCTGGGGCATGGAGTACGCGGAGCTCGCGAAGAGCTACGAGTACGGCCTGCACCGGATCTACGAGATGGTGATCAACAACGATCCGACCTACGCGTACCTCCTCGAAGGGAACGCGATGGTCGATCAGAAGCTCGTCATGGCGCACGTGTACGGGCACGCCGACTTCTTCGTGAACAACGTCTACTACGCCCACACGAACCGCAAGATGATCGACGCGATGGCGAACCACGCCACCCGCGTGCGCCGCCACCAGGAGCGTCACGGCGTCGAGGCCGTCGAGCGGTTCATCGACGCGTGCCTCTCGGTGGAGGACCTCATCGACCCGGGGGCGGTGTTCCGCCAGTCCCGCCGACCGGAGCGGCCCGTGGACGAGCCGGAGCCTCGCGACCCCGGCCGGCTCCCGGCGAAGGCGTACCTCGACCAGTACGTGAACCCTCCGGGCTACCTCGAGGAGAAGCGCAAGCAGATGCGCAAGGCGCGCGAGGACGCGAAGCGCTTCCCCGCTTCGCCGGATCGCGATGTCCTCGGCTTCATGATGGCCGCCGCCCCGCTCGATCCGTGGGAGCAGGACGTGCTCGAGATCGTCCGGGAGGAGAGCTACTACTTCCTCCCGCAGCGGCAGACCAAGGTGATGAACGAGGGGTGGGCATCGTTCTGGCACACCCACATGATGACGACGCGGATCCTGGACGACTCGGAGCTGATCGACTACGCCGATCACCATTCGGGGACCGTCGCGGTGCAGCCCGGCCGGCTCAATCCGTACAAGCTCGGGCTGGAGCTGTTCCGCGACATCGAGCGGCGCTGGAACATGGGCCAGTTCGGGCCGGAATGGGAGGCGTGCGACCGCATGTCCGAGCGCGCCCGCTGGGACCTCAAGCTCGGGCTCGGCCGCGAGAAGATCGACGAGGTCCGCCGGCTGCACTGCGATGCGACGTTCCTCGACGAGTTCCTCACCCAGGACTTCTGCGAGCGGCAGGGGTTGTTCGTCTCGAAGAAGAACTCCCGCACCGGGGAAGAAGAGGTGGAGAGCGCCGCGTTCGAGGACGTGAAGCAAGCGCTCCTCTTCCATTTCACGAACGGCGGCCGGCCGGTGATCGAGGTGCAGGACGCCAACTACGGGAACCGCGGCGAGCTTCTCCTCGTGCATCGCCACGCCGGCGTCGATCTGAAGATGGACTGGGCCCGCGAAGTGCTCGAGAGCATGACCAAGATCTGGAAGCGCCCCGTCCGGCTCGAGACCCAGATCGGCAAGAAGGGCGTTCGGCTCGGCCACGACGGCGACAAGTCGATCGAGGAGGACCTCGATCAGGCCGCCCTCAAGGCGAAGACGCGCTGATCAGTTCGCCTCAACCTTCAGCCCCGCGATCTTTCCCTCTCCATCGAACACGAACCCGAACAGGACGGGAGGGGCGGTCGCGGGCTTCATGCGCACACTGATCTCCTCGCCGGTTTCGGCGACGACCCCCTGGATCGCGAGCGCGCCGAAGTCGTCGAACATCCTCCGGGTGACCTCGTCGCGCTGTTGCTCCGTGGGACCGCCCTCGCGCTTGACCATGTGGGCGCTCCGGAAGGCGCGCATGTCCTCGAGCCGGTGCGTGTTGAAGGCTTCGACGAACTTCTTCACGACCTGCTCGCGCGGCGAGTCTCCGATCGGCCTGAGCTTCCCGGCGGACGCGCGCTCCGGACGCACGTCTTCCCCGTGAGCGATCCGGCCCAGCGCGCCGGAATACTTGAATGCCTTGATCTCCGCGTCGCTCGCAGCGGTGATGACCACGATGCCGTCGTCCACGTAGCGCTTGAAGTCCGCGGAGAAGATGCCGTTCCCCCCGTCGTGCTCCACGAGCTTCGTGTCCCAGGGGGTGGTGGAGATCGCCCACCCGTAGGCGTACCAGCCGTCGCCATGCGATTCCTTGACGTACGGCGTGAACAGCTCCTTCCGCGTCGCGACGGGAAGGACACCGCTCGCGCCGTCGAGGACGGCGTTCCAGGCCCACAGGTCGGCGAGCGTCGTCTCGATCCCCCCGTTGCCGCGCAGCGCCCAGTACGGGCCGTCGGAGGACCGGGGCTTCTCCAGCATCGTCCCCCATCGCTTGCCGTCCCGATACCCGACCGGAACCCGAGCACGGTCCCACTGCGGCGCGCGGTAGCCGGTCTCCTTCATCCCTGCCGGGAGGAAGAGATGCTCGCGCAAATACGTCTCGTACCCCTGGCCCGAGACGATCTCGACGACAGCGGCCAGCAAGCTGTAGCCGGAGTTCGCATAGAAGTGCGCGGCGCCGGGTGCGCTCCGCAGCTTCGACCCGAAGATCCGGTCGATGTAGGCGTCGCGACCGACGGGGTCGTAGTCCCCGGCGAAGTCCGAGTCGAGGCCCGATGTATGGGTCAGGAGCTGATGAAGCGTGATGCCGCGCTTGTCCGGCGGGGCGGACTTGAAGAATTTGCCGATCGGGTCCTTGACCGAGAGTTTCCCTTCCGATTCGAGCTTCAGGATCGCCGCAGCCGTGAACTGCTTGGTGATCGATCCGACTGAGACGACGGTGTCGGTCGACCACGGAATGCCGTTCTCTCGATCGGCGAGCCCGTAGCCCTTCATCAGCACGATCGCTCCGCCCTTGGCGACCAACGCCGAGCCCACGAAGCCGGACTCGTTGAGATACCGGTCGAGCTTGGCTCCCAGCTCGCCGGAGACGACCGGAGCGGGTGCCGCCTCGGCGGCGGCGATCAGAACGGCGGAGAATAGGGTGGCGGACAGGGCGCTGGACACGAGTCGCTTCATGGGACCCCCTCTCCAATGCGTCGGGCCCGGCAGTGTTACGCGGCAGGGCGTCAGAAAGTCGAGGAGGATCTCCATTTGCCGGGCGGGAGGGTCCAGACTCCGAGCCCCTTTCTCTTCGCGTCCCCCTCGGAGGACTTGAAGCGGGGCTTCGACGCGAAGCGGAAGCGGTCGTAAACGCGCGCGTATCCCTTCCGCACCATCTCGTCGTTGAAGTCCGACCCGTCGTCGAGGATGACGTACCGGAGGAGTCTGCCGTAGCCGTCACGATCGGGCTGATAGCGGTCCGGCTCCAACGTGACGGTCTTCCCTTTCAGGCGGGATCGGGCGTAGTCGCGCGCCGCGTAGGCCGCCGCGCGGAACTCGGGCCTCTCGTCATCCACTTCGGGAGTGTCGATCCCGACGAGCCGGACCTTCTCGGTCGTGCCGCTGCGATCGACCGTGATCGTGTCGCCATCGTGGATCCAGACCACTCGCGCAGCCTCGGGCTTGAGGTCGGCCGCCGCGCTCTCGGCCTGCGAGGCGGAGACGCCCGAGCCGCCGAAGAGGAGCCCGGCGAGCACCACGAAGCGCAGCACGCGCGAAGTATATCTATCGTCCCACCGCGACAGAGTTGCGGCCTCGCAACCCTAAACAACCGTCATCGAGCTAAAGCTCGTAGATAATCGGGCTACTGGATCCCCGGGGAGCGCCCTGCATGGCCGATCGAATGCTTCTCGCCTTCGGGAAATACCTGCGGCTCGTGCGCGAGCGGCGGAAGCTCTCGCTGACCGACGTCGTCACGTTGACGAAGTCGTACCCCGAGCCCATCGGCAAGGGCTATCTCTCCCGCGTCGAGCGCGGCCTCGCCCGCGTCGGCTTCTCCAAGATGGTCGCGCTGTCGCGAGCCTACGAAGTGTCGCTCGACGCGTTCGGGGAGAAGCTGGCGCTCGACCTCGAGGTCGATGCCCTGAAGGATTC
>DASRJG010000129.1:0-36397 GCA_035649595.1 Candidatus Polarisedimenticolaceae bacterium
GGCGTGACAGGGGGCGCAGATCCCGTCCCCCCCGTCGCTGCCCGCGAGCGCGGTCGTCGGCTCCCCCGAGTGCGTGTCGTGACAGGCCGCGCATCGCAGGCCGCCGCGCAGCGCGCACCCCGACTGGGAGAACGCGATCGCCTCCTGCTGGTAGGTGGCCGGGCGAAGGTCGGGGAAGAACGGCTCGCGGAACTCGATGTTCGATCCGATCGAGAGAAGGGGATCGGCCGCGGTGACGATCGTCTCGCCGTAGCGATGGGCCGGCGCGCTCCCGAACGGCGACGGCAGCACGTCGCGCAGTCCGTGACAGAGCGCGCAGGCGTCCATGGTGTCGGTCGCGCCGGTCCGCATGCGGAGCTCGGCGACATCGGCCTTCCCCTTGCGTGCCGAGGCGGCGTGGCCCCCTCCGGGTCCGTGGCAACCCTCGCAGCCGACCCCCGGCTCCGACCAGCGCGAGGTCGGGAGCGCGAGCCCCTCCGGCGAGCGTCCCGCGACGACGAGGATCTGTCCGGTGGCGTGACAGCCGTAACAGGCGACGTCGGCGTTCCTCCCGACCCGCGTCCAGAACTCGATCGAGTCCGCCGGAGGGGCCGCTCCTTTGGCAAGGGCGCGCACCGGCTCGAACGGGCGTCCCGCATCCACGTCGTATGCGACGGGGAAGATCTGGAGCCTGCCGTCGGCGAGCCGGACGAAGGCCTCCTCGCGGCGCCGGCCGCCGATCAGGAATTCGACGTGTCCGGGCAGCGGGTGTCCGTCCGGGCCCGGCCCCGAAACCGTGCCGTCCGCCCCGACGCGGAACGACTCCGGGAGGTCGGCGCCGGCAAGCCGCAGCGGCTCCCCCGTCTTCCAGGCCCTGAGGGTCGCGCGGTGCCTGCTGCGGCTCCACGCCGAGAACTCGGCAGCGTGGCACTCCCGACACGCCTCGGACCCGGCGAATCGTCCGGCGGAGCTGCCGACGGTGCCTTGTGCTCCCTCTCCCGGCGCGCTCGCGGGCGCGGGCTTGTCCTTGCCGCAGGAGAGCGTGAGAAGGCCCGCGAGGGCGACGCCGCCTGCGCTCCAAAGTCGTGATCGGGTTCCGGAAACTGAACTGGGCGGGCCGTGCATGGGGGCGGGAATATACCCCGCGTCGGCTCGCGCAGAAGCACGTCTGCCGCGCGGGATGCGGTAGCGACAAACCCAGATAGTTATTGAGCTTGAATGGCAACCGTATTGCAGTTAGGTTGAGCCCGGCCCGGGAATGTCCTGAGACGACCACCTGGGCCGGGACCGTGAGGTTCCGCGCCAAGGAGTTGAAAATGCAGCTTCTCCTCCTCGTGGGGTCGATCGTTCTGAGCGTAGGGGCAGCCCTGGGAACCGGCTCGTTGTTCCTTTCCCTCCTCCTCAGGATCATGTCGAAACTTCGCTGACCGGGGCTAGAACACGTAGGTCTTACATGGTCGTCCGCCGGAGAGCGTGTCACACTGGACTCTCCCGGCTTGAGGTCTCTTCCCATGGGCGACCGCATACTCGTCGTGGACGACGAATCCGGGGCTCGGGAGGGGCTGCGGAGGCTGCTCCAGGCCTGGGGGTACGAATCCGAAGCGGCGGCCTCGGCCGACGAGGCGCTGGTCCGGATCGAGCGGGAGCGTCCTAGCGCGGTCATCACCGACCTGGTCATGCCCGGCATCGACGGGCTCGAGTTCGTGCGCCGGCTCCAGGAGCAGTACGCGATCCCGGTCATCGTCTTCTCGGGGCAGGGGACGATCGAGGCCGCGGTCGAGGCGGTGAAGCTCGGCGCCCACGATTTCCTCGAGAAGCCGGTCGAGCCGGCGAAGCTGAAGATCCTCCTCGAGAAGCTCGCCGGGACCCGTGAGCTCATCGCCGAGAACCGGCGGCTGCGGGCGGAGCTGCGCGAGCGGGGAGCGTTCGGCCGCCTCCGCGGGAGCTCCGAGGCGATCCGCGCCGTCTATCGCCAGATCGAGCAGGTCGCCCCGTCGACGCTCTCCGTCCTCATCGTCGGGGAGAGCGGCACCGGGAAGGAGCTCGTGGCCCAGACGCTCCACGATCTCTCCCCCCGGCGGAAGAACGAGTTCGTGGCGATCAACTGCGCGGCGATCCCTGCGACGCTGCTCGAGAGCGAGATCTTCGGCCACGAGCGGGGCGCGTTCACGGGCGCCGTGCAGCGGAAGATCGGCTGCTTCGAGATGGCGCACCGGGGGACGCTCTTCCTCGACGAGATCGCCGAGATGGACGAGCTGCTCCAGGCGAAGCTCCTTCGCGTCCTCCAGGAGCAGCGATTCCGCAGGGTCGGCGGGCGGGACATCATCGAGTCGGACGTCCGCGTGATCACCGCGACCAACCGCGACCCGATGAGGGCGATCGCGGAAGGCAGACTGCGCGAGGACCTTTACTACAGGCTGAACGTGTTCACGATCGTGCTCCCCCCGCTGCGGGAGCGACGCGAGGACATTCCCGACCTCGCCCGGTACTTCGCGGAAGAATACGCGGCCCGGAACGCGACGTCGGTGTCCCCGCTCGCCGCGCGGACGCTCGAGCTGCTGCTCGCCCACAGCTGGCCCGGGAACGTGCGGGAGCTCAAGAACGCGCTCGAGCGGTCCGCCCTGCTTGCGGCGGGGCGCCAGATCCTCCCCGAGCATCTTCCCGTCGAGGTCCAGCGCTCGGCGGGCGCGATCCCGGTCCCGACCGTCGCCGCGGCGGCGTCCGGGAACGGAGGAGGCGCGGAGGTCGGCGAAGTCGTCTCCCTTCCGGTCGGCACCTCGATGGACCACGCCGAGCGGGAGATGATCCGCACCACGCTGTTGCACACCTCCGGCAACAAGACCCGTGCGGCCAAGATCCTCGGCATCTCGCTGAAGACGATGCACAACAAGGTCAAGAAGTTCGAGCTGTGAGATCGCCGCTCTCCCTTCGCATCTTCGTGGTCAACGCGGTCTTCACGATCGCCATGGGCCTGCTCGCGCTGATGCTGGTCCGCCAGTCCTTTCACCGCTACTACGAGCGCTGGGAGCGGAGCTTCGCCACCCTCCCGTCCGAGCAGCTCTTCCTCGGATCGGCGACCGAGATCGCCCGCGCGCTCCTGCTGCGGCTCGAGCGGCAGCCCGAGGTCAAGGAGCGGGACCAGGACCGGATCGTGTTCGGGCTCAACGCGATCCTTCGCGAGATCCCGAGCGTGACGTCGTTCCTCGTCCTCGACCGCGACCGGAGGATCCAGTACGCGAATCAGCCCTCCGTGCTCGACCTCACGTTCACCGGAGGGGAGAACGCCTCGTTCTTGGCGTCCGACCAGATGGTCCGCCGGACGAAGCCGTCGGGAACCGGGGGGAACCTGACCGAGGTCATGATGCCGATCTTCGACGAGCCCCGAGGGGGGCAGGGGGAGCGGCGGCGGCTCGGCTCGTTGATCATCGACTTCGCCCCCGACGCGGCGCTGCTCGCGCGCCTGCCGCAGCTCACGCCGCCGTCGGTCTCGCCGCGTGATTCGATGCTCCCGCTGTTCATGTTCCTGCTCGCGGGCGTGGCGGGCGGGATCCTCGTAGCGGCGCTCACCGCGTTGCCGGTGCGCCGGCTCGACAGCGCGCTGACCGACTTCCGCGAGCGAGGATTCCGGGGCGGCCTCGACGCCAAGCGGCTCGGCCTCGGGGGCGAGCTCGCGTCGGCGGTCTCGGCGATCAACGAGATGGGAGGCCGGCTCGAGGCGCTGGACTCCCGCGGCCGCGAGCGCGAGGCGCTCCTCGCGACGCTCTCGCAGTCGCTCGAGGACGGCATGATCGTCATCGACGAGCGCGGCGCCCCGGCCGCGTGGAACGCCGCGGCGCTCCGGATCCTCGGCGTGGACTACGAGATGGCGAGCGAGGGCGCCGTCCGCGCGGCTCTGGACGGCCATCCCGAGCTCAACATCGGCTGGGCCGCCGGCTCGGTGCTCGCGGCGCGAAGCGTCGAGATCCGGCGCGACGGAGGCGATCCGATCCCCGTGCAGCTCACCGAGGTCCCGTTCGAGCCCCGCCCCGGGGCATCGGGGACGCTGGTGCTCATGCGCGATCTCGCGACGCTCCGCAAGGTCGAGGCGCACCTGCTCGAGGCGGGTCGCTTCGCGGTGCTCGCGCATCTCGCGGGGAGCCTCGCGCACGAGATCCGCAACCCGCTGCACTCGATCGGCTTGAACGCGGGCGTCGTGCAGCAATACGTGGGGCAGCCCGCGACGGCGGCGGCGGAGCGCGCGATCTCGGAGTCCCTCCAGACGATCCAGGAGGAGACGCGTCGTCTCACCGATCTCCTCAACAACTATCTCGGGCTCTTGCGCTCGGCCCCCGAGCCCGTCCCGGTCGACGTGCGCGACCTCTGCCGCCGCGTGATCCAGCTGCTCTCGTACGCCGCCATGAAGGCCCGGGTCGAGATCCGGTTCGAGGCCGACGGGGACCTGCCTCCGGTGTTCGGGGTGCCGGACCGTCTCCAGCAGGCCGTCCTCAATCTGGTGTTGAACGCGATCCAGGCGATGCCCCAGGGCGGACGCGTCGCCCTTCAGACGTCGTCGTCGAACGGTCTGTTGCGGGTGAGCGTGACCGATACCGGTCCCGGGCTCCCCCAGGACCTCGCCGAGAAGCTGTTCGACACGCGGGTCACGACGAAGCCCGGGGGCTCGGGACTCGGGCTCCCGCTCGTTCGCATGATCGCCGAAGCGCACGGCGGGAGCGTCTGGTACCGATCCGATCCGGGGAAGGGGGCGACGTTCACGCTCGTGCTCCCCACGCGCGAGGCCGCCTGACCCTCAGTCGAGCTGGTCCCGTGTCGCCGGGGACAGCTTGCGCTCGCGCGCGAGGTCGTGCGCGCCGTGGTCGTCCGGCAGCGCGAGGACCTTGTCGTACTCCGCCAGCGCCTCGGCTCGCCGCCCGGCGATGTCCAGAACGCGCCCGAGCTGGTAATGCCCGAAGATCCGGAATCGCGCGCCGTCGGGCGGGAGCGTGAGCGAGAGCAGCCGCTTGAGCGTCGCCTCGGCGCCGCCGAGATCGGTGCCCCGCATCTGCGCGGACGCCAGATTGAACAGCGTCTGAGGATCGTCCGGCTTCGCGCGGAGCGCCTGCTGGAGCGCCGCGGCCATCCCGGCCCAGTCTCCCGCCATCTGCTTCCCCTGCGCGAGCCGCTCCGCGGCGATGAAGTCCAGCTCGCTCTTCTTCGCCGCGACGCGCCGGTCCGCCCAGCCCGTGAACGAGGCGTTCAGGGCGGCCTCGGTGGCGCCGAGCGCGGCCGCCAGATCCGAGACGCGGCCATCCTGGAGGGCGAACGCCTTCTTGACGCCGGCGTTGCCGTAGGTCTCCCGGATCCAGGTCATGAACACTCCGGCGGAGGCCATTCCCGAGTCCCCCGGGAGCGCGCGGAAGCGCTCCTCGTCCAGCAGCGCGGCCAGGTCGGGGAGCAGCCCGCCGCTCCGCAGGAGCGCGGCGTGCATGTCCATCGTGTCGCCGCGCCAGAGGTTCTCGACCGAGAGGGCGAACCCTTCGTAGACGGCGGACAACGGCGTCGGGCCGAACGCCTCCCGTGCGACGAGGTGGATCTCCTCGTGCGGTGCGGGGGAGCGGGCGAAGCGGTGCGTCATGTGGATCTCGCGATCGCTCAGGATCGCGTGGGTCGGGTCGGCGACGCCGGTCGCGCGCCGCTTGTCGTTCTCGTCCTCGTAGACGTGGAGAAGGACGCGGAATCCCCGCGGCGGCGGCGCGCCGACGCCGGCGATCGCTTTCGAGAGCGCCGCCTCGCGCGCCTTCAGGATCGCGCGGATCTCCGCGTCGTCGATGTGCCTCTTGTCGTAGTAGACGTGGTACCGCTCGGAGTCGAGCGTTCCCGTGGTTCCGGCCGATGCGAACGATTCGGTCGTGTGGTCCCCTTCGGCGGTGGTGTCGCGAGCCGGCGGCCACGCGTTCCCGGGCCGGAACATCCCCTGCCGGATCGGCCAGTAGTCCTTGAACATCGCCCAGTCCGAGCCGACGCGCGGAAGCACCTGGAAGCGATCCCGCTCCGGATCGATCCGCGACCAGAAGACGACGAACGTGGACGGGTTGAGAGGATTGCGATGGAAGACGAGCAGGTCGAGGTCGGGATCGGATTCCTTGATCCCCAGGAACGAGGTCCCCGCGTCGTCGTGCTTGAACGGCCGGGACAGCTTCGCGTTCCAGACGCGATTCCCCCAGCCGAGCACGAGCAGGTTCCCTTTCATCTGCTCCTCGCTCACCTGATCGTCCGCCGCGATGTCCACCTTGTTCTTGTGGACCGCCACGAGCCATTTCGCGCGTGCCTCGGCGGAGCGGCGGTTCGCCTCGACGGGCTCGCCCGGGCCGGCCGGATAGACCACGGTCAAGGTGCCGACGTCGACGAATGCCGCCTCCCCCGGATAGTTGGAGGCGCGGTGCTGTTCCGGATCCGGAGGCTGAGGCGCGGCGGCCCTCATCGCGGCGATGGAAACGAGCAGCGAGGCGAGAACGAGACAGGCTCGCGGAAGAGGCGTCACGGCGGGTCTCCGAAAGGCGAAGCTCCGATGATACGGGGCCGCCTCTCGTCCTGCTAGCATCCCCCGATGTCACGTCTCTTCGCGATCGCGGATCTTCATCTCTCGTCGTCCGGCGCGAAGCCCATGGATATCTTCGGCGAGATCTGGCGGGATCACGCCGCCCGCTTGGCGGCTGCCTGGGATGCCTCCGTCGGAGCGGACGACCACGTCCTCGTCGCGGGGGATCTCTCCTGGGCGCGCTCGCTGGAGGAGGCGCGCGGAGACCTGGAATGGATCGGCTCCCGCACGGGGCGGAAGCTCCTTCTCCGAGGGAACCACGATTCGTGGTGGTCGAGCATCTCGCGCGTGCGGCAGGCGCTCCCCCCGGGGTGCGTGGCGCTCCAGAACGACGCCTTTGATCTCGGCACGTGCGTCGTCGTCGGGGCTCGCGGCTGGCTCGCCCCCGACGACCCCCTCGCGCAGCCGGCGGACGAGCCGATCTTCCGGCGGGAGCTCGCCCGCCTGGCGGAGTCGATCGCGGACGCCGACCGAAGGTTCGGGAGGCGGGTCCCTCGGGTCGCGATGCTCCACTACCCGCCGTGGATCGAAGGGCGCGCGCCGACGGAGGTCGTGGCGATCCTGCGAGCGGGAGGCGTCCGCTCCTGCGTCTACGGGCATCTCCACGGGGCGGATCACGCGCTCGGCCCGCGAGGCGAGCGCCAAGGGATCGCCTTCCACCTGGTCGCCGCGGACGCGGTCGGTTTCACCCCCGTTCCGATCGATCTGCCGGACTCATAAGAGTAAGAAGCGCCGGCTCCCTGTTACACTTCGCCCGCTTCAAGGAGGAGGAGAAGTGAGCGAGATACCCCCCCTGCCGCCAGTGGCACCCCCCGCGCCGGCCCCCGGTCTTCCGTGGGAGGAGCCGAACGCGGGTCTCGGGTCGATCGTGCCGACGGCGGTCCAGATCCTCCGGAGCCCGTTCCAGGCGTTCGCCAAGATGAGCTTGACCGTGGACCTTGTCCGGCCGATCGCCTACTTCGTCGCATTCGTTCTTCTCGGAACGCTGATCGGCCAGATCTGGAGCTACCTCTTCTTCGACTTCTACATCGGACTCTTCCGTTCCGTTCTGGGCTCCCGCCTGGATTCGGTCGCTCCGCTGCTCCACCGTCCGGGGGCCGGGGAAGTGATCTTCGGCCTGATCATCACGCCGCTGATCTGGGTGGTGGCCTTGTTCGTCTGGACCGCGCTCGTGCACATCGGTCTGCTGCTCCTCGGAGGCGCGAAGCACGGCTTCGCCGCGACGCTTCGGGTGATCTGCTATGCCGAGACCGCACAGCTCGCGGTCGTGGTCCCCTTCCTCGGGGGGCTCATCGCGGTCTTCTGGCAGATCGTGCTCCAGATGATCGGCCTCGCCGAAGCCCATCGCACCGACGGCTGGAAGGCGGCGGTCGCCGTGATCGCGCCGCTGGTCCTGTGCTGCTTCTGCATCATCACCGGCGCGGTGATGTTCGGGACGGCCCTGATGCAGGTGCTCCAGCAGGCGAAATGATCTGGCGGGCTCCCGCGCGGGACGACCGGAGCATCGCCGCCCTCTGGGCGGTCGCGGCCGGATTGTTCGTCTTGATGCGGCCGATCTGGCTCGCCGCCGCCGCGCTGCTTCCGGCCTGCCCGTGGCACGCCTGGACCGGGTGGCCGTGCCCCGGCTGCGGGACGACACGGGCGCTGGTCCATCTTCTGCATGGCGACCTCGGTGGCGCGCTTCGATTCAACCCCCTCGCCGCCGGCGCCGCTGCGGCTTTCGTCGCCGGCGGGGCCGCCGCGCCGCTGTGGCTCACCTTGGGAGGGCGCATCCCCGCGCTCCCCGATCGCTCGAGGCCCGCTTGGGTCGCCGCTCTGGGAGTCGCCATCGCCGGGAACTGGGCGTGGCTGTGCGCCTCCGGAGTCTGACCGGTCTCCGCCTCAGCTCGTGAGCAGCTCCTCGAGGGCGTCGAGCTTCCGCTCCATCGCGCGGAACGTCGCTTCGTACGGCTGCGGAGACTCGAGATCGACCCCGGCCGCACGCAAGATGTCGAGCGGGTAGCTCGAGGCCCCCGCGGCGAGGAAGCGGGCGTACCGCTCCCGCGCGCCTTCGCGGCCGTCGAGGACGTCGCGGGCGAGGCTGTTCGCGGCGACGATGCCGGTCGCGTACTGGTAGACGTAGAAGTCGTAATAGAAGTGCGGCACGCACGCCCATTCGACCGCGGCGACCTCGTCGACGACGCACGCTCCCGCATCGTGTCCCTGATACGTCCGGAGGAGGTCGAGGTAGAGCGTCGAGAGCGATTCCCCGGTCAGCGCTTCGCCGCGCTCGGCCCGGCGGTGGATGTCGAGCTCGAACTCCGCGAAGAACGTCTGCCGGAAGAGCGTGGCGCGGATGCCGTCGAGCCAATGGCCGAGGAGGAAGACCCTCTCGTCGCGCCCCTGCTCCGTCGCGAGGAGCCGCTCGATGAGCAGCGCCTCGTTGAACGTGGACGCCACCTCCGCGACGAAGATGCTGTAGTCGGCGCACGGGTAGGGCTGCTCGCGGTTGCTGAAGTGCGAGTGCATCGCGTGGCCCGCCTCGTGCGCGAGCGTGCTGACGCTCTCGAAATCACCGTTGAAGTTGAGGAGCATGTACGGGTGGACGTCGTACGCCGCTCCGCTGGCGTACGCTCCGGATCGCTTTCCGGGGGCCGGGTGCCAGTCGATCCAGCGGTCGCGGAAGGCGGCGGCGAGCGGCCGGGTGTAGGCCGCTCCCATCGGCTCCATCGCCTCGAGCACGAGGCGCTCGGCGGCGGCCACGTCGTACGTACGCTTGGCTCCGGCGACCAGGGGGCAGTGGAGGTCGAAGTAGGTCAGCGCGTCGAGGGACAGGAACCGCGCCCGAAGCCGGAAGTAGCGGTGGAGCGACGGGAGGTTCCGGCGCACCTGCTCGATCAGGTTCGTGTACACCCGGACGGGGACGTGATCGGCGTCGAGCGCCGCCTCCACCGAGGATCCGTACCGGCGGGTCCGTGCGCGGAAGACGTGCGCCTTCAAGCATTCGTACAGGTTGGATCCGTAGGTCCCCTGGAATCCGCGATACCCCTCGAAATAGGCCGTCGTCGCCGCGACACGATCCGGACGATGCGAGGAGGGCCTCACGCGGGAGAAGGCCGCCGGGGTCAGGGTCACCGATTCGCCGTCGTGAAGGGCGACCGTGGCCCTCGGCATCTCGGCGTTGTGGAGGACCCCGAAGATCTGGCTCGGTCCGCCGAGCAGGAGACCGGCCTCCGCCAGCAGCTTCTCTTCCGGCGGCGTGAGCACGTGCTCCTTCTGACGCAGGAGGTTGCGGAGGCCGTGCGCATAGGGGGCGAGTCTCGGCTCGGTCTCCAGGAATCCCTCGACCACCCCATCCGGTAGCGCCAGGATCTCCGGCCGGACGTAGGAGGTCCGCCGGGACATCTCGGTGAAGGCGAGCTCGACCTCCTGGCGCATCCCCTGGTACGCCGCCACGCGGAGGTCGACGTCCGACCTCATCGACGCGTAGGCGTGGAGGCGCGCCAGCGCCTTTCCCTGCCCGGAGACCGCCTCCAGGGCATCGGCGAGCCTCGCGGGGGACGCGCCCAGGGAGCCGACGAACCGGTCGAGCCCCTCGAGGGCGGCGTCCACCTCGCGCTTGGCCTCCCAGAAGGCGTCGTCCGAGGGGAAGAGATCTTCGAGCCGCCAGGTCTCGTCTGCGATCCGAACCGTGTCCATGGGAAGGCCTCGATGGTGCCGGAGGTGGGAGTTGAACCCACACGACCGCAAGGATCGGGGGATTTTGAGTCCCCTGCGTCTGCCATTCCGCCACTCCGGCGCGGCGGGCCAGGAGCGTATCGTCCGGCTTTCGGACCTGTCAAGGGCGGAAGCGTTGCGAGCCGGAAGTCTTGCCGATTCAATTCGTTTCGGCTACACTGCCGCGACTCTCGAGGAGGCCCCGCTTGGATTTCAAGGTCGGTGACAAGGTCGTCTACCCCAACCACGGCGTGGGAGTCATCGAGCAAGTCACGAAGAAGTCGGTTGGGAACATCGTTTCGTCGTTCTATTGCCTCCGCATCATCTCCACGGACAGCACGGTCATGGTGCCGGTGGGCAACACGATCGCGGTCGGACTGCGCAAGGTCCTGACCAAGCGTGAGGTCATCCGGGTGATGGACGTCCTCAAGACCGGAGACGTCGCCACCTACGACGACTGGAAGGGGCGCTTCCAGGCCAACTCGGAGAAGATGCGGACCGGCGACATCCGTGCCGTCGCGGAGGTTCTCAAGAGCCTCACCGTGCTGGCCGAGATCAAGCCCCTGTCCTACCGGGAGCGCAAGATGCTCGACCGGGCCCGCTTCCTCCTCGTCTCCGAGCTCGCCGAGGCCGGGAACAAGACGGCCGAGAAGGTCGAGCTCGAGATCGACGCCGCCCTCGGCGACTCCGTCCGCGGCGCGAAAGTCAAGACCGCGCACTGAGCCGGCCGCCGGACCGGGTGTGAGCCGGTGGACAACCTGGTCCTCACCCGCGTGGCGCGCGAAGCATCCGCCGAGCTGACCGGCTCGATCCTCGTCGAATTCGGGCAGCAGTCCCGAGAGCGCTTCCGCCTCGTCTTCGATACGCCGGAGGGGCGGCGCGCCTTCATCGTGTCGATGAACCCGGAGCGGCCGTGGCTCGGCCGGGATCTCCGACGATGGCGGGGTCCTCGGTGGTCTCCCGATCCCTTCACGGTCGCCGCCGGGAAAGCGCTGGAGGGGCGCCGCGTCGTCGCGGTGACGAAGGACGGCAGCGATCGCACGCTTCGCTTCGATCTCGGGGCGGAGGCCGGCCTCGTGCTGGAGCTCGCGACGCACGGCGCCAACCTCGTGGTCCTCGGCGGGGGACGGAGCGTCCGCGAGGCGCTCCGGCACGCGCGCCGGGGTGGAGGCTGGAGCGCGATCGGCGAGCCGTGGTCACCGCGGCCGCTCCCGCCGCGACTGCTCGACCCGTTCGTCTCGAGCGCGGAGGCGATCGATCGATTCCTCGCCGGGCGCGCCGGCGCGGGAGAGCCCGCGCTCGAGGCGTTGCGCCGCGGCCTCTTCGGGATCGGGAGCATCGGCGCGCAGCTGGTGATCGACGAATCGGCCGCCACCGGCGAGTCCCTCGGCCGCGTGTTGCGCCGTCGGCTGGATGAGCTGCGCGACGGAGCGGGGGAGTGCGCCGTGGAGGCGCCGTCCGATCCCGAGAGCGCGCGCCTCCTACCCTGGCGTCCTCGTAAGCCGGTGGCCGGCGTCGAGCGCGTCACCGGCGAGGGGGCCGCGGGGACCGCGGCGCTCTACTACGAGGCGGTCGAGCAGGCGCAACGGCTGCGCACGCGGATCGCAGCCCTCAGCTCGATCCTCCGGGGAGAGATCGCGAGGACGCTCGGAGCGGCGGGGAAGGTGGGTCGCGAGATCGAGGGGTTCGAGGACCCCGAGCGGCATCGACGCATGGGGGAGGCCCTGCTCGCCGGGCTGGCCTCGGCGCGCCGCGGGGACGGCAGGATCGCCGTTCCCGATCCGGCCGAGCCGAGCGGGGAGGCGGTGGTGATCCCGGACGAGCCGGGACGATCCCTCACGGACATCGCGGACGGGCTGTTCGAGCGCCGCCGGCGTGCGCGACGCGGCCGGCGGCTCGCGGGGGGGCGTCTGGCCTTGCTTTCGGCCCGCGCGGCCCGGCTCCAGGAGATCCTCGACCGGCACGCGCCCGCGTCGAGCGAGGCGGATGCCGCCGCGCTGGAATCCGCCATGCGCGATGCGGGCCTCCCGGTGGCGCTCGGCGCCGCGACCCGCGGCGCCCGCGCGGCCGCGTCCACCGCCCCTCCGCGCCTCGCCGGCGTGCGCGTGCACACCAGCCTGGACGGCTGGACGATCCTCGTCGGCCGGACCTCCCGCGATAACGATCGGCTCACGTTCAAGCTGGCCTCGCCGGAGGACGTGTGGCTCCACGCGGCCGACGTTCCCGGCGCGCACGTCGTGATCCGCACTCCCGACCGGCGCTCCGAGGTCCCGCGCGGGACTCTCGTCGAGGCGGCGTCGCTCGCGGCGTGGTTCAGCGACGCGCGCGACGATCCGGCGGTGGACGTTCGCTGGACGTCGAGGAAGCACGTTCGACGCGCGAAGGGAGGCAGCTCGGGCGTGGTCCAGCTCAAGCGTTTCCAGACGATCCGCGTCCGCCCGAAGCCCCCGAGGGACGCCGGATGATGACCCCCGCGCGCGAAAGGATGCCGGATTCGACCCCAAGAATGGGGGGAAACCGCTCGAACATGAGCCTCGAGTCGATTGACCCGGCGGGAGCGGTGCCCTAGATTGGCGCCGCCATGAAGACCGTCCTGCAAGCGCTCGCGGGGCTCGCCCTCGCGGTCGCGCTCCTGTGGTGGGTGTTCCACGACACGAGCCGCGCGGGGCTGCGCGAGGCGGTCGAGCGAGCTTTCTGGCCCGGGCTCGCCCTCGCGGCCGTCGTCAACGTTGGCCACAACGTCTTTCGCGTCTGGAGATGGCGCTGGCTGCTCGACCCGGTGGCCCCTCGCGTCCCCTTCCGGCCGATGTTCGTCGCGGTGATTCTCGGTTACTTGACGACCTGGATCCTCCCCGGCCGGATCGGCGAGGTCGTGCGACCCGGTCTGCTGTCGGCCCGGACCACGGTGCCGCTCGGCCCTTCCATGGGCTCGGTCGTCGCCGACCGCCTCCTCGACGGCCTGGCGATCATGGCGCTCTTCGCAGCCGGCAGCCTCGGAGCCCGGTTCGCGGAGGGCTCGGCAGCCTCCATCGAGAAGATCCGCTCGACCGCGTTCGCCTTTCTCGCGGTGATCGCCGTCGGCGTCGTCGTCCTCGTTGCCATCGCCGCCAGCCGGACGACGTTCGAGCGGTGGCTGGCGCGCCGGGCGGCCCCCGTCCGGTGGCTGGGCCACGCGATTCTCGGATTCTCCTCCGGGATGGAGGCGCTCCGCTCGCCGCGCCGCCTGATACCGATCATCGTTCACAGCCTCCTCGCCTGGCTGACGATCGCGCTCGGAACCTGGATCGGGATCCGGGCCTCCGGCGCCGACGTGGGGTTCGACGCCGTCCTCGTCATGCTCCCGCTGCTGGCGCTGGGAGTCGCGATCCCGACGCCGGGGGGGGTGGGCGGCTACCACGCCGCGATGCAGTTCGGCCTCACACGGCTGTTCGGCGTGGACCCGACCATCGCCGCGGGTGCCGGTCTGCTGGTGCACATCGCGATCGTCGTGCCGATCCTCCTCCTGGGTCCCGTGCTCCTGCGCGTCGAGGGCGTGTCCTGGTCGGACCTGGTCGCCGCGGCCCGTCAGATCAAGTCGCTCGGCGCGGCGCCGGTCTCCTCGGGGGCGACGCGATGAGGTGCCCGTTCTGCGGCCATCTGAAGGACAAGGTCGTGGACTCGCGCGAGACCGGAGCGGGGGACGCCATCCGGCGACGCCGGGAGTGCCTCGACTGCGGGCGGCGGTTCACCTCCTACGAGCGGGTCGAGGAGATCCCCTACTTCGTCGTGAAGAAAGACGGCCGGCGCGAGCCGTTCGAGCGCCAGAAGCTGATCGCCGGGCTGCACCGCGCCTGCGAGAAGCGGCCCGTCCCGGCGAAGGCGCTGACCGCGATCGTGGACGAGGTCGAGCAGATGGTCCAGGACAACACCGAGCGCGAGATCCCCGCGCGCGCGATCGGCGAGCGCGTGATGGAGCGGCTGCGCGAGCTGGACAAGGTCGCGTACGTGCGCTTCGCCTCCGTCTACCGGCAGTTCGAGGACGTGGAGGAGTTCATGTCGGAGCTTCGCAACCTCGTCGACACGCGGAAGTGAGGATCGCCCGATGACCAGCGGATTGGGTTCGATGTTGGAGGTCGCCCGGATCCAGAGCGAGATCAACCGGCTCTTCGACAACCTCCTCGATCTGGACGAAGGGGGGAAGGAGAGCGGGAGCTGGATCCCGATGGCGGACATCGTCGAGACCGACGACGCGCTCCTGGTGACGGTCGAGCTGCCCGGCGTGGCCGCCGCCGATCTCGCCGTGTCCACGCACGGCGGCGACGTGATCCTCAAGGGGGAGAAGCGGCGCCCCGCCGTGACGGGTCCGGCCCGCTTCCACGTCGCGGAGCGCGACTACGGCCGCTTCCGCCGCGTGATCCATCTCGGCGCGCCCGTGAACACGCACAAGGCCGAGGCCCGTCTCGCGGACGGCAACCTCCGCATCCGGTTCCCGAAGGTCGCCAACCGCCGCGGCGAAGAGGTCGCGATCGAGGTGCGCGAGGGATGAGCCGCGCCTACGAGCCCGCCACCGACTCCGATCTCCGGATCCCCGCGGAGCTGCCGGTCCTCCCTCTCCGCGACATGGTCGTGTTCCCGTTCATCATCGCGCCGCTGTCCGTGGCGCGAGACCTCTCGATCCAGGCGGTGGACCGCGCTCTCTCCGAGAACCGGATGATCCTGCTCGTCGCCCAGCGGGACAAGGACGAGGAGGACCCCCAGGTCGCCGACCTGTACGAGATCGGAACCGTCGCGGTCATCATGAGGATGCTCAAGCTCCCGGACGAGCGGATCCGCGTGCTCGTGCAGGGGGTCTGCCGGGCGCGCGTGCGCGAGATCTCCGCGACGCGCCCGCATCTGACGGCGCGGATCGAGCGGCTGTCCGACCGGCCCTTCGACGGCGCGTCGATCGAGAAGGAGGCGCTCGTCCGGTCGGTCAAGCGCGCCCTCGAGCGCGCGGCGGGGCTGGGGAAGAGCCTCCCATCCGAGGTCATGACGATCGCGTCCAACCTGGAGGACCCGGGCCGCCTCGCCGACCTCGTCGCCTCGAACCTCGAGCTGAAGGTGGACGAGGCGCAGGACGTGCTCGAGATGATCGATCCGGTCGAGCGGCTGAAGCGGGTCCACGACCTCGTCCAGCGGGAGATGTCGCTGCTCTCGATGCAGCGCGAGATCGACTCGATGGCCAAGGACGAGATGGATCGCTCGCAGCGCGAGGTCTACCTCCGCCACCAGATGAAGGCGATCATGGCCGAGCTCGGGGAGGGGAACGAGCTCAGCGAGGACGTCGAGCGGTACCGCGAGAAGGTGAAGCAGCTCGCCCTGTCCCCCCAGGCGATCGAGGAGGTCGAGCGCCAGCTCAAGAAGCTCGAGCGGATGCACCCCGACGCGGCGGAAGCCTCGACGGTGCGGAACTACCTCGACTGGATCCTGGGGATGCCCTGGGGGATCACGACCAAGGACAACCTCGACCTCGACAAGGCGCGCGCCATCCTCGACGAGGACCACTACGGGCTGGAGCCGATCAAGGACCGGATCCTGGAGTACCTCGCGGTCCGCAAGCTCAAGAAGAAGAGCAAGGGGCCGATCCTCTGCTTCGTCGGGCCCCCCGGGGTCGGGAAGACCTCGCTCGGCCGGTCGATCGCCCGCGCCCTCGGGCGGCAGTTCGTCCGCCTCTCGCTCGGCGGGGTGAAGGACGAGGCGGAGGTCCGCGGCCACCGGCGCACCTACGTCGGCGCGATGCCGGGACGCATCGTCCAAGGGATCCATCAGGCGGCTTCCGCGAATCCGGTGTTCATGCTCGACGAGGTGGACAAGATCGGGCAGGACTTCCGTGGCGATCCGTCCGCGGCCCTCCTCGAGGTGCTCGATCCGGAGCAGAACTCCAGCTTCCGCGACCACTACCTCGGCGTCCCGTGGGACCTGTCCGACGTGATGTTCATCGCCAACGCCAACCTCCTCGACCCGATCCATCCGGCGTTCCGCGACCGGATGGAGGTCATCCGGCTCTCCGGGTACACGGAGGAGGAGAAGCTCGTGATCGCGCGGCGGCACATCGTGCCGAAGCAGATCGACGAGAACGGGCTGAAGAGCTCGCGCATCGACTTCTCCGACAACGCTCTCAAGGCCCTGATCTCCGGGTACACGCGCGAGGCCGGCTTGCGGAACCTCGAGCGGAACGTCGCGGCCGTGTGCCGGAAGGTGGCCCGGCAGGTCGCGGAGGGGCGGAAGGGGAAGATCCGGATCATCGCCTCGAGCTTGGACGCCTTCCTCGGACCGGCTCCCGCCACGCGGGAGGACGCGCTCCCCACCGATCAGATCGGGGTCGCGACGGGACTCGCGTGGACGGAATCGGGCGGCGACGTCCTCTTCGTCGAGGCGACGACGATGCGCGGCCGCGGCGGGCTGATCCTGACCGGCCAGCTCGGCGACATCATGAAGGAATCGGCGCAGGCCGCCCTCTCCTACGCGCGGGCGCACGCGGCGGAGTTGGGCTTGGGCCCCGAGTACTTCGAGGGGCGCGACATCCACGTCCACGTCCCCGAAGGGGCGATCCCGAAGGACGGTCCGTCGGCCGGGATCACCATCGCCGCCGCCATGGTCTCCGCGTTCATCGAGCGGCCGCTCCGCCGCGACCTCGCCATGACCGGCGAGATCACCCTTCGGGGGAACGTGCTCCCCGTAGGCGGGATCAAGGAAAAGGTGCTGGCGGCCCGCCGCTCGGGGATCGAGACGGTCCTCCTTCCCGAGGCGAACCGCAAGAACCTCGAGGAGATCCCGAAGCCGCTGCGGCGGGACCTTCGCCTCGAATTCGTGGCCGACGTCCGGGACGTCTTCCGGATCGCGTTCCGTGACCCCCTGACCCTCGACGACGGCGGACCCCTGTCCAAGCCCCGCACCAAGCGGGCCCCCCTCCAACCGACCCACTGACCCCCCTGCTAGACTCCGGCGGTTGCCCGGACTAGACGCCCGGAACCGGAGTCCCGTATCAGCAGCGGGCCCGAGGCGTCCCGAGGCCGGAACCACGGATGCGGGACGACGAGGACCTCACCGATCTGATTCGGGCCGCGGCAGGCGGAGACCGGCGGGCGTTCGAAGAGCTGGTCGTCAGGAAGCGTGAGCGGGTCGTTCGAGCGGCCTTTCAGATCACGGGTGACGTCGAGGACGCCCGGGATGTGGCCCAGGGTGTCTTTCTTCGTCTTTGGAGGGTTTTACAGCGGTTCGACCTGACACGAAGGTTCGATACCTGGCTGTATCGCATCACCGTGAACGCCGCCATCGACTTCGTCCGCGAGAGGGGCCCCCGAGGCTTCCTCCAGCCGCTCCCCGGCGACGCGGGGGAGCGGCTCCACGATCCGTCGCCGACGGCGGACGCGGCGGTCCGTCTCGGCGAGCTGCAGCGGGCGTTCCTCAGGCTGGCGACGCGGCTCGCGCCGAAGCAGCGCGCGGCCTTCGTGCTGAAGGAGATCGAGGGGCTCGAGACCGCGGAAGTGGCGCGCGTGCTCGGCGTCACCGAATCGACCGTGCGCAACCACCTGCTCCAGGCCCGCCGGATCCTCCGCGAGGGGCTCGCCAGCGATTACGGCGGGATCTTCGGCCGCCGCCGCGGCTCCGGCGAAGGGAGCTCCTCGTGACGCCGCACGTCGATCCGCGGGAGCTGTCCGAGGCGCGCGGCGCCGATCGCCTCGAGATGGTGACGCACGTGGCCGGCTGCGCCGCCTGCCGCGACGCGGTGATCGATCACGACCCGGCGCTCCTGTTCGCGCTGCTCGCGATCGCGCCGATCCCCGGCAGAATCCTCGAAGAGGTCTCAACCGCGGTCGCCCCGCGCCCCGAGGCGAGCCGTCCGCGGCTCAAGGTCGCGGCGGCCGCCGTCATCGCGGGCCTGGCGCTCGCGAGCGGCTACCTGACGCTCGGCCAGCGGCCGCGCCTCGCCGCGCGGAGCGTCGCGACCGACCTCCCGACGACAGCGTCCGCTGCTTCCCTGGCCCGCGCCGACGTCGAGGTCGAGCCCGCGGGCGGCGTGTCCCACGTCGTCGACCTGACGGTCGGCGAGACCCAGGTCGTCATGGTCTACAACGGGGACCTCGACCTGTGAGGCGGGTCGCCGTCCTCCTCGCGCTGGCCCTGTCCTTCGCGGGCGCGCTCGGGGCCCCGGCGGACGGCGGCGACCCGATCTCGGCGCGCGCGTACCAGGTCCGCTTCAAGTCGCTCGCCGACGCCGCCGAGCTGGTGAGCTCGGTGCTGAGCCCTCAGGGGACCGTGACGCTCCAGCCGCGGCTGAAGACCCTCACCGTGCAGGACCACGCCAGCGTGCTCGATCGCGTCGGCCCCCTCCTCCAGAGCTTCGACACCGCGCCGCGCAACGTCGAGATCGCGCTCAGCCTCTTCCTCGGCACCGACCGTCGCGAGCAGGAGGCCGGCCGCGTCATCCCGCCCTCGGCGGTGACGCGGGAGGTGCGCGGGATCGCGGAGACGCTCGGGGACTTCACGAAGTGGAACGCCTACGAGTCGCTCGGCGGGCGGGCGGTCACGGGCGCCGAGGGCGGCCGGGTCGTCGTCAACCTCTCCGACGAGTACCGCGTCGGCTACGTCGTCGAGACCGTGCGCGACCAGAGCGTCAAGCTCAGCGACTTCGTCCTCCAGCGGATCACGCACGGCGCCGACGGGAAGGAGATCACCCAGGACGTCTATTCCGCCGAGGTCGTTCTGCCGGTCGGCCGCATGCTGATGATCGGCGCGGCCCAGAACCCGGCCTCGAAGCGGGCCCTGTTCCTCACGCTCCAGGCGCGGCCGAGGTAGGCGGTGGCCCAGTTCGTCTGCCGGATGGCCCTCCCCACCGGGGAGATCGTCGAGCGCGCGATGGTCGCGGAGACCGAGGCCGCGCTCCGGCGGGAGCTCGAGGACAAGGACATGCTGGTCCTCGAGCTGCGGCGGCAGAACCCGGTCGTCTCCGCGATCGGCGAGGCGCTCTCGATCCGTCCGCGGATCGCGGCGCGCGAGTTCCTGTTCTTCAACCAGGAGTTCTCCGCCCTGCTCCGGGCGGGGCTCCCGATCCTCACCAGCCTCGACATCCTGATCGACCGGCGGAAGAACCTGGTCTTCAAGAAGGCGCTGCTCGGCGTTCGCGACCGGGTCAAGTCGGGCGAGGCGCTGTCGGAAGCGTTCGCGGCCCAGGGGGAGCTCTTCCCCAAGCTCTACGCCGCGAGCCTCGCCTCGGGGGAGCGGTCGGGGGAGCTGCCCAACGTCCTCCGCCGGTACATCGCGTACACCCGGAGCATCCTGTCCATCCGCAAGAAGGTCGTCGGCGCTTTGATCTATCCCGCGATCCTCGTCTGCGTCTCGATCGCGCTGATCTCCCTGATGGTCTTCTACGTCATTCCGAGCTTCTCGAACCTCTTCCGGGACCTGGGCACCGACCTCCCCATGACCACGCAGATCATGATGGACGTGGCGACCTTCTTCCAGAGCCAGTGGAAGCTCGTCGCGGCGCTCCTGGTCGGCGGGGTCGCGTCGTTCATCGTCTGGCATCGCAGCCCCGCCGGCCGGATCGGGTTCGACCGGTTCAAGATGAAGCTCCCCCTGGTGGGCAACGTCATCCGCGACTACGCCCAGAACCGGTTCACCCGCACGCTCTCGACGCTCCTCTCCGGCGGGATCCCGCTCGTCACGTCGCTCGAGCTGGCCGGCCGCGCGGTCGGCAACGCCGTGCTCGAGCGGGAGCTGATGGGGGTGACGAACCGCGTGCGCGAGGGGCAGTCGCTGTGGGAGTCGCTCGAGCGCACGGGCTACATCACCGAGATGGCGGTCGAGATGGTGAAGGTGGGCGAGTCCACCGGCGCCCTCGTCGAGATGCTCGACAACGCGTCGGAGTTCTCGGAAGAGGAGATCGACTACAAGCTGTCGAAGATGGTGACGCTGATCGAGCCCCTCATGCTCGTCTTCATGGCCCTGGTCGTGACGGGCATGCTGCTGGCGTTCTACCTCCCGCTCATCCGGGCGGCCGGCTCCTCGAAGTTCTAGGCGGAGGCGCGAGCATGCCCGACCCGAAGCTGCGCGAGGAACGCCCCCTTCCCCCCCTGGAGCCGGAGGCCGGCGGCGACGTGCTGTCGGAAGAGTTCCAGGCGCGGCGCCTCGCGGAGCGGATCGGCATCGAGTACGTGGATCTCGCGAACTTCGAGATCGACCCCGAGCTGTTCCGCTCGATCCCCGTGGACCTGATGTTCCGGTACAACTTCGTCCCGCGGAACCGCACGGCGACCGGGCTGCAGATCGTCGTCGCCGACCCCACCGACGTGCTGATGATCGACGAGCTCGAGCTCCTGCTCGGCACCTCGATCGAGGTCGTCGTCGGGACGTCGGGGGCGATCCAGGAGATCCTCAAGAAATCCGAGTCGTCGCAGCGCGTGCTCGAGGAGGCGACCGAGGAGTTCCGCATCCAGATCGTCCTCGAGGACGAGGAGACGGGCGAGGAAACCCTCACGATCGACCGGCTGACCTCGGATCAGTCGCCGATCATCAAGCTCGTCGACTCGACGCTCTTCAACGCCCTCCAGCGTCGCGCCTCCGACATCCACATCGAGACCCGCGACCGCGAGGTCGTCATCAAGTACCGGATCGACGGCGTCCTCTACCAGGCGATGGAGCCGATCGACAAGAAGTTCCATCAGACGATCATCTCGCGCATCAAGGTCATGTCCGAGCTGGACATCTCGGAGAAGCGGGTCCCGCAGGACGGCCGGTTCAAGCTCCGGATCAAGGGGCGCACGGTCGACTTCCGCGTCTCGATCATGCCCTCCGTGCACGGCGAGGACTGCGTGATCCGCATCCTCGACAAGGAGTCCACCAACCGCGAGTTCGCCTCGCTGTCCCTGGAGGTGTGCGGCTTCGAGGACCGGGACATGCAGCGGATGCGGCGCTTCATCAAGGAGCCGTACGGGATGGTGCTCGTCACCGGGCCGACCGGCTCCGGGAAGACGACGACCCTCTACGCCGCGATCTCGGAGATCAAGAACGACGAGGACAAGATCATCACGATCGAGGACCCGGTCGAATACCAGCTCCCCGGGATCACGCAGATCCCGGTCAACGAGAAGAAGGGGCTCACGTTCGCGCGCGGGCTGCGCTCCATCCTCCGGCACGACCCGGACAAGATCATGGTGGGCGAGATCCGCGACGCCGAGACCGCCCAGATCGCGATCCAGTCCGCGCTCACCGGCCACCTCGTGTTCACGACCGTCCACGCGAACAACGTCATCGACGTCCTCGGGCGGTTCCTGAACATGGGGGTCGAGCCGTACAACTTCGTCTCGGCGCTCAACTGCATCCTCGCGCAGCGGCTGGTCCGGCTGATCTGCACGAGCTGCAAGCGGCCGGTCAAGGCGACGCGCGACCAGCTCCTCGAGTCCGGGCTCGATCCCAACCGCTACCTCGACTACACGTTCCACGAGGGGAAGGGGTGCATCGACTGCAACGGGACGGGGTACACGGGACGCACCGCGATCGCCGAGCTGCTCGACATGTCCGACCGGATCCGCGAGATGATCCTCGAGAAGCGCCCCGCCGCCGACATCAAGCGCGCCGCCAAGGAAGAGGGGATGACCTTCCTCCGGGAGGCGGCGCTCGCGAAGGTCTTCGCCGGCAAGACCACCCTCCACGAGATCAACAAGGTGACCTTCGTCGAATGAGCGTCCTCGACCCGATCGTCGCCCGCTGGAAGCGGTTCGATCCGCAGGTCCTGCTCGAGATGCGCCCCGACTACCCTCCGGTCGCGATCGAGATCGACCGCGGTCAGCTCACGCTCGTGCGGGTCCGGCCTCGGGGGCGCTCGCGCCCGTCGCTGGAGGCGTTTCGGGTGCAGCCCGCCCCCGAGCACGCGGTCGGCGCCTCGATCTTCCGTCCGAACCTCGGATCCCTGGGCGAGATGACCGCGCAGGTGAAGGACCTGCTCGAGAGGTCCGGGACCAAGGCGGGGAAGGTGTCGCTGATCCTCCCCGACAACCTCGCGAAGGTCTCGATCGTGACCCTCCCCGAGCGTCCCCCCAACCGCAAGCAGCTCAACGAGCTGCTCCGCTTCAAGCTGCGGCGCTCGGTCCCGTTCCGCCTCGAGGACGCCGTGATCTCGAGCTGGCCCCTCCCGGGTCCCGGGCCGGAGCTGCACCTGCTCGTCGCCGTGATGCTGCGCTCGGTGGTCGAGCAGTACGAGACCGCCTTCCAGGCGGTCGGCGCGCGGCCCGGGCTCGTGGACCTGTGCACCCCCAGCCTGTTCAACCTGGCGCGGCCGGAGATGGCCCGCGCGGTGGCGGGGGGATCGGACGCGGCCCTCCTCAACTGCACGCGGAACTACTTCACGCTCATGATCGTCCGCGCCGATCGCGCGGTGTTCTTCCGCTGCAAGACCTACGCGGGCGGGGAGGACGACGACACCGCCCCGAGGCTCGCGGTGATGGGGCGCGAGCTGGCGTCGTCGTTCTCCTACTACGAGGAGAAGCTCTCCGGCGGCGGCGTGGGCACGGTGTTCGTGCGGGCGATCGACCCGGACTTCGGCGAGGTCGCCGCGCTCCTCGAGCGGATCGGGATCGGCTCGGTGCGTGCGGTCGATCCCGCGGCGATGTTCGACATCCCGCCGCGCATGGCGCTGGGGACGGGAGAGGGGCAGCGCCTCGCCCCCGCCCTCGGCGCGGCGGCTGGGAGGGCGGCATGATGCGCGCGCTCGAGCTCAACCTCGCGTCGCGGCCGTTCCGCAACAACACGCCGATCTGGACGGCGCACGGCCTGCTCCTCGCGGCGGTGGCCGCGTTCAGCGCCTGGAACGTCCACACGTACGTGCGGGCGGCCCAGAGGCTCGACGCGATCGAGGCGACCATCGGCTCGGTCGAGCGGCGGATGCAGGAGCTCGACGGGCGCGAGCAGGCGGCGACCGTCGCGGCCCGGGCGTTCGACCTCAAGACGATGGGGATCCAGGCCGAGAAGGCGAACGACATCCTCCTCCGCCGCGGGCTCTCGTGGACGCGCCTGTTCAACACGCTCGAGAAGATCGTCCCCTACGAGGTCCGCATGAGCGCCATCCGCCCCGTGTACGGGACGCGGGAGGCCGCATCGCGGGGACGCACCGCGACGTTCGAGGGGACCGTCCCGGTCGACGTCGAGGGGACCGCCCACAGCCTCGAGGCCTTCCTCGAGCTCGAGCGCGCGCTGATCATGGACCCGCACTTCGCCGACGTCGAGCCGATCCGCAGCGAGTCGAGCCCCGGCGTCGACGAGGTCAAGTTCCAGCTCCGGTTCCTCTACGACCCCGACGGACGCCTCGGAGGCGAGCACCCGGCGATCCCGCACGTCCTCGACGCGGCGCGGAAGGCGGCCGAGGAAGGGGGCGAGGCGCCCCCCTCGGCCCTGGACAACCTCCAATGACGGCGAAGCCCCGGCGGCGGTTCGACGTGCGCGAGGAGAGCGGGAAGATCCTGCTGGTCCTCGGAGCGCTCCTGCTCGTCAACGCCGCGGCGTCGGTCCTGATCGTCCGCCCGAAGGTCGTCCGCCACCACGAGCTGACCGACCAATCGAGCCCGCAGGCGAAGCTGGTCCGCGACCGGGAGCGCGAGGTGCTCGCGAAAGAGAAGTACCGCGAGGCGCTCGAGCGGGCGCGCGACGACATGAAGCGCCTCGCCCAGGACGTCCTCTCCACCCGCCAGCGCCGGATGATCGCCGTCCAGCTCGAGATCGCGAAGCTCGTCCGCGAGTTCGGCATCGCGTTCGATCGCGTGCAGTACGAGAACGAGTCGGTGGACAACGGCGCGCTCGAGCGGTTCGCCATCGTCGTCCCGTTGGCCGGCGGCTACACGAGCCTCCGGAAGTTCATCCAGGCGGTCGAGAGCTCCGACAACTTCCTCATCATCGAGCGCGTCGCGCTCGGCACGGGGAAATCCACGGACGTCGTCGAGCTGAACATCACGCTCGCCACCTACTTCATCGCCCCGGACGCCGACGTGGACGCGATCGGCAAGAAGCCGGGCGCGGCGGCGCGGAGATCCTGATGGCCCGCAGCCTCACGCGCCGGGAGATCACGCTCGTCTCGGGGCTGGCCCTCGCCGCCGCCTTCTGGCTCTGGCGCGCCTGGTCCCCGGCTCCCCCCGAGGAGCCGCCCGCCGCGTCGGTCAAGCACGCGGACGCCAAGCGCGAGGGGGCGCTCGGGGCGGTCCCCGTCGTCCACATGGACCAGCTCACCAAGTCGGTCGTCGCGTACGACGCGCGGGGGCGGGACCTGTTCAAGTACGGGCAGCGCCCGCCGTCGTGGGCGGAGGTGAGACGCCTGAAGGCCGAGGCGGCCGCGGCCGCGAAGGCGCAGCGCGAGGCGGAGGCGCGCGCCGCCGCGGAGGCGGAGCGCCAGCGGATCGAGGCCGAGCAGCGCGCCGCCTACGAGCGGGAGCACCCGACGCCTCCGCTCCCGCCCCAGCCCCCGGTGATCACCTTCCAGTTCCTGGGGTTCGTGGGGCCGCCGAACGGGAGGATCGCGGCGCTGAGCGATTCGACCGGCACCATCGTCGCGAAGGCCGGCGAGATCGTGAAGAAGGACTTCCGGATCGACGAGATCCGCTACGAGTCCGTCATCATCAGCTACGTCGATCCGAGGTTCAAGGGTCAATCGCGGGAGCTGCCCCTCCTGCGGGGGAAGTAGGGGTCGAGCATGAGAAGCTGGATGGGAGCGGCGCTCGCGCTGCTGATCCTCGCGGCCACCGGGTGCGCCGCTTCGAAGGCGTTCCACACGGCCGAGCACGAGGCGCGGCGCGAGAACTGGGACCAGGCGGTCCTGAACTACAGCAAGGCGACCGCCCTCGACCCCGGGAACTCGCGCTACGACATCGCGCTCGCGCGGGCGAAGCTCAAGGCCTCCGCGCAGCACTTCGAGAAGGCCAAGCGCTACGCGAAGTCGGCGCAGTGGGACCTCGCCGTCGCCGAGTACCAGCAGACCCTGCTCCTCTACCCCGGCAACCAGCACGCGGCCGACGAGCTCGACAAGGCGCTCGCGATGATCCGCCGCCGGGACGAGCAGCCCTCCGAGATCCAGCGGATGAAGGAGCAGGCGAAGAAGGACGCCCTCGCGCCCCCCAAGCTCTCGGCGAAGTCGAACATCCCGATCCAGGTCCAGTTCCGGGACAGGCCGATCGGGCAGATCTTCGACGTCATCGGCAAGGCGTCGGGGATCAACTTCATCTACGACGAGAAGACCGACCTCAACAAGCCGATGACGATCGAGATCGGGAGCGTGACGATCGAGAAGGCCCTCGACATCCTCATGCTCCAGACGAAGAACTTCTACAAGGTCATCGACGAGCACACGCTGCTGATCGCCCCCGACAACCGCCAGACCCGCCAGGTCCTCGAGGACCAGGTCATCCGCACCTTCTATCTCTCGAGCGCGGAGACCAAGCAGGTCGTCGCGGTGATCCGGACGCTGCTCAACTCCCGCCAGGTGGCCGAGAACGACGCCCTCAACTCGGTGTCGATCAAGGACACGCCGGACAAGGTGGCGATCGCGGAGAAGCTGATCGAGTCCAACGACAAGTCCAAGGGCGAGGTGATCATCGACGTCCAGCTCATGGAGATCAACCGGAAGACCCTCCAGACGCTCGGCATCGACCTCTCCTCGAAGTCGCTGTCGCTGACCTTCCAGGACGGGAAGTCCTCGGTCCCGCTCAACAACCTCTCGACGCTCAAGCAGAAGGGGAACTGGCTGATCGGGCCGATCCCGAGCGTCGTCCTCAACTTCCTCAAGTCCGACACCGACACGAAGGCGATCGCGCAGCCGCAGCTCCGGGTCAGCGAAGGCGAGAAGGCGGAGATCGTCATCGCGAACCGCGTGCCGATCCCGAACACGTCGTTCAACAGCTCGCAGACGGTCGGCGGCAACATCGTGCCCATCACCTCGTTCACCTATCAGAACGTCGGCATCACGCTCCAGATCGAGCCGCGGGTCCACCACAACAAAGAGGTCACCCTCAAGGTCCAGGTCGAGGTCTCCAACCTCGCCGGGACCGTCGATCTCGGGACCGGGGTCACGCAGCCGATCATCGGCACGCGTCAGGTGCAGACGGTCATCCGGCTCCGGGACGGGGAGTCGAACCTGCTCGCCGGCCTGATCAAGCGCGACGACACCACCTCGAAGTCCGGGGTCATCGGGATCACCGACATCCCCGGGATCGGGGACGTCTTCTCGACGCGCAACATCGACCGCCAGGAGACCGACATCGTCCTCACGCTGACCCCGTACATCGTCCGCATCCCGGACATCCAGGAGGACGACCTCCAGACGCTGTGGGTCGGGACCGAGGACAACATGCGCCTGCGCGGATCGGTGCGGGGCGTCATGGGGGTCTCGCCGTTCCAGGAGCCGGAGGACAACGGGAAGTCGCTCGAGATCGCCCCGAACCCGGCCAAGCCGTATCTGCCCCCCGTAGCGAGCCCCGAGGCGCAGAAGTCCGGAACCGGACCCGTGATCGAGCACGGCCGCGAGGGGGCCCCGGTGCCCGCCCCGGCCCCCGGCGGCGGAGGCGGGGGAGGCGGCGGGACGACGGTTCCGGTCCCGGTGCCGACCCCCGAGGGGAGCCCTCAGGAGGCGCCGCCGACCGAGGAGACTCCCTCGGAGACCGCGGGAGGCGAGACGGTCGACGAGAACGCGGCTCCGGAGACGCCGCCCGCGGTCGGTCCGGCGACGGTGCGCCTCGTCCCCTCCGCGCCCTCGTTTCGCGTCGGCGACCGGGTGATCGTCGAGGCGCGGATCGAGAACGCGACCAACGTCGGCTCGGTCCCCTTCCACCTCCGCTACAACCGGCAGGTCCTCGAGTTCGTCCCGCCCGCGGTGCAGGGCCCCTTCCTGAACGGGGACGGGGCGAACACGGTCTTCCTCGCCAACGACGCGAACGGGGGCGGGGAGATCGTCGTCGGCCTCTCCCGCCTGGGCGGCGGCGAGGGGATCTCCGGCGCCGGAACGCTCGCCACCTTCCAGTTCCAGGCGATCAATCCCGGGGACTGCGGCTTCGCCTGGGCGGGCGCCTCGGTGAAGGATCCCCAGGCGCGGAACGTTCCGGCGAGCTTCCTCACCGCGCCGGTCTCGGTCGCACCCTAGGAGGAGGATCGATCGTGTTGTGGAGACGAGGACGTCGGAGCGCGGGGGAGGCGGGGGTCACCCTGATCGAGCTCGTCTGCTGCTCGGCGATCATCCTCGTGCTCGCCGGGGTCGCGGTCCCCGTCGCCAACACCTGGGTCAAGCGGCGCAAGGAGCTGGAGCTCCGCCAGGCGCTGCGTGAGATCCGCACCGCGATCGACCGCTTCCAATGGGACGCCGAGCACAACCCCGGGATGCGCGGGACCAAGATGAACGCGACCAACGAGGAGATGTACCCCGAAAAGCTGGAATGGCTCTACGAGGGGTACGACCTCGGGGATGCGGCCGGAACGAAAGTGAAATACCTTCGACGCTTGCCGAAGGACCCGATCACGGGAAAGACCGATTGGGCGACCCGGTCCAGCCGGGACCGGCCGGGCTCGCTCGGCACCGATGGGATCAACATCTTCGACGTACATTCCAGGAGCGAGGCGGTGGCGCTCGACGGGTCGCACTATGTGGAATGGTAGGCCCGGCGCGAAGACGCGCGACCGGGGCTTCACGCTCGTCGAGCTCCTCGTCGTCTGCGCGATCATCGGCATCCTGTCGGCGGCCGCGGTGGCGAACTACAGGAGGAGCATCGTCAAGGCGAAGGAGGCGGCGTTGCAGCAGGACCTGTACACGATGCGCACGCTGATCAACCAGTACTTCGCGGACAAGGGGAAGTACCCGTCCGACCTGACGGCGCTGGTGGAGGACCACTACCTCCAGATCATTCCGCGGGACCCGTTCACCGACAGCCCGGACACCTGGATCACCGAGCCGGCGGAGCTCGACGCCGAGGAGGACATCTCCACCGAGCCCGGGATCGCCAACGTGCGAAGCGGGGCGGAGGGGCGGGCGCTCGACGGCAGGAGCTACGGAGAATTCTGACGACCGTCCCCCGGACGGTCTCGAGGAGACGAGGCGATGAGAACCACACTGCGAACCCCGACGGCGGCCCTCCTGGCGCTCGCCGTCGTCGCCGCACTGACCACCGGTTGCGAGGACTCCCCCCTCACGGCGGGCGCCGACTTCACGATGAGCCTCGTCGCCAAGCCCGGAGTGGTCATGATCGATCCGGCGCAGGGGATCGATTCGGCGCAGACCTCGATCGTGGCGACCGTGCTGAACGCGAACGGCGTCCCGCAGCAGGGGATCGACGTCTTCTTCAGCAACAACGGCGGCGTCCTGGGCTCGGCGAACAAGGCGGTCAAGACCAACAACGCCGGGATCGCGACGGACGTGCTCACCGTCTCCTCGAGCGACGCGGCCGAGATCGAGATCACCGCAACGTCCGCCTCGCTGACGAAGACGATCACGGTGACCAAGTCCACGACGCCGGTCAACCGTCCGCCCAACCCCGGGATCGCGGCGTCGCCGCAGCACGAGCAGGCCTCGGGCAAGCCGGTGGTCTTCGACGGCAGCGGCTCGAGCGACCCGGACAACGACGACTTCATCACGATGTGGAAGTGGGTGATCACCTCCACGAACCCGGACGATCCGCTGAACAACCCGATCGTCATCGAGGGGCCGGGCACCTCCGGGCTTTCCTTCCCCTCCGACACCAGTCCGGCGTTCGTCAACCTCCAGGATCTGACGGTCACGCTCCTGATCACCGACGACCCCGACGCCCCCAACCAGTTCGAGGCGGGGCAGCCGGTCGCCTATCGCGCGCAGCAGACGATCCCGTACCGGATCACCGCCGTGCGATGCGAGGACAACACCCTGCCGACCGCGGTCATCGCCGGTGCGGACAGCCAGCAGTCGTTCGGCTTCGCCGGGTCCACGGTGAACTTCCTCGTGGACGGCCGGCTCTCGACCGACCCCGAGACCCAGATCGAGACCTACACCTGGAACTGCGGGAACGGGAGCATCGCGCTCCCGCAGGGGAACGGGTCGACGGCGATCTGCAAGTACACGGTGGATCAGACGCCGCGGACCTATCCCGTCACCCTCGTCGTCACCGATCGCGGCACCGGCAACCTGGTGAACGGGGCGTACGAGTGCGCGGCGCAGTCGGTCCCGGACACGATCAACGTCACGATCTCGCCGCTGGCGGGGAGCCCGTGACGAAGCCCCGGCGCGCGTCGCGTCAGCGCGGGGCGATGATGGTCGCCCTGATGGCGGGGATCGCCATCATGATGATCTTCTCCGGGATCGCCGCGCAGAAGTGGGCGGACGTCATCCGCCGGGACAACGAGGCCGAGATGATGTTCCGCGCGCAGGACCTCGTGCGCGCGCTGAAGCGATTCCAGAAGGACAAGGGGAAGCTCCCGAACGAGATGAAGGAGCTCCTCGAGCCGGGGCAGAAGGGGCAGTACTTCGCCCGGCGCCTCTGGAAGGACCCGCTCGTCCGCGGCGGCAAGTGGCAGCTCCTGTACCAGAGCCCGGGCGGGGGCCTGCTCGACCCGACGACGCCGGCGATGAACGCGTCCCCCGAGGTCGGCCAGGAGTCCCCCGGACCGAACGGGAACGTCCCGGTGGGGATCCCGGACATCGTCACGAAGGACGACGGCTCGAGCGAGGTCTCGGGGCTCCCGATCGCAGGGGTCAAGTCGCGCTGCACGGACCGTCCGTTCCGGGTCTACCGCGACAAGAGCGAGTACAACGAGTGGGCCTTCTCGGTGTTCGACCTCGACCGGCTCGGCGGCGCGGCGGGACAGCCCGCGGGACAGAACCGCCAGAACCGCGCGCCCAACTCCTCGACGCCCAGCTTCCCGCCTCGCTGACCGAAGGGGGCCGCCTGCTATACTCGCGCCCCTTCCGCGCCGCGCTTCCCGCGGCGCGCGCCGCGAGGCCCGCTGGATGACACGAGAGACGATCCGCAAGGAGATCCTTCCCAACGGGATCACCTTGCTGACCGAGCGCATGCCCCACGTCCGCTCGGTGACGCTCGGGGTGTGGCTGCGGCGGGGGAGCCGCCACGAGCCCCCGGGGCTCAACGGCGCGTCCCATTTCATCGAGCATCTCGTGTTCAAGGGGACCGAGAACCGCTCCGCCCGCGAGATCGCGCTCGCCGTCGACGCGATGGGCGGGCAGATGGACGCGTTCACCTCGAAGGAATACACCTGCTTCTACGCGAAGGTGCTCGACCAGAGCGTCCCGGAGGCGGTGGACCTGCTCTCCGACATCGTGCTCAGGCCGCTCTTCGACGCGACCGAGCTCGAGCGCGAGCGCAAGGTGATCGTCGAGGAGATCCGGATGGTCGAGGACGCGCCCGAGGAGCTCGTCTACGACCTGTTCGCGAACCACTTCTACCCGCGGCACGCTCTCGGGCGCCCGATCCAGGGGACGGAGGGGACGATCCGCGGGCTCTCGCGCAAGCGCCTGCTGGAGTACTTCCGGCGGATCTACGTCCCGGAGAACCTCCTGATCGTGGCGGCCGGGAACCTCGAGCACGCCCGGCTCTCGCGGCTCGTCCGCCAGGCGTTCGGCGGGATGAAGACGGGAGCGCGGCGGTCGGCCGACGCGGGCCGCCCGCGGCCCCGGGGAGGGGTGGTGACCCGGGCGAAGTCGGAGCTGGAGCAGCTGCACCTCCTCCTCGGCGTCCCCGCCTTCCCGGAGCGCTACGCGCACCGCTACCCGCTGTTCGTCCTCAACGCGCTCCTCGGCGGGACGATGTCCTCGCGCCTCTTCCAGAAGGTGCGCGAGGAGCGGGGGCTCGCCTACAGCGTGTACTCCGCCGTCAACGCGTTCCGGGACAGCGGCGTGATGATGGTCTACGCGGGGACGAGCCCGGACAAGGGGGACGAGGTGCTCGCGGTCGTGCGGGACGAGCTCCGCGGGCTCGCCTCGGCGGGGCCGAGCGCGCGCGAGGTGGAGATCGCGAAGGAGCACCTGAAGGGGAGCCTGATGCTCTCGCTCGAGTCCACGTCGAGCCGGATGTCGAACATCGCGCGGCAGCAGATCTATCACGGCCGGACGTTCACGATGGCGGAGATCCTCGGACGCCTCGACCGGGTGACGCGCGCGAGCGTGCACGGCGTGGCGAAGCTCGTGTTCCGCCCCAGGACGATCGTCCTCGCCGCAGTCGGGCGGACGCGCGCGCTGCGGTCGGTGCGCGCGGGCCTGTCGCTGTGACCGCGGTCCGGGTGGCTCTGCGCCGCACGGCGGCGTCGGCCGGGCTCCCGCTCCCGGCGCGCGCGAGCGCGCACGCCGCGGGGTTCGACCTCCGCGCCTGCGTCGCGGAGGACCTCGTCGTCCGGCCGGGGGAGCGGGCGCTGGTCCCCACCGGCCTCTCGATCGCGCTTCCCACGGGGTTCGAGGCGCAGATCCGGCCGCGCAGCGGGCTCGCGCTCCGCGACGGCGTGACCCTGCTCAACGCGCCCGGCACGGTCGATGCCGACTACCGGGGGGAGATCGGCGTGATCGTGATCAATCACGGCGCGGCGCCGGTGACGATCGCGCGCGGGGACCGGATCGCGCAGATGGTGATCCACCGCCTGCCGGAGGTCGTGCTCGAGGAGGTCTCCGAGCTCCCGGACAGCGCGCGCGGGGCCGGAGGGTTCGGGCACACCGGGGTCCGGTGATGGTGCGCGTTCTCCCGCTGGGCAGCGGCTCGTCGGGGAACGCCACGCTCGTCGCCTTCGGGACGACGACGGTCCTCGTGGACGCCGGACTGTCGGCCCGGGAGCTGACGCTGCGGCTCGAAGGCGCGGGGGTCGCCCCCGCGTCCCTCGCGGCGATCCTGCTCTCCCACGAGCATCACGACCACGCCCGCGGCCTTCCGCGGTTCGCCGCGAAGCATCGCGTGCCGGTGTTCACGACCCCCGAGGCGCTGGCGGCGCTGAACCTGGCGCCGCGCCACCTTCCGGCCTGGCACCCGCTCGAGCCGGGGGTCCGCTTCGAGGCCTACGGTGTTGCGGTCGATCCGTTCGCGGTGCCGCACGACGCGGCGAACCCGGTGGGGTTCGTCTTGTCCGCCGCCGGAGTCCGCGTCGGGATCGCGACCGATCTCGGCCACGCGACCACGCTCGTGGTCGAGCGGCTGCGCGGCTGCCACGTCGTCATGGTCGAGGCGAACCACGACGACGGGATGCTCCTCCAGGGCCCCTACCCCTGGGCGCTGAAGCAGCGGATCGGAGGGCGCCTGGGGCACCTCTCCAACGACGAGGCCGCGGCGCTCCTCGCGGAGGTCGTGGACGACGACTGCCAGGCGGTCGTCCTCGCGCACCTGTCGGAGAGCAACAACACCGGCTCCCTCGCGCGAGCCGCCGTGAGCACCGCGCTCGCGCGGGCGGGGCGGACGCGATACGACATGAGGGTCGCGGCGCGGTGCGCGGCGACCCCCGTGGTGGAGATATGAGCCGATGATCGCGCGGTACACGCGACCCGAGATGGCGGCGCTCTGGAGCGACGAGACGAAGTACGCGACCTGGCTCCGCGTCGAGCTCGCGGCGACCGAGACCCTCGCCGGGCGCGGCTTGGTCCCGAAGGAGGACCTCGAGGCGATCCGCGCGCGCGCGGGCTTCGACGCGAAGCGGATCGAGGCGATCGAGGCCGAGGTCCGGCACGACGTCATCGCCTTCCTCCAGAGCGTCGCCGAGCGGGTCGGACCGGCCGCCCGTCACATCCATCACGGGCTGACCTCCTCCGACGTCGTGGACACCGCCAACGCCCTCCTCCTGGTGCGCGCCTGCGATCTGCTCCTCGCGGGGCTCGATCGGATGCTCGAGGTGCTAAGGCGGCGCGCGGTCGAGCACAAGCGCACGGTCATGGTCGGCCGGACGCACGGCATCCATGCCGAGCCGTACACGCTGGGGCTCAAGCTCCTGGGCTGGTACCACGAGATCGCGCGGAGCCGGGAGCGGATCCTGGCGGCGCGCGAGCACGTCCGCTACGGAAAGCTCTCCGGCGCCGTCGGGACCTACGCGCACCTGGATCCCGGGGTCGAAGCCGAGGTGCTCGCGCGGCTGGGCCTTGCGGTCGAGCCGCTGGCGACGCAGGTGATCCCGCGGGACCGCCACGCGCAGCTCGTCGCCTCCCTCGGGATCCTCGCGTCGTCCCTCGACCGGATCGCGACCGAGATCCGTCATCTCCAGCGCACCGACGTGCGCGAGGTCGAGGAGCCGTTCGCGTCGGGCCAGAAGGGGTCCTCCTCCATGCCGCACAAGCGGAACCCGATCGGCTGCGAGAACGTCTCCGGTCTCGCGCGGGTCGTCCGGGCCTACGTGACCGCCGCGCTGGAGGACATCCCGCTCTGGCACGAGCGCGACATCTCCCACTCGTCGGTCGAGCGCGTGATCTTCCCCGACGCGACCACGCTGTGCGACACGATGCTCCACCGCCTGACAGGGATCGTCGACGGCCTGCTCGTCTACCCGGAGCGGATGCGCGAGAACCTCGCGCGGATGCGCGGCCTGGTCTTCTCGCAGGGGGTGCTCCTCGCGCTCGCGGCGAAGGGGCTCACGCGCGAGGCGGCGTACGCGATCGTGCAGCGGAACGCCATGAAGGTCTGGGCCGACGAGGGCTCGTTCCGCGATCTGCTCGCCGCCGACCCCGAGGTGTCCGCCGCGCTCGCGCCCGCGGAGCTCGACGCCTGCTTCGATCCCGCGCGCGCGCTCCGGCACGTCGACGCGATCTTCGCGAGGGCGTTTCCGGCGTGATTGACGCGGTTGCTAGAATCGTTTGACCATGTGCGGCATCGTCGGCATCTTCGGACACGCCGAAGCGGCCAAGCTGTCCTACCTCGGTCTCTACGCGCTCCAGCATCGCGGGCAGGAATCGGCCGGAATCGTCGCGGCCGAGGGACCGCGCCTCACCCGCCGCGGCGGGATGGGGCACGTCGCCGAGATCTTCTCGCGCGAGGTCCTCGAGCAGCTCCCGGGGCGCGTCGCGATCGGCCACACGCGCTATTCGACGGCGGGGGACTCCAATCCCGCGAACGCCCAGCCGTTCCTGCTCCAGCACCACCGGGGCCCGATCGCGGTCGCGCACAACGGGAACCTGGTGGACGCCGCGGCGATCCGCGCGGAGCTGGAGGCCGACGGGGCGATCTTCCAGACCACGACCGACACCGAGGTCCTCCTTCACCTGATCGCCCGCTCGCGGGCGGCCGACGTGGTGGACGCGATCGTGGAGGCGGTCCGCGCGGTGCACGGCGCCTTCTCCCTGCTTTTCCTCGTCCCGGGGCGCCTGATCGCGGTCCGCGACCCGATGGGGTTCCGCCCGCTCTCGCTCGGGCGCGTCGACGGCGCCTGGGTCCTCGCGAGCGAGACCTGCGCCTTCGATCTGCTCGGCGCGGAGAACGTCCGCGAGATCGAGCGCGGGGAGATCGTGGTCGTGGACGTCGCGGGGGTGCACTCGTTCAAGCCCCTCGCGCCGATGCGCCCCGCCCCCTGCGCCTTCGAGCACGTCTACTTCGCCCGCCCCGACAGCGCGGTGTTCGGTCAGTCGGTCCAGGCGGTGCGCAAGCGCCTCGGCGAGGAGCTGTGGCGGGAGCACCCGGCCGAAGCCGACCTGGTCGTCCCCGTGCCGGACTCCGGAACCTACGCCGGCCTCGGGTACGCCGCCGCGTCGGGGATCCCGTTCGAGCTGGGCCTCGTCCGGAACCACTACGTCGGACGGACCTTCATCGAGCCGTCGCAGCAGATCCGGAACTTCGGCGTGAGGGTCAAGCTCAACCCGATCCGCGAGACGCTCGCGGGGAAGCGGATCGTGTTGATCGACGACAGCCTCGTGCGCGGCACCACGAGCAAGAAGATCCTTCAGATGTGCCGCGATGCCGGGGCGCGCGAGGTGCACCTCCGGATCTCGTGCCCGCCGACGGTCGGTCCGTGCTACTACGGGATCGACACGCCGCGCCGCGACGAGCTGATCGCCTCGACGAAGTCGGTCGCGGAGATCCGCCGCTTCGTCGGCGCCGACTCGCTCGCGTACCTGAGCCTCGAGGGGATGATGCGGGCGATCGGCGGCGAGGAGGAGCGCTGGTGCACCGCCTGCTGGACCGACCGGCACCCGGTCCCCGTTCCCCGCGAAGGAGAGGGGCAGCTCCGGCTCTTCGAGAAGAGCCGGCGTTAGTTGCGATTCGGGAACCGCCGCGACCGGAGCTTCCGGCCGCCGGCGATCCCGCGGGACGATAGGATCCGACGGATGAGCGAGCGGAAGAAGCCCGGACTGACCTATCGCGACGCGGGCGTGGACATCGACGCGCAGGACGAAGGTCTCCGGCGGATCAGGGCGATGCTCCACGCGACGCGGACTCCGGGGGTGCTCGCCGACCTGGGGGCGTTCGGCGGGATGTTCGCCCCCGACCTGGCCGGGATCGCGGAGCCGGTCCTCGTCGCCTCGTGCGACGGCGTCGGGACGAAGCTGATCGTCGCGCACATGATGGGGCGGCACGACACCGTCGGCCGCGATCTCGTCAATCACTGCGTCAACGACATCCTCGTCCAGGGGGCGGTCCCCCTGTTCTTCCTGGACTACGTCGCGACGGGTCGACTCTCCCCCGACGTGCTCGCCTCCGTCGTGTCGGGAATCGCGGCGGGGTGCCGCGAGAACGGCTGCGCGCTCCTCGGGGGGGAGACGGCGGAGATGCCCGGCTTCTACGCCGACGGCACCTACGACCTCGCGGGGTTCATCGTCGGGATCGTCGATCGCGCGCGCGCGATCGACGGCCGCGCGATCCGTGTCGGCGACCGCCTGATCGCGCTCCCGTCGGCGGGGCTCCACACGAACGGCTACTCGCTCGCGCGAAAGATCCTCTTCGAGGTCGCGGGCTTGCGCCCGGGTGACAGGATCGAGGGGCTCACGGAGACGGTCGGGGACACGCTGCTCGCGCCGCACCGCTCGTACCTTCGGGCGCTCTCCGAGCCGCTCGCGAAGGGAGCGATCCGGGGGCTCGCGCACATCACCGGCGGCGGATTGACCGACAACCTTCCGCGGATCCTCCCCGCGGGGACCGCGGCGCGGATCACGCGACGGTCCTGGCCCGCGCTCCCGATCTTCGACGCGCTCCAGAAGCTGGGGGGCGTGGACGAGGACGAGATGTACCG